>JAKLLB010000165.1:0-322 GCA_023150345.1 Aquabacterium sp.
CGTCTTCGGCACTGACGCCGCTGGTTTCCTTCAGGGGACGCAGGTCGAGGATGCACTCATGTGCGACGCCGCCCCCGCGCAACGTGGCCACCTCGCTGCTGTAGTGGATGTCGTAGTGGCCGGCCAGCCGCGCGGCGACGTAGTTGGCCGCGAGGATGGCCGTCTCCGTCGCGCGGCGCAGGCCGCTCTCGCCCATCATGCGCACGTACATCCAGCTGATGGGGAGCACCGCTGCATTGCCCAGCGGCGCGGCCGACACCGGCCCGACGCCCCCGCTGCCGCCGGCCTGGCCGCTCCCGGGTGCAGCCGGCAGGAAGGGCGC
>JAKLLB010000165.1:332-3918 GCA_023150345.1 Aquabacterium sp.
GGCCCCACGCCAGGGCCGCCCCCTCCGTGCGGGATGCAGAAGGTCTTGTGCAGGTTCAGGTGGCTCACATCGCCTCCGAACTGGCCGGGCGCAGCCACGCCCACCAGCGCGTTCATGTTGGCACCGTCGACGTAGACGCGCCCCCCATGCTGGTGGACGATGGCGCAAAGCTCCTTCACGCGGGTCTCGAACACGCCGTAGGTGGACGGATAGGTGATCATCACCGCCGCCAGCCGTGCCGCATGCTGTTCGCACTTGCGGCGCAGATCGTCGAGGTCGACGCTGCCCTGGGCATCGCACTTCACCGCCACCACCTGCAGTCCCACCATCTGGGCGCTGGCCGGGTTGGTGCCGTGGGCCGACTCCGGGATCAGGCAGATGTCGCGCGCGGCATCGCCACGCGAGGCGTGCCAGGCCCGGATGGCCAGCAGGCCCGCGTACTCGCCCTGCGAGCCGGCGTTGGGCTGCAGGCTGACGGCGGCGTAGCCCGTGGCCTGTGCCAGCCAGCGGCACAGCTGCTGCTCGAGCATGGCATAGCCCTCGAGCTGATCGGCCGGCGCGTAGGGGTGCACATCGGCGAACTCGGGCCAGGTGATGGGGATCATCTCGCTGGTGGCGTTGAGCTTCATCGTGCACGAGCCCAGCGGGATCATGGCGCGGTCCAGCGCCAGGTCCTTGTCGGCCAATGCGCGGATGTAGCGCAACATCTCCGTCTCGCTGTGGTGGGTGTTGAACACCGGATGCGTGAGGAATGCGCTCGTGCGGCGCAGCGCGGGCGGAACCAGGTCGGGTGTGTCCGCCAGCGCATCGACGCTGGGCAGTGCCTGGCCGTCCGTTGCGAACACGCGCCACAAAAGCGCGAGGTCTTCGCGCGTGGTGGTCTCGTCGAGGGTGATGCACAGGTACTCGTTCCAGGCGCGTCGCAGGTTGACGCCCAGTCCCAGCGCACGTTGCATCAGTCGTTCCGTGTCGCGGCCCGTGTGCAGGCACAGCGTGTCGAAGGCGCCGCGTTCCAGATGGTGGGTCGCGCCGAGGTCGACGCCCAATTGGCGCAGTCCCGCGCACAGAACGCCCAGGTATCGCGCAACACGTTGGGCGATGCGCGACAAGCCCTGCGGGCCGTGGTAGACCGCATACATGCTCGCCACCACTGCAGGCAGCACCTGCGCCGTGCAGATGTTCGAGGTGGCCTTCTCGCGCCGGATGTGCTGCTCGCGGGTTTGCAGCGCCAGGCGATAGGCCGGTGCACCGTGTGCATCCACGCTCACGCCGACGAGACGGCCGGGCATCGAGCGCTTGAAGTCGTCGCGCGTGGCCATGTAGGCCGCATGCGGGCCGCCCGCGCCCATGGGCATGCCCAGGCGCTGGGTCGTGCCCACCACGATGTCGGCGCCCATCTCGCCGGGCGGCTTGAGCAGGGCCAGCGCCAGCAGATCGGCTGCGACGATGAACGCAGCCTGCCGGTCATGCGCGGCCTGGGCATCGGCGCTCCAGTCGTTCAACCAGCCACTGCTGGCGGGGTATTGCACCAGCGCCGCGAAGTAGTCGTCGGCGGCCAGAGCGGCTTGCCAGTCCTGCGCCGATTCCGCCACGCGCAGGCTCAGGCCCAGGGGTGCCGCACGCGTGCGCAGTACGTCGAGGATCTGCGGGTGGACATCGCCCGCGACCACCATCACCTGGCCCTTGGCGCGCACGCTGCGCCGGGCCAGCGTCATGGCCTCTGCCGCCGCCGTGGCTTCGTCGAGCATCGACGCATTGGCGATGGGCATGCCGGTGAGGTCGCACACCATGGTCTGGAAGTTCACCAGCGCCTCGAGGCGGCCCTGGGAGATCTCGGCCTGGTACGGCGTGTATGCCGTGTACCAGGCCGGGTTCTCCAGGATGTTGCGCAAGATGACCGGCGGCGTGTGGGTGCCGTGGTAGCCCTGGCCGATGAAGCTGCGCAGCCGCTTGTTGCGCTTGGCGATGCTGCGCAGTTCGTCGAGCGCCTGCGCCTCGCCCACCGGCGGCGGAAGGTCCATCGCAGCGGCGCGCCGGATGTTGCCCGGTACCAGCGCGTCGATCAGCGCGGCGCGCGAAGCGGCGCCGATCGTCGCCAGCATGTGCTGCTCGTCGGTGGAATCGGGGCCGATGTGGCGGTCGACGAACTCGCCGGCGGTTTCCAGGTGAGCCAGGTCAGGGCGGGACAGGTCGGTCATGGCAAGGTCAGGCAGGGGGAGGGCGCAGGGCGCGGGCGCTGGCTGGTCGCCAGGCGCCAGGTCGTTCGCCGCGCGTGATGGGAGGTTCGATGGGGGGTAGTGCTGGCGCCCAGGCGCCTGCGACCCGTGCACTCCCCAAACATACGGCCGGTGCGGAACTGCCCGGCAGCTCCGGGGTCAGAGCGTCTTGAGCAGGGCGTCGTACGCCGGTGGATCCATCAGTTGGTCGAACTGGCCCATGTCGGTGACATGCACCTTGAAGAACCAGCCTTCGCCCATCGGGTCGCGGTTGGCCAGTGCAGGGTCGGCCCGCAGCGCCTCGTTGACCTCCACGATTTCGCCGTCCACCGGCATGTAGATGTCGGCCGCCGCTTTCACCGACTCCACCACGCCTGCAACTTCACCCTTTTTGTAGGTGCGGCCCGCTTCCGGCAAGTCGACGAACACCACGTCGCCCAGCGCGTCCTGCGCGTGCAGCGTGATGCCGACGACCGCCGCCTCGTGGTCCTCGATGTTGATCCATTCGTGGTCGGGGGTGAACATGGTGGTCATGGGAAGGGCTCCGAGTGCGATGGGGATGTGACGACTGGGGGGAAGGTCAGCGGTGGTAGCGATGGGGCGTGAACGGCATCGGCGCCACGCGCATCGGCAGGCGCTTGCCACGCACCTCGGCATAGACCTCGTGGTGCGCGATGGCGTGGTTGGCGGCCAGGTAGGCCATGGCCACCGGCTCGAATACGGTGGGGCCCAGCGTGCCGCTGGTGACATGCCCGAGCTTGTGGCCCTGCGCGTCGACGATGGGCGCGCCCTCGCGCACCGGCACTTTCTCGAGGCCTGCCAGGCCCACCCGCTTGATCTTGGGGCCCAGTGCCAGCTGCGACTCGATCACCGCGGCACCTGGGTAGCCGCCGGCGCGCGCGCCACCGGGACGGCGCACCTTCTGGATCGCCCAGGTGAGCCCGGCCTCGACCGGAGTGGTGTTCTCGTTGATGTCGTGGCCGTAAAGGCAAAGGCCTGCCTCCAGCCGCAGCGTGTCGCGCGCACCGAGCCCGGCGGGCTTGACGTCCGGCAGCGCCAGCAGGGCGCGAGCCAGGCGTTCGGCCGCGTCGGCCGGTACCGAAATCTCGAAGCCGTCTTCGCCGGTATAGCCCGATCGCGTGACGAAGCACGACGCACCGGCCAAGGTGAAGTCGCCACCGGTCATGAAGGTGAGGTCTGCCACACCCGCGTCGAGTTGCGCCAACGCCTTCACGGCTGCGGGTCCTTGCAGCGCCAGCAGGGCCCGCTCAGGCAGCGGCACCATCGTGCAGCGGTGCCCGATGTGGGTGACCAGGTGCCGTTGGTCCGCTTCCTTGCACGCCGCGTTCACCACGAGAAACAGGTGGTCG
>JAKLLB010000166.1 GCA_023150345.1 Aquabacterium sp.
AGCACTGGCCCAGCGTGGGGCCGAGGATGATGTCGCGGTCGTCGGGTTCCGCACGCCCGCGGCGCAGACGTTCGCGTGCTTGCGCGATGGCTTGCCACTCCAAGTGCCCGCCGCCGATGGTGCCCGCCACCGCATCGGCTGCCACCAGCATGCGGGTGCCAGCCTCGCGCGGCACCGAGCCGCGCGAGCTCAGCACCTGCACCAGCTGTGCCGCACGCCCTGCCGCCAGCCAGGCCTCGGCGGTGGCGCGCAACGGGTCGTGGGCCCAGGAGTCGGTTGAGTGGAGCTCGGTCACGGCGAGGCTGGCTGCGGGCATACCCGGGTGGGTCGAAGGGGGTTGCAATGGGTCCGCATGGATAGGATGGCACTTATACCGCGTCCACTGCCGCGACTCGCGCCCGCAACGCGTCATCCATGAAGACCGCGATCCACGCCGACCTGCTCGACTTCACCGCCGACCCCGGCCTGGACGACCCGGCCGCCTGCGGCGTGCGCTGGCGCGCCGACCACTGGCTGCTCATCGGCGAGGACGGGCGCATCGTCGCCGTGCAGCCCGAGGCCCCGGGCGACGACTGGCAGCGCATCGACCACCGCGGCCGACTGCTGCTGCCCGGCTTCATCGACAGCCACGTGCACGCGCCGCAACTCGACGTCATCGCCTCGTGGGGCACGCAGTTGCTCGATTGGCTGCAGACCTACACCTTCCCGGCCGAAGCGAGGCTGGCCGATGGGGCCGAGGCGGCACGCTGCGCCAACGACTTTCTCGATGCTCTGCTGGCCCATGGCACCACCGCGGCGGCGGTGTTCGCCACCGTGCATGCAGGCTCGGCCGATGCGTTGTTCGAAGGCGCCCTTGCGCGCGGCATGCGCGTGCTCACCGGCAAGGTGCTGATGGACCGCCATGCGCCGCCCGACCTGTGCGACGACGTCGACACCGCGCTGGCCGATTGCCGTGCACTGGTGCAGCGTTGGCACGGCCGCGGCCGCCTGGCCTATGCGGTGACGCCGCGCTTTGCCGCTACCAGCAGCGACGCCCAGCTGGCGATGGCCGGCCGGCTGCTGGCCGAGACCCCGGGTGCCTACCTGCAGACGCATGTCGCCGAGAACGTCGAGGAGGTGCGCTGGGTGCGTCAGCTCTTCCCCGACGCCCGCAGCTACCTCGATGTGTATGCCCGCCACGGCCTGCTCGGACCGCGCTCGGTGCTGGCCCACGGCATCTGGCTGGACGACGACGATCGCCGCAGTCTGGCCGCGGCCGGGGCGCACATCGCGTTCTGCCCGTCGTCGAACCTGTTCCTGGGCAGCGGCTTGTTCGATTGGCGCGCCGCACGCGCCTCCGGCGTGGCGGTGAGCCTGGCCAGCGATGTGGGCGGCGGCACCAGCCTGTCGATGCTGCGCACGCTGGCCGATGGCTACAAGGTGCAGGCGCTGGCGGGCCTGCGGCTGTCGGCCTGGGCCCTGCTGCACGCGGCCACCAGAGGCGCCGCCCAGGCCTTGGAGCTCGGCGGCGAGATCGGGACGCTGGAACCAGGCGCGGTCGCCGACGTGACGATCTGGGACTGGGCGTGCGGCCCGGTGGCGAAGCGCCGCGACGCCCTGGCGCGTGGCTTGCACGAGCGCGTGTTCGCTTGGCTGATGCTGGGCGACGAGCGCAACCTCGTCGAGTGCCGTGTAGCCGGCAAAGCCCTGTTCCAACGCATGGCAGGATAGAGCCCGCCAATGATGCCGCTCACCCACCCCGATGCCCCGAAAGCCGCTCAACCCGGTGAGGCCCCGCGCCTGGAACTGCGCGGCATCGGCAAGCAGTACCCGGCCGTGCGCGCCAACGACGACATCAGCCTGCAGGTGCAGCCGGGGCAGATCCATGCCGTGCTCGGCGAGAACGGCGCCGGCAAGTCGACGCTGATGAAGATCGTCTACGGCTCGGTGCAGCCCGACGAAGGCGAGATCCTCTGGAACGGCCAACCGGTGCGTATCGCGAGCCCGCACCAGGCCCGTGCGCTGGGCATCGCCATGGTGTTCCAGCACTTCTCGCTGTTCGACACCCTCACCGTGGCCGAGAACGTGTGGCTGGGCCTGGACGACCGCGCCACGCTGGCTGAGGTGACCGAAGCGGTGCAGCGCGTGTCGCGCGAATACCGGCTCGAGGTGCAGCCGCAGCGCCCGGTGCACACGCTGTCGGTGGGCGAGCGCCAGCGCGTGGAGATCGTGCGTGCCCTGATGACGCGCCCGCAGCTGCTCATCCTCGACGAACCCACCTCGGTGCTCACGCCGCAGGCGGTGCAGTCGCTGTTCGTCACCCTGCGCCAGCTTGCCGCCGAAGGCTGCGCCATCCTGTACATCAGCCACAAGCTCGACGAGATCCGCGAGCTGTGCCACCACTGCACCGTGCTGCGCGGCGGGCGCGTCACCGGCGAGGTCGATCCCGCAAGCGAGACCCACGCCAGCCTGTCGCGCCTGATGATCGGCGCCGAGCCGCCGCCGCTGCAGCGCCGGCCTGCGCAGCCCGGCTCCCTGGCGCTGCAAGTTCGCGCGCTGACGCTGCCGGCGGCCAGTGCGTTCGGACGCGACCTCGAGCATGTCGACCTGGCGGTACATGCCGGCGAGGTCGTCGGCATCGCTGGCGTTTCGGGCAACGGTCAGCAGGAGCTGATGGCGGTGTTGTCGGGCGAAGACCCGCGCGGCATGCCCGGGGCGTTGCACCTGCTCGGCCACGACCTCGCCGGAACCTCGCCGCGCCAGCGCCGCCAGCTCGGGCTGCATGCGGTGCCCGAAGAGCGCTTGGGGCGCGGTGCGGTGCCCACGCTCAGCTTGGCCGATAACACCCTGCTCACGCGCGCCGAGGCGCTGGGCCGCGGCGGCTGGCTGCACCGGCGCCGCATGCGAACCATGGCGCAAGCGCTGATTGCGCGCTTCCAGGTCAAGGCGAGTGGCGCCGATGCGCTGGCGCGCAGCCTGTCCGGCGGCAACCTGCAGAAGTTCATCGTCGGACGGGAAATCGATGCCGGCCCGCGCGTGCTGCTGGTCTCGCAGCCGACCTGGGGCGTGGACGTGGGCGCCGCCGCGCAAATTCGGGCCGAGCTGCTGCGCCTGCGCGACCAGGGCTGCGCCATTGTCGTGGTCAGCGAGGAGCTCGACGAGCTGTTCGAGCTCACCGACCGGCTGCATGTGATCGCCCGCGGCCGGCTGTCACCGTCGGTCGCCACGTCCGAGGCCTCGGTCGAGACGATAGGACAGTGGATGTCGGGTCTGTGGCCTGGCGGCCCGGCGCAGGAGCACGCACATGCTGCGGCTTGAGCCCCGGGGCCAGGCCTCACCGGTGATGGCGCTGCTGTCGCCGTTGATCGCGCTGGCGCTGACGGTCGCGCTCGGCGTGGTGCTGTTCCTGCTTCTGGGCAAGGATCCGCTGCGCGGTCTGCAGATGTTCTTCGTCGAGCCGATGCGCAGCGCCTATGCGTGGTCCGAACTGGCGATCAAGGCCACGCCGCTGGCGCTGATCGCGCTCGGGCTGGCGGTGTGCTACCGGTCCAACGTCTGGAACATCGGCGCCGAGGGCCAGTTCGTGCTGGGTGCGGTGTGCGCCGCCGGCGTGGCCATGCAGGCTGGCCCAGGCACCAGCCGCACCATCGTGTTGGCCATCCTCGCAGCCGGCATGCTGGGCGGAATGGCCTGGGCGGCACTGGTGGCACTGCTGCGCGACCGCTTCAATGCCAGCGAAATCCTCGTCAGCCTGATGCTGGTGTACGTGGCCGACCTGCTGCTGTCGTACCTGGTCTACGGGC
>JAKLLB010000167.1 GCA_023150345.1 Aquabacterium sp.
AAACGTGCCGTCGAACCAGGGGTCGCGCCAGGGACCTGCGCGACGGAACCCGCCCGGGCCGCCACTCCCGGCAGGCGCGCGGGGGTCGCAACGCAGGTCGGTCCAGTTTGTCGATCGCAGCGGGTCGGCCATGGGAGGGGTTCGTGCAGGGGGTTTGGCGCACAGTGTGCGCGCGTGCGCCCGCAGCGGCGATGGCCGAAGGTCAGGCCGCCCCGGCAGCAGGCATGATGGCGGCTGCAGATGACGGGCTGGATCGACACCCATTGCCACCTCGACGCGCCGGAGTTCGATGCCGACCGCGACGAGGTCTTGGCGCGTGCACGGGAGGCGCGCATCGCCATGATGGTGCTGCCTGCCGTCGATGCAGCGGGGCTCGATCGTGTGCGGTCGCTGGCCCATCGGCATCGCCTGGCCTATGCGCTGGGCATCCACCCCCTGTATGTGGGCGCCGCCGGCGCGGACGACCTGGCGCGACTCGCCTGCGCGCTGAACGAGCATGCCGACGATCCCCGACTGGTGGCGGTCGGCGAGATCGGCATCGATCTGTTCGTGCCTGGGCTGGATGTCGCGCAACAGCAGCACTTCTACCTGAGGCAGCTCGAACTGGCGCGCGCCGCCGGCTTGCCGGTGATCCTGCATGTGCGCCGCAGCGCGGACGCGCTGCTCAAGGGTTTGCGGCAGGTGCCGGTCGTCGGCGGCATCGCCCATGCCTTCAACGGCAGCATGGCCCAGGCGATGGCCTTCGTCGAGCGCGGCTTTGCCCTGGGCTTCGGTGGCGCCATGACCTTCGAGCGTGCGCTGCAGATCCGCCGCCTGGCGACCGATCTGCCCGCTGAGGCACTGGTGCTCGAGACCGATGCCCCGGACATCCCGCCGCAATGGCTGTATCGGACCGCGCAGCAACGGGCGCAGGGCGAGACCAGCCGCAACGAACCGGCCGAGTTGCCGCGCATCGCCCGGACACTGGCAGCGCTGCGCGGTTGGGCAGACGAGGACGCCGCGCGCATCACCCGAGCCAACGCCTGCCGCGTGCTGCCGCGGCTGGCGGCGCTGACCATCGGCGCCACTTCCTGAGCAGCCGGGTTCGGCTCGTCAGCGGTTGCGCGGCGCGATCGGTGCCTCGGGCACGGGGTAGCCGGCGGCACCGAAGGTGGAAACAACGGCCATTTGGGTGTCTAAGCAGACCTGCCGGTAGTGGTCGTGGTTTGTGTAGGGGCGCACGCAGGGCTGTGGGCCTTCGGGCGTGAACGCCGTTGAACTCGGCCATCACCAGTCCGAGGCTGCGGCGCGCGATGCCTTGGCGCCCGATGATCCAGTCGGGCAGCGCGGCGAGGAACTCAGACCAAAGTCTGCGCCCTGGGTGCTCAGTAGGCGAACCTTGGCTTTGATGTGCACGAAGGCGCCCGTCTCTACGGGGCACCCCGCGGGCCCGGGCGCGCATCTTTGCAAAGTTTCCTGCGGCGGGCAGTTCGGTCGGGAATTGCGGCGCGGTAGCGCTCGGCCTGTACGATGCGCGGTGCCAGGCTGAGCGGCGAGTGGCCACGATGAAGGACAACCCCATGCGATCGATGAGACTGCCCTGTCGGCTTGTGCCGGCTGTCATGGCCACCGTGCTGGCGGCGCCGCAGGCGCTGGCCGCGCCGCAGACACCCACCGCCACCGAACTGATGGACTGGGCCGAGCGCACTTACTCGCAGTTCTTCCCGGGCCATCAGGCCGACCAGACGTTGACGCCATACGTCTACCGCTACTACGCAATGACCGGGAACTATGTCGGTGTGGCGGGCGATGCGGTCTACATCCTGGGACCGGTGGCCGGTGGCGGAGCAGCACCCGTGCAGGTGGGCGTGCTCTCGGACTTTGCCTGCCAGGTGCATCCGGACAGCTGCACCGACACTGCGCCTACCGGCGCGAACGACTGCGACGACCTGACGCTGACGAAGGTCAGCAGCTACTCGGCGCTGCGGCGTCATGTGGTCAGTGGCATGAGCTTCGACGTGCTCGAGTCGCGCGGCCCCTTGCAGCAGGTTCAGTACCGCGGCCGGTCGGTCATGAGCTGGCAGCTGCGCCATGAGAGCACGGGACCCGGTGCAGGCGATCGCAGCGACACCGACGACTGGTGGTACTTCGAGCGCAGTGGTGCGCGCTCGTATGCCTACCACGGCCAGGTCCAGGACCAGGTGTCCACTACGGGCGGCGTGACGAGCCGCTCGCGCACCGAGTATGTCTGGGATCCCGCGTGGATGGCCCACGACGCGGCCTTGAACCCGGGACAGGACTACACCGTCACGGTGCACTCCTCCACGACGCAGGTGCGCGACGGCGTGACCACCGGCCCCACCGCGTCCACCGAGCGGTTCCGCACCCGGTTTGTCGGATACGAGTCGCGCAAGACGGCCGGTGCCGGCACGTTCGAAGCATGCCGATTCGAAGGGGACTGGCCCGACCAGCCAGGCACGCTGAGTGTCTATTGGGTCTTGCGGGGCCATGGCATCGAGTTGGAGCGCGAGGTGCAGATGACTTCTGCCGGTGGCACCACCGTTGTCCAGAAAGGGCTGCTGATGTCGCTGACCGTCAACGGGCAGCCTGCCCGCTGAAGCCAACTCACCCGGACGCAGATCGCTGGCCTCTCGGCGACACCTCAGCGGATGGTCCCCGCCGATGCGGCAACATACCGCCGCATGAGCAAACGCAAGCAGACCGCGCTGGCCGGCGCAACACTGTCGGAGTTCGAAGGCGTGCGCTACCTGCACCTGGGCACGCCCTGGGTGCAGGGCGCGATGCGCATCCGCAAGCCCCGCCACATCGAGCTGGAATACGTGCAGCGCATGATGGCCTGGATGCTCTGGCGGCCGACGCCACAGCTGACCGAAGGCCACGCCGTGCAACTGGGCATGGGGGCGGCGGCGATCACCCGGTTCACGCACCAGGAGCTGCGCATGCGCACCACGGTGGTAGAGCTCAACCCGAGCGTGATCGAGGCCTGCCGGATCTGGTTTCACCTGCCCGCCGACGACGAGCGGCTGCTGGTGCTGCAGGGTGACGCGCTCGATTGGGTGCGCGACCCCGCTCACCTGCAGACCGCCGATGTGCTGTGCGTCGACCTGTACGACCACGAGGCAGCCGCCCCGGTGCTCGACGATGCCGACTTCTATGCGGCCTGCAGGGCAGTACTCACCCACGGTGGCCTGATGACAGTGAACCTGTTCGGCCGCGATGCCAGCTTCGAGCGCAGCGCCGATCTCATCGCGCAGGCCTTCGGGCGCGATCAGGTGTGGGTGCTGGCGCCGACGGCAGAGGGCAACACGGTGGTGGTCGCCGCGCGGGGCGTGGAGGTGCCCGATCGCGCCGGGCTGCTGGCCCGCGCCGAGGCCATCGAGGCGCGCTGGAAGCTGCCGGCGCGCAAGTGGCTGCGGCTGGTGCGACCGTACTGACCGCCTGGGGCACGGCGCACGACGGCGCCCTGGCGGGCCTGGGCCACCGGCCAGCGGGCCTCAGGCAGTGGCGTCCTGCAGGGCCTGGACGCAGGCCAGCAACTGGGCGCGGCTGAACGGCTTGTCGAGGCCGGCGCAGCCCGAGGCCCTGAAGAACTCCTGGGCCAGCGGAGACAGCGT
>JAKLLB010000168.1 GCA_023150345.1 Aquabacterium sp.
GCTGGCTCGGCTGGCGCCCAACTGGGCCGAGCGAACGGCATCCCAGTGCGCACCTTGCGCCCCGTGGGCGATGCAGTCGGCCAGCCAGTCGCAGTAGCGCGGCAGCGCGTTCAGCAAGGCCGCGTGCTGGCGCGTGTCCACTGGGGCATAACCCAAACGCGCGAGGACGTCGTTTAGAGCGGGCAGCAGCATCGCAGGCTGGGCTCAGTGCTGGCGCGCCAGGCGCACCGGGTCAGGCCAGGCCGACCAAAGACGATACAGACGAGCGCGAGGCGGGTGGCAGTCGGGTGCCGTCTTCCCAGAAGGTGAGCCGACCGACCACAGGACCCACGATCCGCAGCGGCTGGTACTCCCCGCTATTCCGTGCGCCCGTGTCGCCATCGGGTAGTCCGAACGCCAGCGACCCGGCGGGGCGGGTCTCCTCCCGACCGGTGGCCGGGTCGATCAGCGTATAGCTGTCAGAGCCGGGGTGGTGGTGCAGGTGCAAGAGCGCCGGCTCGGCAGCACCCCAGACACACCAGTGCAGGCCGTCCCCGCGCGGTCGCCGCGAGACCCGCACGAGCAGGTGGTCGCCGGCCTGAAGCAGGGGGTATGCCGAGTGGAGGTGCCACCGCACCACGACCAGCCGAGCAGCGGCCAACATGCCGGGCAGCAACACCCTCGGAATGGGGATCTGCAACTGGGCACCGGCTGCGGTGTACTCGCCGGCGTCGACATCCATAAAGGGAACCTCGACGACCGCGGGCTCGGTGGACGGCCCTGCGCCCGGTTGCCGCACGTCTTGCAGCGCACCCGGTCCAGTGTCTGCTTCGAACGACACGAGACTCACCACAGACGGACGAGCCGCACGATGCTGGGCCAACGGGCGGCAGTCTAGGCCCAGCAGCCAGTCAGTAGAGACATCGCAGTCGTGTGCCAGCCCGACCAGAGTCTCCACACTCGGCGTGGCCTCCCCGTCCAGTATTCGGGACGCGGTTTGCCGGGCCATGCCGTACCGCGCCGCGACGTCGGCGATCCGGCCGCGGCCCACGCGGAACAAATGGTCGGCGGCGTCCATTGCCTCGGCTGCCCTCTGCGCGATGACCTGAGCCAATTGCAGGTCCGGCTCGGATCGCCTCGGCAGGTGAGCTTCCTGATCGTCCAGCATCGAGTCCTCGAACGAACGAGGGTAGGAGAGAGGTGAATTCGACATGGCACGCACCTGTAAGTGCTTCCATTTTGCACCGTTCGCGACGACACGGCACACTTTCACCCGGCTGAAGAAAAAATAGTTGACCGAACGCGTACTGTTGCGTTAAAAATCGCACCTAGCCGAGCCGCAAGGGCATTTGAGTTAACAGAAGTACGCAGCAATCGACTATCAGCTAACCAAACAACCCGGCTTGCGCCACATCAACCGCCATTCGTCTAGGCACAAGGAACTCATCATGGTAGCAGAGACATTTCACGCTGACGTCGCGACGATCTCGCTGCAATGGCTGATGCTCGCACGCGATGCAGCCCGCAACGAACCGATGATGGCGGCGATGTTCTTCGGCTTGGATGCTGCGCAAACAGAGATGCTGGCCCGCGCCGACTTGCGCAAGATCCAGGAACTGGCCAATAGCGGAATCGTGTCGTTTCGCCCCACGTTTTCCGTGGCGGACTTGGCGGCGGCGCCACCCGCGAGTCGTCGCCCCCACCTCGAAGTCGTTACGGGCCGTAACAATACGCCCGCCGCGGCTTCTGCAGTTGGTTGAAACCGCAGGCTTCGGTCGACACGGGGCCCGGGGCGTCACGACGCTGCGCCGGCACCGCATTGTCCAGGGGATGGCGGTTGGTGATGGAGTCTGGTAACGATGCACTTCGCGCGGAGGACCGCGGCCTGCTGCTGGTGAACCGACTGACCATGGCTGGTGCGCGACCGGCGTTGGTCATGGAACTCATGGGGCGGCTGGTCAAGAAAAGCGAGATCGGCTATCGCATGCGCGTCACGCGCAGTACCGAGGATGTCGACGACCGGGGTCGTGCCCCCGGGCGCCGCTTTCTCGAGCGGCTGCCGAAGGACGGCAGCGCCGTGCTGGCGCATGTGCTCTACAACATGGCGCAGGCACAGGCGCGCTGCAGCAGCGCCGACCAGTGCTGGCAGGCCAGTGCGCGGGCCCGCGTCGAAGTGCTGCTGGCCGGCTGGGAGTTGCTCAAGACTGCTGCCCAGCGCGGCAATGCCGCAGCGGCTGGCCTCAAGTTCGAACAACTCGAGCGGGCAGACTACTTCGTCCTGCGCGAACGCAGTGTGGCGTTGGTGTTGTGCGAGCACTGCGCCACCCCTAACCTGCGAGGCGATGCTGCAGTCGCGCTGTGCGCGGCATGCAATCGCAAGGTCCGCGCGCCGGCCTTCGACGCCAGCGCTCGCTGAGTCGCCGTCGAACCATCGCAGCCCGCGCAAATCCAAGGGGTTTTCGACAGCCGCACGGCGGCCGAGGTGGGCAGACTGCACAGCATGCTCATGCGACTGCTGCAGTTCCTCGGCGTCAAGAAGTCCACCCCTGCGTTGCCGTTCCACAGCGGCAACGCACGGGTGGTCGCGGTGCAAGTCGCACCTGACCGAGCCAACCAGGCCGACGCGGCGCTGCCGATCTATCCACCTCTGGACGCCGGCATCCCGGTTGCGGCAGCGACCAAGGTCGTCGCCACCCAGCACGAGATCATCCAGCGACTGCGACAGCACGTGGCGCTGCCGACGGAGCAATTCACCGAGGAGTACCTTGCGCCCATCGAGCGCGTGGCAGCCCTGGCGGGGTTACTGCCGGCCACCCGATCGAGCTACCACACGGGCCAGGGCGGGCTGTTTCGCCTGGCGGTGGAAGTAGCATTTGCCTGTGCCCGATCGTCCGACGGTGTTGTATTCAGTGCGCGCAGTTCGATCGACCGGCGCCGCGGGGTTGATTCGGCATGGCGGCATGCTGCCTTTCTCGCCGGCCTGACCTGCGAGTTGCATCGCCCCCTGACAGACATGGTCGTCGTCGGCGACACCGGCGCCACCTGGTCGCCCTATCTAGGGCCGCTCGATCAGTGGGCCAACCAAACGGGACAGCGACGGCTGTTCGTGCGCTGGAGCGAGCGCGCGGTGCGCGACCCAGGAAACCAGGCCTCGGCGCTGTGGGTGCTCTCGCACGTGGCCGGGCCTCGGGCGATGGCCGCGCTGCATGAAGCCGACCCGTCGATCAGTCCGACCTTGGCAGCAGTCGTCGCGGGCGTTGTCGACCGTGTCAACGAACCGCAACTGTCGCGCATCGTGCGGCAGAGCCTGGAAGGCGTACGCGCGCGGGACCAGGCGCAGCAGCCCAGCATGTACGGCCACCTCACGCAAGGCGCGCACCTGGAGCCGTGGTTGCTCGACAGCATGCGCGAGCTGGTGCGCAGCGCGGTATGGCGCATCAACGAACCACAGGCGCATCTGTTGTGGGCCAGCGACGGGCTGTTTCTGCGCTGGCCGGCAGCGGCCGAGGACATCGTGCGCGAGCTGGGCAGGCGCGGGCAATCAGGCGTTCCCACTCATGCAAGCACGCTCGCCGAGTTGCTGCTCAACGCTGCGGTGGTGGC
>JAKLLB010000169.1 GCA_023150345.1 Aquabacterium sp.
TCACCGTGAGCAGGAAGATCAGCGGCAGCGACACCATCGCCAGCAGCCAGGGCACGCCGAAGAAGGCGTGGGTGATCCACGCACCGATCACGCTGAACAGTGGCACGCCGACCCAGGACACCCACAGCGGCACCTCGATGTGGGCGAGCACGTCGCTGCCGCTTTCGCGCGCCGGCCGGCGCCCGCCCACCGACTTCAGCGCCGCCGTGAAGAGCTCGGGCTTGGCCGCCAGGCTCACGAGCGACCCCACCACCATCATGGTGATGCCCCACCACATGGACCACTGGTTCACGATTTCGGCGCGAGACAGCGGCACCACGTTGCCGTTGGCACCGATGCGCGGCGCGATGTCGCCGGCCTGGATCATCAGCGGCGCCAGCACCGCGAAGTTGACGAACGCTCCGAGCAGGCAACTGGTGGCCACCGCGATGCCCATCAGCCCGCCCACGCCCAGCATCGCCGCGTCGAGCGTCAGCCGCAGGCCGAGCACCCGCAGGTCGGTGCCGAGGATCTTCGGGATCCAGCCGCCGGCCTGCGCCGCGAACTGGTAGTAATAAGTGTCCAGCCGCTCGTGGAGCGTGAAGGGCTCTTTCAGCCCCGCCCAGCGGTCCATGGCCAGCAGCTTGAACTGCACCAGCTTCATCCAGCCGTCGCTCACCAGCGCCTGCCAGGTGGCCGTGATGCCGGCCGTCACCGCCAGCAGCCGGGCCTTGAACATGCCCGCTCCATGGGCGCCGCTGTACAGCGAGTCGAGCACCACGCCGCTGGCGCGGCCTTCGGGAAAGGGCAGCTGCTCGTCGTTGATGAACCGGCGCTTCATCGGAAAGGCCAGCAGCACGCCGATGATCGAGACCACGACCATCCACACCATCATCTGCCACCAGGGGATCACATGGCCGGTGACAAGCATGTAGGCGCCCAGGCTCGAGTACAGCGGTGCGACCACATAGCCCGCCGCGGTGGCGATCGACTGGGTGCAGTTGTTCTCGAGGATGGTGAAGTCCGAGGCCAGACCGGCACCGTGCAGCAGGCGGAACAGCGCGAACGCGAGGATCACCGACGTCAGGCCGACGCCGATGCCGATGCCGGTCTTGGCGCCGATGTACAACGCCGTGGCCGCCAGCACACCGCCGAGCAGGAAACCGGTGAGCGCCGAGCGCAGGGTGAGCTGCGGCATGTCGCCGCGGAACACCTGCTCCAGCCACCAGGTGTCCTTCTGCTCGCGGCTCCAGGTGCGGATCTGTTCGTCGCTGAGTTGGTTCAGGGCCATGTCGTGTGCCTCACCAGGTGCCGGTGTTGGGCATCGAGGCCCAGGGTTCGGCGCTCGCCAGCGGCGAACCGGCCTGAAGCAATTCGATCGAGATGCCGTCGGGCGAGCGCACGAAGGCCATGCGGCCGTCGCGCGGCGGCCGGGCGATGGTCACCCCATGGTCGGCCAGACGCTGGCAGGCCGCGTAGATGTCGTCCACCGCATAGGCCACATGGCCGAAGTTGCGGCCGCCGCCGTAGACCTCGGGGTCCCAGTTGTGGGTGAGCTCGATCTGCGCCGTCGAGTCGCCCGGTGCAGCCAGGAACACCAGCGTGTAGCGGCCTTGCGGCACGTCCCGGCGCGACAGGACCTCCAGCCCCAGCGCGTCGCGATAGAACCGCAACGAGGCTTCCAGGTCGGTCACGCGGACCATGGTGTGCAGGTATTTCATCGGTGTGTGCTCGTCGGTTCCTGATGAGGGCGGGAGATTACTCGCGCGCGGGCTCGTTGCCACCGTCTTCGATCGGTCAGCCCGGGTGACCGGCCGGCAGATGGAACACCTGCTTCAAGTAGGCGAGGAAGGTCTGGTCGTCGCACAGCACCTTGCCGGGGCTGTCCGACAGCTTCGCGACCGGCTGGCCGTTGCACTGGGTGAGCTTCATCACGATGTGCAGCGTGGGCCCGCCCATGTCGTTGGTGAGGTTGGTACCGATGCCGAAACCCGTTTGCGTGCGGTCGGCAAATCGGCGGTACAGCTCGAAGGCCAGCGGCAGGTTCAGGCTGTCGCTGAACACCAGGCGCTTCGTGTGCGCGTCCACCCGCAGCCGCGCGTAGTGCGCGAGCGCCTTCTCGCCCCAGGCCACCGGGTCACCCGAGTCGTGGCGCAGGCCATCGAACAGCTTGGCGAAGTACAGGTCGAAGTCGGCCAGGAAGGCATCCATGCCCACCACGTCGGTCAGGGCAATGCCCAGGTCGCCCCGGTATTCCTGCACCCACGCCTCCAGTGCGGCGCGCTGGAAGTCGCGCAGCCGCACGCCCAGCGCCTGGTAGGTCTGCAGGAACTCGTGGGCCATGGTGCCGATGGGCGTCAGGCCGAGTTCGTAGGCCAGGCGCACATTGGAGGTGCCCTTGAAGAACTGCGGCACCTCGCGCTGAAGCGTGGCCAGCACCTCGTGCTGCCAGGCGCCGCTGTAGCGCCGGCGCACGCCGAAGTCGAAGAACTCGAACGGGTTGCGGCGCGCCGGCTCGTGGCCGAAGGCGCGCAGCAGCGCCACCTTCTCGCGCAGGCGGGCGCGCCCCTGGGCCAGCGCGGTGCCTGCATCGCCGCGGCGGAAGTACAGCTCGTTGACGATGGCCAGCACCGGGATCTCGAAGGCCATCACATGCACCTGCGGGCCGCGGGCCACGATCTCCAGCGTGCCTTCGCGGTCGCGCACGTCGATGAACTCGCGCTGGAACTGGAAGATGCGCAGGAAGTCGACGAAGTCGGGCTTGATGAAACGCAGTGCGCGCAGGTACTCGAGCTCGTCGCGCGCGAAGCGCAGCGTGCACAAGTGGTCGAGCTGCTCGCGGATCTCGGGTATCAGGTGCGTCAGCGGGAAGTCGCGCGCGTTGCGGCACACGAACACATACTCGGCCTGCGTGGCCGGATGCCGATGCAGCATCGCCTGCCACATCGTGAACTTGTACAGGTCCGTCTCGAGCAGGCTGTGGATGATGGGGGTCATCGGCGATCCACCTGTAGCCAACGTTCACGCATCAGCGGCGCGCCGGCGTCTGGCCGGCGCGGTGGAAGACCATCTTTCCCGCTGACGCGATGTGGTAGCAGTCGCAATGTCGTGCGTCGTGGCAGTCGATGGGCGCCGTGCGTGGCGCGAATCGACGCTCCTTGGCATGGCCGCAGTCGTGCAGCGCGGGAACGTTCGGACAGGCTTGAATGCGACCGTCGTGCCAGATGCGGAAGTACTCCTGCCCGGCCGGGCAGGTGACATAGTCGAACGGTTCGAACACCTGCGCGAACGAACCGCGGCGCACGCTGCGGATCATGCTGCCGAACCGCTGCTGCAGGTGCGCGATCACGTTGTCGTCGGCAGCAGTCAGCGGGCGGTTGACGTCCTGGATCAGGTGCAGCGGCTTCGGCGACTCGCGGTGCACGTTCGCTTCGTACCACTCCAGTGCGGGCTCCCAGACAGCCTGTTCGGGCGGCGACAGGATCATGTTC
>JAKLLB010000016.1 GCA_023150345.1 Aquabacterium sp.
CGAGCAGCAGGTGCTCCACCGTGATGAACTCGTGGCGCTGCTGGCGTGCCTCCACGAATGCCATGTGCAGGCTGACTTCCAGTTCTTGCGCAATCATGCGGCCTCCATAATGCACTGCAGCGGATGCCCGGCGCGCTGCGCCGCGGCGAGGACGAGTTCGACCTTTGTGGCGGCGACGTCGCGGGTATACACCCCACAGACCGCGCGCCCCTCGTGGTGGATCTTGAGCATGATCTGCGTGGCCGTCTCCAGATCACGCTTGAAGTATTGCTGCAACACCATCACCACGAACTCCATCGGGGTGAAATCATCGTTGAGCATCACCACCTGGAACATCTTCGGCGGCTTGGTCCGGGCCAATTTGCGCTCGGCCACCACCGCTCCGGCCCCGCCGTCCTCGCGGCGTGGCTGCGTCGGTGGCTGCTCGGGCGTCGAGGGATCCTCAGGCATGGTTCATTCTAGCGAGCCGGTCCAGGGCAGGTGCTGCCATCCGAATATTGCACCGCAGCGGCCGATTGCAAGCGCGGGAATTGGGGCGTGCCGGTGCGCCAGATGCATCACTACCCAACCGGTACCCCCAGCCTCACGTCGCATCAGGTGCAGTCCGTAGGGAAACATCGATACCGACCTGTCCAGATCCCCGCCTTGACGCTGTTGTGACCCGACGTCCAGAATTTTTGAACAAAGCGCTGTCTCAGGCTATCAGGGAGAGTCGACATGCAGTTCGGTACCGTCAAGTGGTTCAACGATGCCAAGGGGTTCGGGTTCATCGAACCCGAGGCGGGAGGCCCGGACGTTTTTGCCCACTTCTCGGCCATCGAGATGGAAGGGTTTCGAACGTTGAAGCAAGGGGGCAAGGTCAGTTTCGAGCTGATCACCGGTCCCAAGGGCAACCTGGCTCAACGTATCCGCCCTGTCGGGCAGGACGAGCCGGCAACGGTCTGACGCCGCCCGCGGCGGCCTGCCCGCAGCAATGCAGGCGGGCGCGCCGCAAGCTTCAGTCCGTGAGCTTGTCCAGATCGCGGACGGCGCCCTTGTCCGCGCTGGTGGCCAGAAGCGCATAGGCCTTCAGTGCCGCCGATACCTTGCGCGGTCGCTGCTCGGCGGGCCTCCAGCCCTTCACGTCCTGTTCAGCGCGGCGGCGGGACAGCTCGTCGTCACTGAGCAACACATCGATCGTGCGACTCGGGATGTCGATGCGTATCCGATCGCCCGTACGCACCAGGCCGATGGCGCCGCCGGCCGCTGCTTCCGGCGAGCAGTGGCCGATCGACAAACCCGACGTACCGCCTGAAAACCGCCCGTCGGTCAGCAGGGCGCAGACCTTGCCCAGCCCCTTGCTCTTGATGTAGCTGGTGGGATAGAGCATTTCCTGCATCCCGGGGCCACCCTTCGGACCTTCGTAGCGCACGACCACGACGTCGCCCGCCTTCACCTGGTCGGCCAGGATGTGCTCGACCGCTTCGTCCTGGCTCTCCACCACGTGGGCTGGCCCCTCGAAAACCAGCAGGCTGTCGTCGACCCCAGCGGTCTTGACCACACAGCCATCCCGGGCGATGTTGCCGCGCAACACCGCGAGCCCACCCTCGAGCGAGTAGGCGTGATCGATCGCGCGGATGCAACCCTTCACGCGATCGGTATCCAGGCTGGGCCAGCGGGCCTCCTGGCTGAAGGCGACCTGTGTCGGCCGGCCGCCTGGGCCCGCCCGGTAGAAGGTCTTTACCGCCTCGTCCGTGGTGGAGCGGATGTCCCAGGCCTGCAGGGCCTCGCCCAGCGTGGGGCTGTGCACGGTGGGCACATCCAGGTGCAACTTGCCGGCGCGGGCCAGTTCGCCCAGGATGGCCATGATGCCGCCGGCGCGGTGCACGTCCTCGACGTGGTACTCGGTCGTGTTGGGCGCCACCTTGCACAGCTGAGGCACGCTGCGCGACAGGCGGTCGATGTCGGCCATGGTGAAGTCGATGCCGGCCTCCTGGGCCGTGGCCAGGATGTGCAGGATCGTATTGGTGGATCCGCCCATGGCGATATCCAGCGCCATCGCGTTCTCGAAGGCTGCCCTGCCGATGGCGCGAGGCAGCACGCGCTCGTCGCCGCCCTCGTAGTAGCGCCTGGCCAGTTCCACTACCAGGCGGCCGGCACGACGGAACAGCTGCTCGCGGTCGGCGTGCGTGGCCACCAACGTGCCATTGCCGGGCAACGACAGGCCCAGCGCCTCGGTCAGGCAGTTCATCGAATTGGCCGTGAACATCCCGGAGCAACTGCCGCAGGTCGGGCAGGCCGAGCGCTCGGCCTCGGCCAGGTCGGCATCGCTGACAGCGCTGTCGGCGGCCATCACCATGGCGTCGATCAGATCGAGCTTGCGGATCTCGATGGCCTGCGTGGCCGGATTGGCCAGACGCGCGGTGCCGGCCTCCATGGGGCCACCCGAGACAAACACCACGGGGATGTTCAGCCGCATGGCCGCCATCAGCATGCCGGGGGTGATCTTGTCGCAGTTGCTGATGCACACCAGCGCGTCGGCGCAGTGGGCGTTGACCATGTACTCGACGCTGTCGGCAATGATGTCGCGGCTGGGCAGCGAGTACAGCATGCCGTCGTGGCCCATGGCGATGCCATCGTCCACGGCGATGGTGTTGAACTCCTTGGCTACGCCGCCGCTGGCTTCGACTTCGCGCGCGACCAGCTGCCCCAGGTCCTTCAGGTGGACATGGCCGGGGACGAACTGGGTGAAGCTGTTGGCTACCGCAATGATGGGCTTGGCGAAGTCCTCGTCCTTCATGCCGGTGGCGCGCCACAGCGAGCGGGCGCCCGCCATGTTGCGGCCTGCAGTGGAGGTTCTGGAACGGTAGGTGGGCATGGCATGGTCACGGGAGGTCGGGGTTCGCGTATTCTCGCCTGGGCCATGACGACGGCGGGATGCCGAGCCGCAGAGCCCCCAAGGGCAGCCGTACGCGCGCACTCCCGCGAAACCCGGGAACATGCGGCGGCTCGGCGACCCTTCGCGCTCGTGAAGCCCGGGTCGGTCCAATGCCGACGGTGTGAATCGGCATGCCCATGGCTGCAATCGCAAAGGAGTCCGAGGCAATGAAGGCAATCTGGAACGGCGTCGTGATCGCCGAGAGCAACGACACGGTGGTGGTGGAAGGCAATCACTACTTCCCGGAATCCAGCGTCAAGCGGGAGTACCTGAGCTTCAGCAACCACCGCACGCACTGCGCATGGAAGGGCGAAGCCCGATACCACAGCCTCTTGGTCAAGGGAGAGCTGAACCCGGACGCGGCGTGGTACTACCCCGAGCCAAGCGAGGCAGCGGCCGCCATCAAGGGACACATGGCGTTCTGGAAGGGCGTGCAGGTGGTTGAATAGCCGAAGGACCCCAGGCACTCCCGATCGACCACGGGCGGCACGGTCACTCGGCCTTGAAACCGATGCCCTTTACGATCGCAGCCCAGCGTTCGGTCTCGGCGCGGACCATGTGCTCGGCATCGGCCCGCGTGGTCCCGAGTACGCTGAACCCCGCTTCCTGCAGCTTCTGCCTCACCTCCGGGGTATGCACGGCGGCCACGGCGGCTCGGTTCAGTGTGTCCAGTATGGCTGGAGGTGTCCCGGCCGGGGCGAACAGCGCGAACCAGGCCGAGAAGTCCACTTTGGGCAGACCCGCTTCGGCCAATGTGGGCACGGCGGGCAACAGTGGTGAGCGCACAGGCGCCGTGGTGGCCAGCGCCCGCAGCTTGCCCCCTTTGACCTGCGGCACGGCAAGCGCCGTAGACACGAAGGCTGCCCGGACATCCCCCGTCACCAGCGCTGTGATGGCATCCCCTGTGGCTCGGTAGTGCACCGGCTCCACCTTGAAACGTGCCTGCTCGGCGAGGACCTCAGCGCCGAAGTGCCCCGGTGTACCCGCACCGAAGGTCCCGAAGTTGATGCGATCCGCTGTTGCACGCGCAGCATCGAGAAAGCCCTTCAGATCTCTGACGGGTGACTGCGCCGACACCACGAGCACGAAGTCCGCGCGCACCACCTCGGACACAGCAGCCAGTTCCTTGGCGGGGTCGTAAGGCAGCTTGCTGTAGGCAGCCGGCGCGATGGCAATCGAGCCGACCTCACCGAGCAGGTACTGATAGCCGTCAGCGGGGCTCTTCGCAATTGCCTGTGCGGCGATCTGTCCACCGGCACCTGCGCGGTTGTCGACTGTGACACTGTGCTTGAGCAGTTCGCCCATGCGTTGGCCGAGCAACCGCGCCACAATGTCCGGGCCGGTGCCCGGCGGGAAGCCGACGACCAGCCTCGTGGCCCTATCGGGGAAACCCTGCGCTTGCGACCACGCGGGCGCCAACAGTGCGATGCCAGGCATCAGCGTGGTAACGAGCAATTGGCGACGGGTCGGGCGACGCGGAAATTGGCTGGGCACGGGCGACTCCTGGCGACGAGATGCCGCCAGTGTGGCGCTCCACCCACCTGCGACATGTCAGCCAAGAGGTTGACAACCGCTCGGCTGTTGTCGACTCCCACGCCGCGCGGTCAGCACGCATCGCGACGAGGCGGGGCCGCAAAAGCGGCGAACAGTTCGCTCTTGAAGTGCATGCCCATGCGCGCAAAGGCGCGCGCCCGATAGGTCTTCACTGTCGCCACGGAAAGGCCCAACGTTGCAGCGATGCCGTCATAGGTCAGCCCGTCCAGCAAGTGCTCGAGAACGTCCAGTTCGCGCGCGGTGAGCTGCGGGCAACGGGTGCTCAACACTGCACGACGACCCACCGCTGCGTCGCCCCCCCTGGCTGGGCTGCCAAAGGATGTGCCGGCGAACGGCCGCTAGCAAAGCAGGCGCAGCACCCGCGAAACGCTCGAGCACTGCGCCGCCGAACCCGTTCGCCGGTTCATGGCAGTAGAGGTTTACCGCCAGCAGTGAACCGTCCTTCTCGCAACAGGCCACCGAGAGCCTCTCGGCCAAGCCGTGCCGCCGGTAGATGGCTTCGCGGTGAACGGCACTCGGTGCTTCGTCTGCGTGCATGCGCAACATCAGGGCTGTTTCAAGCTGAGGCAGCGCGCGAACCGCGTCGAAGCTGCTGTCTCGCCTGTACAGGCCATCGTCGCGGTAGATCGCGAAGCATGCTGCGGTGGTATCCGGCACCTCGGCGCTGGCAGAGAAGTGCATGGCCGGTTCGCATCCAGCGTGGAGCTGGTAGACGGACCACGACGAAGCGCCGAAGGCTGCCCGCAGGTGAGACAAGGTGGTCGCGGCGAAGTGCGGGCATCCAATGGCGCCGATGGTTGCCGCCATGGCGCGCTGAGTGAGATGCGTCGGCCCGTCGCTCAGTGCCCAGCTCTGCATGCACGTGTTCTCCGGGTTTGTCCTCCTCTCGGTGGACGGTCACTTCCAGCCTGGCAACCTATCCTCCCGCCATGAACCAGGACTTCCCGATTCCCGCGCCCGGCATGGTGCCGATGTGCCGAATCAGTTGCGAGGTGGGCGCGCTGGTGGTGGTGGGGGCGACGCCATCCGGACAACGCCGCTGCGTCCCGCTGATCGGCGGAACCGTCGATGGTCCGGAGTTCAGGGGCGAGCTCGTCGCCGGCGGCGTAGACTGGCAATGGCAGCATGCCGACGGCGCCCTGGAGATCGACGCCCACTACATGCTCAAGGCGGCAGCCGATGGCGCGCTGATCGAGGTGCGCAGCGTTGGCCTGCGTCACGGTCCTGTCGATGTGATGCGGCGCTTGGCACTCGGCGAGGCAGTCGATCCGGCCGAGTACTTCTTTCGTACCTGCGTGCGCTTCACGACGGGCGCCCCGGCTTGGTTGCACCTCAATCGCACCATCGCGATCGCCAGCGGTCGCCGCGAGGCCACGCGCGTGTTGCTCGATCTCTGGCGCCTCACATGATGAGACGCAGCCCATGGCGCGCGACTTCATGCCAAAAGTGAACCTGCGGATCATCGCGGCAGAACGCGCCGCCTCGCTCCAGCGACGGTTGGCCTGGTCGGAATGGTCAAGCTACGCATTCACCTCGCCGGCCCCGCTGGCACTGTCCATCTCCCGCCAAAGGCCCCTCCACAAAGAACTCTTCCAGCTCTCATAGGTGCGGCCAGATGCACGTTGGTCGCTTGGCCGAACGCTGCGCAGGATCGCCGCCAATGTAGCAGGAGCGTCCTTGAGTTCCAACGGCTGCATTTGCGCAGCGGCCACGACGATCAGTTCGCAGCCATCCAGTCTTCCACCTTCGGTCCCCCGGCGCGCTGGAGCCCGCGGGTGTTGTGCGTCTCCAGCGTCGCGCACTCGGCAAGAGAGTGGCAGGGGATCCACGGATCGTTCGCACCTGTGGGCCTACCGGCAACCTTCAGACGCATGAACTGCTCGGCGCAGTGCTCGCAGATGGCGGGGCCCGCCGGGTACAGCGCCGACATTTGTCGGACCCACGCCTCCAGCCGGCGCAGGACTTCCGGGACCCAGATGCGGCCTCGTCCCGATGCGATGTCAAGAAACCGTCCGCGATCAGAGAAGACAAGAACCCCAGTCGAATCAACGATCTTGGGTTTCGTTCGGAATCATCCAGGACGTCCGCAGACACGCCGGGGCCGCATTACAGGTTCGATCATCACTTCCCAATCGGGCGCCGAGCCAGCGTTCATGCGGGTTCGCTGAAGTCACGACTTGATCGTGGCCCCATCCGTGGCCCCGATGAACACCCTGCCCGCCTGCTGCGCTCTGCCCCTACCTGGCGCGCCGCGTTTTCGCGCAGTCAACTGCGGCGCAGCGCCCTCTCATGCGCCTGCACCTCGGCCGCCAGCCGCTCACCCAGCTCGCTCGCCATGGCTTCCGGCACGACTTCCTGCTCGACCGATGCCTTGCCGAGGATGCTGAGGGCCGACTCGAACGCCGGACGCAGTTCGGCCAACGTCGGCTCGCCGACCAGGAAGTACAGCTTGAAGTCCTCGCGCGCCTTGGCCACGCTGGTGAGCTGACCCAGCCACTTGTGCGCCTTCTCCCGGATGGAATCGGCCGAAGCGAGGTCGAACGACACCGGCGCCAGGCAGTGCCAAACACCGTTCTTCCAGGCGTGCTTGAACTCGACCTGATCGTCATCCACCGCGATCGTCTTCTCGACGAAATGCCTCAGCACCTGCCGTTGCTGGAGCTCCAGGCTGAAGCGCTTCCAGATGTCTTCGTCCTGGCGCCTGTGCACCGGCGCCCCGGGTTCGTGTGCCGTGACGAAGCGCTCGAACAACTGCTTGAGGGTTGCGCCTGGGTCGGCCGTGAGCCCGGCACCCATCGGCGCCCACTGCAGCGAGCTGTCGTCGGCGCCGAGGACTGCATGCGCGTAGCCCATGATTCCGGGCTCCGGTGACCGGAGCGGGAGTTCGTCGGCCAGTTCCCTCTGGAAGCGCTCGAACTCGTGCGTCACGTGCCGCATGGCGGCACGGAACGACTCTCCATCCAGCGACGGGAACACCTCCTTCAGGCGCCCGTAGGTCGTGCGGCACAGCGCGTTGAGGTAGCGACGCTCCGGGGCGAGGAGCGCCACGCCGACGTTCAGGAACTCACCGGTGGCGATGTCGTGCACATAGCGCAGCACCGTGTAGGTGTAGGCGGTCTTGTTGCTCATGCCAGTGTCCTCAGGATCTCCCGCATGGCGGGGCGGATTTGGTGGCGAAGGTCGCGCAGGAAGGCGATGGCTGTGTCGGCAGTGTGCGCCGACTGCGCTGTCGGCGTCCACTGCGGTGGCAACGCAGCCCGGTAGGCATTCAAGCGGGCGTCATCGATGGCTTCCCAGGCGCCCACCAGCCGGTCGAAGCTGGGCTGGCTGCCGCGCAGCGCCGGATGCAGCACATGGCGCGCCGGGGCGCCCAAGGCATCCAGCGCGCCTGCGTCCCAGGGCGGGCGCCAGAACAGGATGCCCTCGGTGACGAGTGCCATCTCGTGATCGAAGATCGCGAAGTCATCGCCCTTCGACTGGAGGTTCGGATTCTCCGGACGCCGGTCCGGGTTCTGGATCAGCAGGTCGAAGGCATAGATCTCGGCCGCCGACTGCCGCATGGCCTTCGGAACGGGGCGCTGCGGCATCCAGGCACTGAAGCCCGAGGGCAGAAGTGCGGAACCGAAACCGACCGGAATGGCCGCGGCCAGCGCCGCCCCATCGACGGGATGGGTGCCGGACACCGCGGCCACGAAGTCGGGCAGCACCGACACGCAGCAGCACGCCGGCACGCGCAACCCGAGGTCGGCGGCCAACATCGCACCGAACGCCTCGCGGATCAGGCCCTCGACCGGGAGCTGCGGGCTGGTGAACTTGGCCACGACCTCGACCACGTCGCCCGCGGCGGTCTCCCCTTCGAGCAGGAACGGGGCCGTTCGGCCGCGGGTCATCCGGCGGTCGAAGCGGGTGGCGGTGAGCGAGTCCAGCATCGTCGGGCTGGGTCAGTGGAAAGCTCGGGACAAGAGAGCGTCGAAGCTGGCTCTCGCCTTGACTAAGGCCTCGTGCTGTTGATCCATGAGTGAGGCTACAGCCTCGGTGCGACTCGCAAATTCGAGTTGGTCTGCGAGAGGCGGCAGCATTACGGTCGCGTCCTTGACGTTCTGCGCGCTGATAGTCGACAGGCCCGAGGTCGTCTTTCCCGCACGCAAGAGCGTCTGCCTACCAGCTTCCGAGTTCAGCAGTGCACACGCGTACTCGGGAAGGAGTCGATCGCGCAGTGGTCTGGCTCGAATCAGGTGATTCTGGTGGGTGCAGCCTGGAATGCTGTCGTCCCAGGTTGCGACGCGCCCGACTTCCTGAGGATTCCCATGTCCTTCGACGACGAGCAGGTCCCCGGCCTGCAATGCAGTTCGTCGGAATTCAGCTTCTGTCAGCCGAATGGACTTCATCTCGGCCAGGTCTAGCCGCCCGCGATGCACGTTGGCGACGCGCAGGTATGGCCGCTCCAACGGCAGTTCCGAACGGGCGCGCGTCACCTGTAGACCGCCCTGTACTTCGGCAAGCACGCCGAGTGAGTGCACGGGCCAGCCACGGGGGTTCGTTGCCGGGTCGCCGAAAATGTCGATGAAGATCGCCGGGATCAGCTCGGCGGCCTTCTGCTGGGCTTCGCGACGCAGGCGGACGATGCCCTCGGCGCGGGCGAGCAGGTCGACGATGCGGCACTGCTCCTCCATGGCGGGGAGGCTTATCGGAAGCGACAGCACGAAGTCCATGTCGGCTCGCGGCATGCGCGCGCCGGAGCTGCGCTCGGCGACTTTCTTCACCGTCGCAGGCGCACGCAAGAAGTAGCTCAGATACCTCCTGTCGATCTGCGCAGATGGCAACAGCGGAATGATCTCGGTCGAGCACTTGCCCGGCGCGGTCGGCACGGCCACCTTGTTCAGGTAGGGCCGGAGCTTTCCGTACAGCACATGGCGCTCATCGAAGCGGAAGCTGTTCGCTTGCGGTACTTCCGGCGTCTTCGACAGTTCCCCGTCAAGGAATCGGCCCGTGCCGGACTCGATACCCTCCAGCCCCAGGTACGCAAGTTCGTCGGCGTGGCCCGGCCTGACCGACGTGCGGTCTTGAGAACAAACTTCGCCCAGCGTAACAAGACGCCGCGTCATGCCGTTCGTTCGTCGAGCGCCAGCCGGAGGGCTTCGACTTCTTCCGCAATCTCCGCCTCGATCGCCGCCAGTTCGTCCAGCAACTCGCGTGGATCCCTGTGCTCAACCTGCGCCTGGCTCATCGGCCGATACCGTCCCGCCGACAGATTGAAGTCGTTGGCCCGCAGCGCTGCCGTATCGGCAAACCACCACTTCTCGCCCCACTCGGCCGCGGCATCGCGCACCGCCCACTTTTCCCACGCCGACTCGCGTAGCACATAGGCCTGCACCAGCCCGGGAAGATCGTCGGTCTCGATCGGCGTGTCGTGGTTGGCGTCGAGCTTGTAGCCGTCGTCGTCGGCATGCAGGAACAGCACGCGCTCGGTGCTGCCGCCCCTTCGGAAGAACAGCACCGAGGTCTTCACGCCGCTGTAGGGCTGGAACACGCCACCCGGCAGGCTGAGCACGGCCTCGACGCGGTGGTTCTCGATCAGCTGCCGGCGCAGTTCCTTGTGCGCGCCGGTGGAGCCGAACAGCACGCCCTCGGGCACGATCACGCCGCAGCGCCCGCCCGGCCGCAGGCTGTCCATCATGTACTTCAGGAACAGCAGTTCGGTCGCGGTGGTGGTGCCGACCTTCACGTCTTCGACGATGCGGTCGCGGTCCACGCGGCCCGAGAACGGCGGGTTGGCCAGGATGACATGGAAGCCATCGGCCGGCAGGCCCAGCTCGGCCTTGCGCTCGGCGTCCTGCGTGGTGGTCAACACGTTGCGCAACTGGATGCGCACGTCGGGCAGGCCGCGCAACGTGAGGTTCATCGTGGCCAGCCGCACCATCTTCGGATCCACGTCGTTGCCGAAGAAGGTTGCGGCGTTTAACGCGCTCACCTGTGCCGCTGAGAGCTTGTCGCCCAGGCCGCGCCGCTGCGGCTTGCCGTCCAGCTCGGCGGTGGTGATGGCGCTGGGCGACGAGTTCGCCAGGCGCATGTGGTTGTAGGCCGCCACCAGAAAGCCCGCTGTGCCGGCGGCCGGGTCGTAGATGGTCTCGCCGACCTTGGGGTCGATCATCTCGACGATGGTGCGGATCACGTGCCGCGGCGTGCGGAACTGGCCCAGCTCGCCGGCCTGCTTGATCTGCCGCAGCACATGCTCGAACAGGTCGCCCTTGGTGTCGGCGTCGGCCTGGTCCAGGCGCAGACCGTCGACCAGGTTGATCACCTGGGTCAGCACCGTGGGTTCGTCGATGGTGAGCCGCGCGCCGGCCATGAAGTTAGTCGCGCCGCCCTGCCCCAGCTCGGCGAAGAAGGCGAACACCTCGTCGCGCACGAAGCGCACCAGCGATTCGCCTGACAGGCCCTTGGCCCAGATCGACCAGCGGAAGCGCTCGCGCGGGATGTTGGAGGCGGTGCTCAGGGCTGTGGCGCTGGCACCGTGCGCGTCCTGCGCGGCCAGACCGGCCGCAGCGTTGAGCGGGTTCCTCAGCTCCCAGGTGCCGTCGAACAGGCTGGTGTACGGCTTCTTGAGGAACCGGGCGCGGGCACGGTTCTCGGCGTCGATGCACTCGACGAGGTAGAAAAAGAACAGGAACGACAGTTGCTCGGCATTGCTCACCGGGTCGGGGTAGCCGCCACCGAAGAGGTAGTCGCGGATCTGGTCGATCGACCGACGCATGTCGGGGGTCAGGGGCATGGCGTCCTTAGAGTTCAGCGCGCGCGATGCCCGCGCCGGCCATGGCTTTTTGCAGGGCTTCGTCCAGCGTGGCCAGGGGCAAGGCGCGCCGCAGCGCAAGTTCCAGATAGGCGGCGTCGTAGGCGCTCAGGCCATGTCGGGCCGCCAGGGCATCGAGCGTGGTCATCGCCACGGGCTCGCGGTCGACGCGCAGGCGAAGGGCCTGTGCGTGAACCACCAGTTCCTGCCGCTTGGCCGCCGTGATGCGCCGGCGCCGCTGGGCGCTGAGCATCAGGTTGCCCACCTCCAGCAGCCAAAGCGCTGGCACCCAGACCTCGCCCTCGGCCGTGGCCTGCAAGGCGGCCTCGGTGTAGGGCGTGGCTTCGTCAGGCAGGAACCAGGCAGCGCTGACAGATGCGTCGACAACGATGGCGACGCTCAACGCCGGCCCTCGGCGATGAGGTCACGCGCCTTCAGGTTACCCAGGCTGACGCCCTGGCGCGCGGCCAGCAGGCCGGCCACGGCATCGCGTGCGGCGCTGGCGCTGTCTTGTTCGCGGGGCAAGGCCAGTTGCGCGACCACCTTGCCGCGGCGCGTGATGGCGATGACTTCGCCGCGCTGCACGCGCTCGATCAGCTCGGACAGGCGGTTCTTGGCTTCGTACAGGGCGACTTCGGTCATGCGGGGCTCCTGGATTGGCCCGAGGCGCATTCTATCTGGCTAGCTAGCCATCTTCAAGCGCCATCGGGCTCGCCGAGGCGAAGCGCGGGCTCAGTGCTTGGAGTCGCTGAAACCCGGGCGGTCGGCCCCTCGGGGCTCGCGCGGTCCACCGACATCGGCGGGGCCGCCGAACATGTGCTCGTTCAGGCTGCCGATCACCTCGGCCAGCCGCTCCTGGCGGCCAAAGACGCGCACCGCCTGCGCCAGGCCGCCGAGCTGCGAAAAGGGGTGAAAGGCGAACTGGTCGAGCGAGAACTCGGCGTCGGGCCCGGCGTAGTGGTCGGCATTCGCGCGGAACTGGTGGCCGATCATGCGCAGCCAAGTCTCTTCGCCCGCACCGAGGTCGGTGCGCTGCAGCAGCCAAGCCTCGAAGCGCGCACCCAGCTCGGCGGCTCGCTGCTCCGACGCTTCGGGGAAGACCATGTTCCCGTTCTCGTCGACGGTGATCCATTCGCGCGTGGTGGGGTCGATGTGGTCGTCCACGTCCAGCGCCAGCAGGCGGCGCGGCTCGTACTTCTTCCGCTTCTGCGGGTCGCGAATGACGCCGCCGTCCGCAAAGTCGTCGTCATCGCCGTGGTAGTCGGAGACGCCGACGAAGTCGAACATCGTGAAGGTGGGCTTGTTGCGCGCCTTGCGCGTGCCGCGACCGCGCATCTGTTGGTACAGGATGGCCGATCGCGTGAAGCGGGCGAACACGAGGCTCACCACCTCGGGGCAGTCGAAGCCGGTGTCGAGCATGTTCACCGACACCAGGATCTGCGGGAACGGTTCCTTCTTGAAGCGACGGATCTTGCTTATCCCGTCCACCGTGTCGTCGGCGCCATGGCCGCTGACCACGTAGTCGGCGAAGCGCACGTCGGGCGACGGTTTGAGGTGCGCGAACTCTGCATCGAAGAGCTGCGCCAGAGTCTCGGCGTGCTTCTTGGTCACGGCGAAGACAATGGCCTTGCCCAGCAGCGGCTTGCGCAGCACGCCCTTGGCGTCGATGTAGCCCTGGTCGAGTACCTGGCGGTACTCGCGAACGATGGCTCGGTTGCGCTGGGGAATGGTGAAGCGGCGCTCCAGCGCGGAAGGGTCGACGGTGATCGTTTCCTTGTCGCCGAAGAGCTTCTCGAGCTCGGCGCGGGTTGGCGCGTCCATGGCCGACCAGTCGAGCTCGGCCTTCTTGACCTCGAAGCCACCCTCCGCAGCAGTCTTGACCGTCTGGGCCTTGTAGATCTGGTATGGGACGAGATAGCCATCGCGGATAGCCGTCTTGAGCTTGTACGAGAACGTGGGCGCCTCGACCTCGAAGAAGCGCAGCGTGTCGCGCACGAACGCCCTGTCCTCGTCGTCGCCGCCGCCGCCGGAATCGGGATCGGCCACGCAAGGCGTTGCCGTGAGACCGACCTGCACGCCGTCGAAGTGCCGCAGTACACCGCTCCACTGGCCGTAGATGCTGCGGTGGCACTCGTCGCTGATGACCAGATCGAAATAACCGCTGGAGTACTCGGCGTACAGGTTCACCATGCTCTGCAGCGTGGTGATGGTGATGCGCTTCTCGTCCTGGAAGCGCCGGCCGGCGCGCAGTACATAGGCCGGGTAATCCGGCAGATGTTCGGCGAAGGCGTCTTCCGTCTGCTTGGCCAGCGGGATGCGGTCGACCAGGAACAGCACGCGGGTGATCGCGTTGGCCTCGAACAGGCGCTTGATGAACGCGGCAGCCGTGCGCGTCTTGCCCGTGCCAGTGGCCATCTCGACCAGCAGCTTGCGCCGACCCAGACCGATCTCGCGGCACAGGGTGTCGATGCACTCGATCTGGTAGTCACGTTCGACGATGCGCCGGTCAATGGCCACGCTTACAGGGTCGCAGCGCACTGAAAGCGTGGCGATGCGGCGCTCCAGGTCGTCCTGCTTGAAGATCGTCTTCACGGGCCGCGGATAAGCCTCGCGCTGCCACTCCCAGAACAGAACCTCCTCGCCATTGCTTAGGAATACGTAGGGCACACCGAGTTGATGCGCATAGGCCTTCGCCTGCGCCGCGGCATCGCCTGGGCTGATCGAGTAGCGCTTGGCTTCGATCACGGCCAGCGACCGGCCATGGCGGTCGCACAGTACATAGTCAGCGCGGGTGCCATCGGGCAACTGGACCTCGAAGCGGACGGCGTTGGTGTCGAGCGTGTCCCACCCTTGCGCCGCGAGCAGCGCGTCGATCTTCACCCGGGCAAAGGCTTCGTTGCTCATGTCAGCGCTCCGGGCTACCCGCCTGTCCGGCCCAAAGCCGAGAGAACTGGAAAGAAAGTTCGCGGTGGTGCCGAATCGACAGCAGATGAACCAGGTGGCCCGGCGTCGCCACGGTGTACAGAATCAGGTAGTCCCCATGCAGGTACTCGCGCAGGCGATCGGCCGCACCCGCCGGCAGGGCAGCGAGCTGCGCAAGGGCCTCGGCAGACTGCGGCGGCTGGTCCAGATAGCGCCGCCCGATGCGGGGGAAGCGCCGGAGATTGGGGATGACGGTGGTGCGGAGTTCGTCCAGCAGCCTGTCGCAGGCCGACGCCGCGTCGGCCTCGTTCAGGAAGGACTCGATCGCCGCCAGCCGGTCCAGGAAACTGGCCGTCAGTTCGACGCGAACGACAGGCTCAGCCACGTTTGCGCGCAGTCCCGCTGGCCTTCACCTTGCCCGACGTGCCGGCCGGCGGCGCTCCGGCCCGCCGCGCCTGCAGCGCGGCAATGCCTTCATCCGCATCCTGAGTCCGCCCGGCTGCAATGTCAGCGAGGCCACGGCGCGCATCGTCGATCAGCAGCAGGTGGATGCGCTCACGCTCCAAGCGGTGGTAGTAGTCCAGGCGCTCGGCGTCGATGAGGGCGACATAGCTCTCGCCGTTCTTGGTGATGATCTTCTCGGCACCGGCCTTGACCTGTTCAGCCAGGTCGGACAGCGTGGCACGCGCCTGGGTGAACGGCACCACGTCGCTCGCAGAGATTCCCATGGCACGTGCATCCGGTAGTTGCAGAATTCTGCGCAGTCTACGCGCTTCCGCGCACAGCGGAAAGGTCAGCGCGCCTGTACCGCGCGAGACACCTTGTGCGTGGTGTTGGCGAGAGCGCCGCACGCCGGGTCAAGGGCGGGCGCTGTCCGGCGCAGCAAACCCTTGACGCGGCGCGCCAGCCTTCGCCCACACGCTCCACAGCCTCCCACCACCATCAATAAACAAGAGCCAAAGGCTCAAGTCCTATCGGGGCGACAAGTACTCTGACGCGGCGGGGCCCCAGATGCGGCCTCGTCCCGATGCGATGTCAAGAAACCGCCCGGGACCAGAAGAGACAAAAACCCCAGTCGAATCAACGATCTGGGGTTTCGTTCGGAATCATCCAGGACGTCCGCAGACGCCCCGGGCCGCATCACATGTGGTCGATCATCACCTGCCCGAAACCGGAGCACGACACCTGCGTGGCGCCATCCATCAGGCGCGCAAAGTCGTAGGTGACCTTCTTGCTGAGGATGGCCTTCTCCATGGAGGAGATGATCAGGTCAGCGGCTTCCTTCCAGCCCATGTGGCGCAGCATCATCTCCGCCGAGAGGATTTCCGAGCCCGGGTTCACGTAGTCCTTGCCGGCGTATTTGGGCGCCGTGCCGTGGGTGGCTTCGAACATGGCCACCGAGTCGCTCAGGTTGGCGCCCGGGGCGATGCCGATGCCGCCGACCTGGGCCGCCAGAGCGTCGGAAATGTAGTCGCCGTTGAGGTTGAGCGTGGCGATCACCGAGTACTCGGCCGGACGCAGGATGATCTGCTGCAGGAAGGCGTCGGCGATCGAGTCCTTGATCACGATGTCCTTGCCGGTCTTCGGGTTCTGGAACTTGCACCACGGACCGCCGTCGATCAGCTGGGCACCGAATTCACGTTGTGCCAGCGCATAGCTCCAGTCACGGAAGCCACCTTCCGTGAACTTCATGATGTTGCCCTTGTGCACGATGGTGACGCTGGGCTTGTCGTTGTCGATCGCGTACTGGATTGCCTTGCGCACCAGGCGTTCGGTGCCCTCCTTCGAGACCGGCTTGATGCCGATGCCAGAGGTCTGCGGGAAGCGGATCTTCTTGACCCCCATTTCCTCCTGCAGGAACTTGATGACCTTCTTGGCCTTGTCGGTCTGGGCCTCCCACTCGATGCCGGCGTAGATGTCTTCCGAGTTCTCGCGGAAGATCACCATGTCGACCTTGTGGGGTTCCTTCACCGGGCTGGGAACACCCGCGAAGTACTGCACCGGGCGCAGGCAGACATAGAGGTCGAGTTCCTGGCGCAGCGCAACATTGAGCGAGCGAATGCCGCCACCCACCGGTGTCGTCAGCGGGCCCTTGATGGACACGACATAGTCGCGCAGCACTTCCAGCGTTTCTTCAGGCAGCCAGACGTCGGGACCATAGACCTTGGTCGACTTCTCGCCGGCGTAGATCTCCATCCAGTGGATGGTGCGCTTGCCGCCGTAGGCCTTCTGCACAGCCGCGTCGACCACCTTGATCATCACCGGCGTGATGTCGAAGCCGGTGCCGTCGCCCTCGATGTACGGAATGATCGGCTGGTCGGGCACGTTCAGGGAGTAGTCTGCATTGACCGTGATCTTCTGGCCGCCCTCGGGCACCTTGATGTGCTGGTACATGTGCGTTGGCTCCGCGCGTTGCGCTGGGGTTGGGGTTAGACCCGAAATTTTATGTCAGCCGGACTGTCAACCGACTGACGATGCCCTGCGTTGACCGCAAGCCTTCCCAAAGCAGGAGGGCGAGTTCAACTTTCGAAAGGTACTTTGACATGAACAAGCTCCTGGCCGCCCTGATCGCCGCCGCTTTCGCCACCGCTGGCGCCTTCGCCGCCGATGCCAAGAAGGAAGAGGCCAAGCCCGCTGCGGCTGCTGCCTCCGCCGCCAAGAAGGATGCCAAGAAGGAAGACAAGAAGGCTGCCGCTCCGGCCGCTTCCGCCGCCAAGAAGTAATTCCTGGTTCGGTTCGTCTGGGGCAGCGCATGCCCCGACCCTCGAAACCCGGCTTCGGCCGGGTTTCGTCGCTTCAGGAGCCGCCGCGCCGCGCGGTGCCTCGTCAGCTCACGCACCAAGCCCAGAAGCGCGCCCACAGGCCATGCCCCAGGGCCCATGCAGCGGCGCTCGCAAGCACCGCGCCGGCCGCACGCACGGCCCATGCCGAAAGGGTCGCCGAAGGCGCCCGTCCCAGCAGCCACCACCACAGGGCGGGTCCGGCCATCAGGCCCGCTGCCGAAGCAGTGGCGAATGCAGCCATCACGAGCGCCCCGCCCACCGGACCGTTCGCCAGGGCCGCCACCATCAGCGCTGACTGCAGCAGGCCGCACGGCCATGCAACCCAACCCAGGCCAACAGCACCGGCACGGACCGGACCGCGCACGGCCTGCCAACCCCCCGGGGCTCCGGGCGTTCGGCCCAGGCGCTCGAGGAACGCCGGCTGTCGGCCGCGCCACAGCAGGTACAGGCCCAGGCCGAGGGCGGCCACGTGCACGAGGGTCCAGAGCGGGCGCAGCCAAGCGGCCACCTGCCCTGCAGCACCGATCCAGGCCACACCCGTCGCAGCCACGGCTCCGCCGGCCGTGTAGCTGGCCAGCCGCCCGAGTTGGAACGCCGCCTTCGCCCGAGGCCCACCACGACCGACGGCGGCGCATGCCGGGCCGCACATGGCCAGGCAGTGCGGCGTGCCGGCCAGACCCAGCATCAGCGCGCTCAGGGCGAGTGCGAACTCCACGACAGATTCATGCCAGGGATGGCCAGCTTCGCGCCAGCGCCACCCGGCGCCTTCGATGTTCTAGATGATGCGCGAGAACCGCTCGCGTACCTGGTCCTTGCGCAGGTGCGCGTCGAACACCATGGCGATGGCGCGGACGAAGTACCAACCGGCCGGGGTAACCTCGATGGCTCCGGGCTCGATCTCGACCAGCCCCATGCCCTGCAACTCGACAAGGTCCTCGAGCTCGGTGCGGAAGTACTCGCGCATGCGAATCAGGTGGGCCACCTCGATGGACTCGAACTCGACGCGACCCTGGCACATCAGCGCCATGATGACGGCGCGGCGCACGAGGTCGTCGCGCGTGACCGACAGGCCGCGCACGATCGGGAACTGGCCCTGGCGCACGGCGTCGTAGTACTCGGGCAGGGTCTTGGCGTTCTGGCTGTAGGTGGCCCCCATGCGGCCGATGGCGGAGACTCCCAGGCCAATCAGGTCGCAGTCGGGCTGGGTGCTGTAGCCCTGGAAGTTGCGATGCAGCCGGCCCTGCCGCTTGGCCGCGGCCAGTGAATCGCCTGGCAGCGCGAAGTGGTCCATGCCGATGTAGGTGTAGCCCTGCGCGATGAAGCCCGAGATGCCGCCGCCCAGCATCTGCACGCGATCGTCCGGGCTCGGCAGTTGATCGGCCACGATCCGCCGCTGCGGCTTGAAGCGCGAAGGCAGATGCGCGTAGGCATACAAGGCGGTGCGATCCGGGCGCAGTTCGCCCACTTGAGCGATGGTGCGGGCAAACGAGGTGGGCGTCTGGCGCGGCAGTCCGTAGATGAGGTCGACATTGATCGACTCGTAGCCGATCGCTCGGCTGGCCAGCATCAGGTCACGCACCGACTCGTAGGACTGGATGCGGTGCACCGCCTTCTGCACCTCGGGGTCGAAGTCCTGGACACCGAAGCTCAGGCGGTTGAACCCGAGGCGATGGAGGTGCTCCAGCCTCTGCGCGGTGGCGGTTCGCGGGTCGACTTCGATGGAGATCTCGGCGCCGGGAGCAATCTTGAACGAATCCTTCAGCCCGCCCATCAAGCTGGTGAGTTCGTCGTCGGACAGGAACGTGGGCGTGCCGCCACCCAGGTGCAATTGCGACACCGGCTGGTGCGTGCCCAGGATGTCGGTGTGCAGCTTGACCTCGTGCCTGAGCACGTCGAGGTATTCGGCTGCGCGCTCATGGTGCCGCGTGATGACCTTGTTGCAGGCGCAGTAGTAGCACACCGACTCGCAAAACGGAATGTGGATGTACAGCGACAGCGCCGGCGCTCCGCCCACGACGGCGCCGCAGCCGCGCTGGCGCAATGCCTGCTCGTACTCGTGTGCGCCGAAGGCTTCGACGAAACGGTCGGCCGTGGGATAGGAGGTATATCGGGGGCCAGGCCGGTCGAGCCGGCGCAGCATGGCCTCCGTGAGCACCGGCGGCTGTTCGGACAGGGTTGACTGCATGGGACAGGACTTTGCCAAAGGAGGGATGGGATGGCTTGACATGCCTCAAGCCGCCGGGAGACACTGCAGAACCCGGGGTGTGCCGGCGCACCGACCGGGCTGAAGGCTGTCGGCTTGCAACCCCACGAGCCGGACACGACGCCGGCGCACGCGATAATTGCATCATGCCCACCGAAGCCATCAAGATGCGACTCGAGCCTTTCAAGGTCGCTTGCTCCAACTGCAACCTGCGCGAGTTGTGCCTGCCGGTCGGCCTCACCCGCGACAATGTAGACAAGCTGGACACGCTGGTGGCCAACCGACGCCAGGTGGCCCGGGGTGACACGCTGTTTCGCGCGGGCGACGCGTTCCAGGCGCTGTATGCCGTGCGCACGGGGTTCTTCAAGACCTGCGTTTCGTCGGAAGATGGCCGTGACCAGGTCACGGGCTTCCAAATGGCCGGCGAGTTGCTCGGCCTCGATGGCATCAGCAACGACAGCCACAGTTGCGATGCTGTTGCGCTGGAAGACTCACAGGTGTGCGTGATCCCGTACGAGCAACTCGAAGAGCTCTCGAGGGAGTTCACCGAATTGCAGCACCAGTTCCACAAGATCATGAGCCGCGAGATCGTTCGCGACCATGGCGTGATGCTGTTGCTGGGAAGCATGCGCGCCGAGGAGCGCTTGGCTGCGTTCTTACTCAATCTGACCCAACGCCTGCAGGCGCGCGGTTTTTCAGCTTCAGCGCTGGTGCTGCGCATGACGCGTGAGGAAATCGGCAGTTACCTGGGACTCAAACTCGAGACCGTGAGCCGAACGTTCTCCAAGTTCCAGGAAGAAGGCATCCTCGAGGTGAAGCAGCGCCAGATCCGCATCGTGTCCCAGGACAAGCTGCAGAGCCTGGTCAACGGTGCGAACTGCTGAAGCGTGATGCGTCGCCCCGCCTGCCGGGGCGGTCACCGTCCGCTTTGCGACGCCGTCGCAGCATGATTTCGGGCCTGAATGGCTGGGGTGTTGGCTACCGGTTTTGTCGTGCCCTGTCGCATCGCTTCGGGATCCGTGACGAGGCTGTCGGCGCCCGTGTAGGCAATGACGGCCGTTGCAATGGCAGCAACGACGACCACAAGCGGACCACCGATCACCAACCAAACCATCCCTACCCGCCACCAGGGAGCGGCCACTGGTGCGGCCATGCCGGCTGGTGTGGATCGAGTCATCTGCAGTCTCCAGATTGCATGAGGTAGGGTCAACGCGGCACCACGAATGTCGAGTGCTCGACCACGCGGACCTCCGAAAGACCGGCATCGCCGACGCGCGTGACGGTGAACCGAATGGCATGGGCCCCGGGACCAGCGGCCTGCGCAGATCCGTGCGGTACCCGAACGCCCACCGAGACCCAGCGCGCCTGGGCCGGTCCGATCTCCCAAGCAGTTCCGCCCTCGAGGGCAGCGCCGTCAAGCCCCTCGACAGACAATCGATAGCGCTGTTGCCGCTCCGTGGCGTTCATCACCTGCAGCCTGTAGACGTTCTCGATGCGGCCATCGTCGACGATGCGTGCCAACGAGGCGCGGTCACGCACCACGTCGACCCTGAACGGATCGCGGCGCCAGAGACTGATGCCGAGCATCGCCACCACCACCAGCAAGATTGCGGAGTAGACCAGAACGCGGGGTCGAAAGACCCGCCGCCACAGTTGCGAACGGTCGAGCTTCTGGGCCAAGCCATTCTGGGTGTCGTAGCGTATCAACCCACGGGGATAGCCCACGCGGTCCATCACGCCATCACAGACATCGATGCAGGCCGCGCATCCGATGCACTCGTACTGCAGGCCCTTGCGTATGTCGATTCCCGTGGGGCAGACTTGCACGCACAGTCCGCAGTCCACGCAACTGCCCAGACCGAGCGCGGCCGGGTCGGCCTTGCGCGAGCGCGACCCGCGCGGCTCGCCACGGGCGGAGTCGTAGGTGATGATGAGCGTGTCCTTGTCGAACATGGCGCTTTGAAAGCGCGCGTACGGGCACATGTACTTGCACACCTGCTCGCGCAGGAAGCCCGCGTTGCCGTATGTCGCCAATCCATAGAACAGCACCCAGAACCATTCCCAGGGGCCGAACGAGAGCGTCCATGCCTCGGACGCCAGCGTGCGTATTGGGGTGAAGTAGCCGACAAAGGTAAAACCGGTCCACAAGGCGATGCTGGCCCAGGCAAGCTGCGTACCGCCTTTGCGCCAGAGCTTCTCGAAGCTCCACGGCGCGCCATCGAGGCGCATGCGCGAGACACGGTCGCCTTCCAATCGGCGCTCGACCCACATGAAGATCTCGGTATAGACCGTCTGCGGGCACGCATAGCCGCACCACAGACGCCCCGCAACTGCTGTGAACAGGAACAGCGCGTACGCCGAGATGACCAGGAGAGCGGTCAGGAAGATGAAATCCTGCGGGTACAGGACCAGCGGCCCAATATAGAACCGCCGCGCCGCCAGATCAAACAGGACCGCCTGGCGTGTGTTCCAGTTCAGCCAGGGCAACCCGTAGAAGAGCAGTTGCGTGGCCCACACCAGCGCCCAGCGCCAGCGCATGAAGAGCCCAGACACCGCCCGCGGATAGATCTTCTGCTGCTTCTGATACAGCGAGACCACCGCAACGGCGGCGTCGTCGGCACTCGCATCAAGCTCGGCGGCCGCACTGCCGCCAGCTCGGCTGGCACTCATGCGCTGCGGGCCTCAGTTGGCGGCCGGCCGGCTGCCTGCACGCCCCAGACTCCAGACGTAGGACGCGAGCACGTGTATCTGCTCGGCACTGAGACGCTTCTCGTGGGCCGGCATTTCGTTGGATTTGCCGCCGTTGATCATGGCCATGATCGCTTCCTCGCCCCAACCATGCAGCCAGACCTTGTCGGTGAGGTTGGGTGCGCCGAGTGCGGGATTGCCTTTGCCTTCAGGGCCGTGGCATGCGGCGCACGCGGCAAACTTGGGCTTGCCCAGCTGGGCCATGGCGCTGTTGTGCGGGCTGCCTGACAGGCTGAGCACATACTGCGCCACGTTGCGAACATCGTCACCCGAGCCCACAGCCGCCGCCATCGGAGGCATCACGCCATTGCGTCCTTGCGCGATGGTCTGCTTGATCTGTTCCGGCTCACCGCCCCAGAGCCAGTCCGAGTCAGTGAGATTGGGAAAGCCCTTGCTGCCCCGGGCATCGGAGCCGTGGCAACCCGCGCAGTTGTTGATGAACAAGCGCTCGCCGATGCCCATGGCCTGGCTGTCCTTGGCCAACTCGGGCACGGGCATGGCTGTGTACCTGGCGTAGATCGGCGCCATCGCGGCTCGTGCCTTTTCCTGTTCAGTCTCCCACTGACCCGTGCTCGTCCACTTGAAGGTACCAGCGAACGTCCCCAGGCCCGGGTAGAAGGTCAGGTAGGCTGCCGCGAAGACCACGGTGATGATGAACAGCCACATCCACCACCGAGGCAACGGGTTGTTCAGCTCCCGAAGATCCTCGTCCCAGACGTGCCCGGTTGTGTTGTCGTCGGCCATGACCTGGCGCTTGCTGGCGATGGCCAGCAACACCAGGCAACCGACGAGCCCCAAGATGGTGGTGGCGGCGATGAAGACCGCCCAGCCACCGCTGAAGAAATCGCTCATTTGCTTGCTCCTGTGGACGGTGCGTCAACTGCGCTGCCGATGGCCGGCTCATCGTCGTGCAATGCCAGGCGCGCAGCTGCATCGAATGCAGCGCGCCGCCGGCCGCTCCAGGCCCATGCCACGATGCCGATGAAAGCAACGAACGACAGCACCGTCACCACGCTGCGCAGGTCATTCACGTCCATGATCGTGTCCGTGTTTCACTTGCGTGCAGTGCCCAGCACCTGCAGGTAGGAGATCAGGGCCTCCATCTCGGTCTTGCCCTTCACCTCTTCCGGCGCCTTGGCGATCTCGTCGTCGCTGTACGGCGCGCCCAGCATGCGCAGGGCCCTCATCCGCACCGGCAGGCCTTCGCCATCGACCGCATTGCGCTGCAGCCACGGATAGGCCGGCATGTTCGACTCCGGGACCAGGTCACGGGGATTGATCAGGTGCAGCCGATGCCAGTCGTCGCTGTACTTCCCGCCCACGCGTGCCAGGTCAGGGCCGGTGCGCTTGCTGCCCCACTGGAAGGGGTGGTCGTAGACGAACTCACCGGCCACCGAATACGGGCCGTAACGCAGGGTTTCGGCGCGGAAAGGCCGGATCATCTGCGAGTGGCAGTTGTAGCAGCCTTCGCGGACGTAGACATCGCGCCCGGCCACCTGCAATGCGGTATAGGGCTTGAGTCCTTCGACGGGTTGGGTTGTCGATCGCTGGAAGAACAACGGGACGATTTCGACCAGACCGCCCACCGCAACGGTGAGCAGGATGAGGACGATCATGAGGAAGTTGCTGGTCTCGATGCGCTCGTGACCGCTGGGTGCATGGTGCTGTGCCATGTCGTGTGCTCCTTCGGTCTCAGGCGTGGGCCGGGGCCAGGGGAATGGGCGCCTCCACGGGCTTGCCCGCGCGCATCGTCATCACGGTGTTCCAGCCCATGATCACCATGCCGGTGAGGTAGAGCAGGCCGCCGCCGACGCGGATCACGTAGAAGGGATAGGTGGCCTTCACGCTCTCGACGAAGCTATAGACCAGCGTGCCATCCGGGTTCACCGCACGCCACATGAGACCTTGCATCACTCCAGCGATCCACATCGCGGCGATGTACAGCACGATGCCGATCGTCGCGATCCAGAAGTGCAACTCGATGGCACGCACGCTGTACATCTGCTTGCGGCCGAACATGCGCGGGATCAGGTGATACAGAGCCCCCATCGACACCAGGCCCACCCATCCCAGCGCGCCGGAATGCACGTGGCCGACGGTCCAGTCGGTGTAGTGCGACAGCGCGTTGACGGTCTTGATGGACATCATCGGCCCCTCGAAGGTGCTCATGCCATAGAACGACAGGCTCACGATGAGGAACTTCAGGATCGGGTCGTCACGCAATTTGTGCCAGGCACCGGACAGGGTCATGATGCCGTTGATCATGCCGCCCCAGCTCGGCGCGAGCAGCACGAGCGAGAACACCATGCCGATGCTCTGTGCCCAGTCAGGCAGTGCCGTGTAGTGCAGGTGGTGCGGACCGGCCCACATGTAGGTGAAGATCAGCGCCCAGAAGTGCACGATGGACAGCCGGTAGCTGTACACCGGACGCTCAGCTTGCTTGGGGATGTAGTAGTACATGATCCCCAGGAAGCCTGCGGTCAGGAAGAAGCCCACGGCATTGTGGCCGTACCACCACTGGACCATGGCGTCCTGTACGCCCGCGTACGCCGAGTAGCTCTTGGTCAGACTCACCGGCACGGCGGCGCTGTTGACGATGTGCAGCAGCGCAACGGCCAGGATGAAGCCCCCGAAGAACCAGTTGGCCACATAGATGTGCCGGATCTTGCGCGTGCCCACGGTGCCGAAAAATACCACGGCGTAGGCCACCCAGACCACGGCAATGAGAAGGTCGATCGGCCACTCCAGCTCCGCGTACTCCTTGCCGCTGGTCATGCCCATGGGCAGTGAGATCGCAGCAGCCAGGATGACCACCTGCCAGCCGATGAACGTGAACATCGCAAGCCCCGGCATGAACAACCGGGTCTGGCAGGTCCGTTGAACCACGTGGTAGCTGGTGGCAAAAAGCACACTGCCGCCAAACGCGAAAATCACGGCGTTGGTATGCAACGGGCGCAGGCGGCCGTAGCTGAGGAACGGGATGCCGAAGTTCAGCTCAGGCCATGCGAGCTGGGCCGCGACGATCACGCCGACCAGCATGCCGACGATGCCCCACAGCACGGCCGCCAGCGCAAACAGCCTCACGACTGTGTCGCTGTAGACCGGCGGGGCCTGGTTGGCGGGTGATGCCATGGACTCTCCTCCTCACAAATATCAAGACAAACCAGGATGAAATCAGGGTGATTTTTTGCCGATTTGATCGGCGACTCGTTGACTCCCGTCAACCCCCTCACCTTCGGGCTCCAGAATGCGCAGCCCTTCGCGCTCGAGATCGTCGAACTGGCCGCGGTGCACGGCCCAACCAAAGACGCCGAGGATCAACAGCACCAGCACGGCAGACATCGGGATCAGCAGGTAGAGCACCTCCATCATGCCCCTCCACGCGCAAGCTGCAAACGCAGCTGCACACCCGACTCGGACTTCCGTCCTGACAGACGCAATGCGTTGGCAACCACCCACAGGGAACTGCACGCCATTCCGAGCCCGGCAGCCCAGGGGGGCAACATACCAGTCAACGCGAGCGGAACCGCGGCGAGGTTATAGCCTACAGCCCAATACGTGTTCTGCCTGACGATGCGCATGCAGCGCAGTGACAGTTCGTGCGCTTGCACCACAGCTTCCAGCCTTCCGGACAGGACCACGAAGTCCGCCTGCGTGCGCACCATCACGGCGCCCTGCCCCATTGCAAAGGACACGTCGGCACGCGCCAGAACCGGTGCATCGTTCACACCATCGCCCACCATGGCCACGCAGCGCCCGCGCCCCTGCGTGCCCGCCACCTCATCGAGCTTGCCTTGGGGCGACAGTCCGGCGCGCCACCCGTCCACACCGAGCTGCCGCGCAACCGTCTCGACGCGTGGGGCCTGGTCCCCGGAAAGCAGCACGGTGTGCAGCCCCTTTGAACGGAGGCTGTCCACCATCGCCCTGGCGTCCACGCGCAACGATTCGTCGAACGACCAACCCACGCGAGCACGACCGACGGGCCCGAACCACAGGCGAGCCTGATCGGTTGAATGAGGCGCAACGCCCCCGACCCACGACGCCGATCCGAGACGCCAAAGATCGCCGTCAGGAGAGCGGGCCTCCAAACCTTGCCCGGGCTCCTCGTGAATGCAGGTCCAACCGCCGCGGTCAGACATCGATGTCGTCGACTCCGATGGCTGTCGCCCTGATCCCGCCAGGGCACGTGCCAGCGGGTGTCGGGACCAAGACGCCAGTGTCTGCGCGGCGACGACGAGGTCGGTCAGCGCGCTGCCGTCGACTGCCGCCCGACCACCTGCGCAGGCAACTCCGCCCACCACGTGGACGCCGGCCACCCGCAGGCCGTCGTCGGTGACGGTTCCAGTCTTGTCCAGGTAGAACGTGGACACCCTGGCCAGCGCCTCGAGGGCATCGAGACGCTGCAGCAACACTCCGTCGCGCGCCATCCGACCTGCAGCCGCAAGCATGGCTGTCGGCGCGGCCAGCGACAGCGCACACGGGCACGTGACGATGAGCACCGAGACCACGACCCAAACCGCGCGCGAGGGCTCGAAGACAGCCCAGGCGATACCGGCCACACCAGACAGAACCAACACGGCCCAGAGAAACGGCGTGGCCCAGCGGTCGGCCAAGCGCGCAGCGGCCGGCCTCTGGGTGAGTGCCTCGCGCATCAGCGCGACGATGGACGCGATGCGGGTGTCATCGCCCACGCGCTCGACGCGCATGTGCAGCGGCACACCCACGTTCACGCTGCCTGCAACGAGCGGCGCACCGGCGCTCTTGGCAACCGGGCTGCTCTCCCCTGTCAGGAGGGCCTCGGACAGTTCGGCCGCAGCATCGAGCAGCACGCCGTCGGCCGGCACGGATTCGCCCATGAGAACTCGAACGGTGTCGCCGATATGCAGCTGCTCGACGGGAACACGCTGCTCACGACCGGTGGCATCGACACGGACCGCCGATTCCGGCATCCCCAGCACAGTATCCTCGAGCGCCTGGGCGGCTCGATGGCGTGCACGCAGTTCGAGCCAGCGTGCTCCGAGCAGAAAGCTGACGAACATGGTGAGCGAGTCGAAGTAGACCTCGGAACCGAACGGCCCACTCGGGTCGAAGGTAGCGCCCGAACTGGCAACGAACGTGACCAGGATGCCCAGGCTGACGGGAACATCCATGCCGATGCGCCCCTGGGTGATGCTGCGCCAGGCACCCTGGAAGAATGGACCGCATGCGAAGAGCACCACGGGCCAGCTGAGCACCCAGCCCCCCCAGTTGAGCAGCCGGCTCATGTCAGGCGCCAGCTCGCCAGGCCCGCTGACGTAGCTGGGCGTTGCAAGCATCATCACCTGCATGGCACAGAACGCGGCGACGAACAAGCGCCACAGAGCCTGTCGCTCCTGCTGTCGACGCTGTTCGCGTGCCTGCGCGGCGACATCCGGTACTGCCTCGTAGCCAGCGTGCCGCACGGCCCGAACGATGTGCGACATGCGGGTGCGCCGCGGATCCCAGCACACCCGGGCGCGCTCGGAAGCCGCACTCACGCTGGCCTCGACCACCCCATCGACGCCGATCAACGCCAACTCGATGGTGCCGGCACATGCCGCGCAGTACATGCCGCTGATGCGCAGCGAAGACTCCGACAGTGGCTCACCGCCCGCTCCGCAGATCTGCCGTGTGTGCCGCCGCAATGCCACGGGGTCGTCCAGCAACTCCAGCGCACTGGAGGCGATGTCGGCAGTTGGCGAGGTCATTGGGGGAGCGTGGCGGCAGGGGCACTGGGCCCGTCATCGTGGCGGATTACCCTGCGGGCTTGCGGTGAGGCCACGGAGCCGGCTGCATTATCCTTTGCCCTCGTCGTTTGCGCTGGATGCCCATGAGAAGCCCGACTACCACGCTCGCCCACGTTTCCACTGGCCCTGCATTCGGCATGGAACAGCAGCCTCGCCTCGCGCGCGACGCGCAGGTCACCTGCCTGCGCAGGCGTGTCCTTGACGCGATGATCGGCGTCGCATTGGCAGGGTGCGGTCAGTGGGCCCTCGCGCAGGCGCCCCAGGGTCAGCCCCAGCAATTGCCCGCCATCACGCTGCAGGCGGGAATGCACAACATTCGTGCACAGGTTGCCGCGAGCTTTGAACAGCGCCAGACCGGCCTCATGTTCCGGCGCGAGATGCCCACCCATGAGGGCATGTTGTTCGTCTTTGACGAGCCATCTCAGCAGTGCTTCTGGATGCGCAACACGCTGATCCCGCTGACCATCGCCTTCCTGGCCGACGACGGGACCATCGTCAACCTGGCGGACATGCAGCCGCTGTCGGAAGATCCGCACTGCTCGGCAGCCGCCGTGCGCTATGCGCTGGAGATGAACCTGGGATGGTTCGGCAAGCGCGGCATCAAGCCAGGCTTCCGGCTCGTGGGTTCCCCCTTCAGGCGCCCGGCGTCCTGATGAACCGACCCGCTGATCCCGCCTGGTGCGGCCATCAGGCCGCCAGGCCAATGGTGAATCGTATGCCCGCATAGGTGGGGCGCGAGACGGCAGTCAACGTTCCCCCCATGCGCTCGGTGATCTCGCGCGCGATGGCCAGGCCAAGCCCGGTACCGCCATCGTTGCGCGTATCAGCGCGCTCGCCGCGCCAGAAGGGCTCGAACAGGCGGTCGATCTGGTCTGGCGACACACCGACGCCGTCGTCCTCGACCTCCACGCACGCGGGCGCGCCAGGTTCGAGTGGCGCCCGTACCCGAACCACGATGTTGGTACCGCCGTAGCGCAAGGCGTTGTCGAGCAGGTTGTTGACAACCTCCCCCAGCCACAACGGATGGGCCCTGGCGCTGACCGGCGCCGCCGGTGCCTCCAGCGTACAGACTCGCCCCTCGCGCAGCGCGCGCAAAACCAACGGTTCGGCGGCCTCGCGCACCACGACGGCAAGGTCGTCGACAGTGCTGATGGAGTCGACTCCCAACGCTGTTTCCGAACGCGCCAGACTCAGCAACTGCCCAATCAAGCGCGCCATCCGATCGCTGGAACTGAGCAATTGCTCCAGGACGGGTGCCCAGCCGGGCTGCCCCGGCCCGGTGTGCAATGGCGCCAACTCCTGCTGCAGATCCTGCACCAGCACACGCATGCCGGCCACGGGCGTTCGCAACTGGTGTGCTGCATCTGCGATGAACCGCCGCTGCACCGACATCGTGTGCTGGACATTGGCCAGCAGCGCGTTGATGCGCTCGATCAGCGGCACGGCCTCGGCAGGTACGCGCTGCAGATTCAGCGCCCTCCAGTCGTCGGGCTCGCGTCCCGCCACCTCGGCCGCCACGTCGCGCAACGGCTGCAAGCCTCGCCGTATGCCCCACGTCAGCAGGGCGAACGTCAGCGCACCCAGGGCCAGCGCCGGCAGGACGATGCCGATCTGGATGTCACGCAAGGCTTCCGCTCGCTTGCGCGTACTCTCGACCACAATGATCGACACCACGCGATCGAGCATCGGCGACATGACCGAGAACACGACCCCGCGCACTGGCAGCCCCTTGAACGTGCTCTCGAACACCGTGGGTTGGTTCACGCTGTCGCGATGCCACCGCGGGATCGGAATTGCGCCGTCGCCAGCCAACACGTAACCATCGGCATCGACCATCGCATAGGCATTTCGGTCCGCCAGGTCCCAGGTGATCTCCTCCATGGCCTGACGTGACGTGTCGAGCAGCGGGCCACGGTCGGACCAGATCACCCGCGCTGCCAGCGCAGTGGCTTCGTCCTGCAGGCCTCGGTCGAACGCAGCGTTGGCGGCGCTGCGTGCCAGCAGCAGCGCCCCGGCCACAGCCACGGCCATGCCCAGCGCCCAGACCCAGAACAGCGGCTGCAGCAACTGCCTGCGCAGGCTCGGACCGTGCGGACGGTCGACCATGCCGCGCGTCACGTCGGTGCGCTGTCGGTCGCGGCCGGTTCCAGCACGTAGCCGAAGCCGCGCACGGTCTTGATCACCACGCCCAGCTCGGCAAAGCGTTTGCGCAGCCGATGCACATAGACCTCGACCGAGTTCTCGCTGAAGTCGGACTCCCAGCTCGACAAGGTGGAGACGATGCTTTCCTTGGGCACCACCCGACCGCAACGCTGCATCAACAGCTGAGCAAGCGCGATCTCGCGGGGGCTCATGCGCACGCGCTCGCCCCGGTATGTGAGCTCGCGGTGCGTCAGGTCCAGTGCGAGCTCACCGACGGTGACCACGTCGTCGATGCGACCGTCGGCACGCCGCTTGAGCGCACGCACGCGGGCCACGAGCTCGGGAACATCGAATGGCTTGGCGAGGTAGTCGTCCGCACCGGCATCGAGGCCTTGCACGCGATCGTGCAACTCGTCGCGGGCCGTCAGCAGCAGCACCGGCATGCGGGCGCCCCGGCTGCGCCAATGGCGCAGAACCTCCATGCCGTCCCGCCGCGGCAGGCCCAGGTCGAGTACCGCTACGTCGTAGGCGGTCGCCAAGCCCTCGGCCATCGCGACCTGGCCATCATCGAGCACATCGACGCGCCAGCCTTCGCGCTCGAATGCACGACCCACGCCCAGGCTGAGCGCCGCATCGTCCTCGACCAGCAGGATACGCATGGGGCTACATGCTAAGCCCGCGCGCGCGGTGCCACCATGGTGGATTGCCTCACCCCGGGTGCACCGTCTGTCAACGACTCCCGCCCGTCATCCAGCCGGGACGGAAGAACACCGCGGCGGCTCAGCCGAAGTTCGCTTCGGCGAACTCCCAGTTGGCCAGGGAGTTCAGGAACGCCTCCACGAACTTCGGCCGGGCGTTGCGGAAGTCGATGTAGTAGGCATGCTCCCACACGTCGACAGTGAGCAGCGGCCTGTCGGGGGTCGTCAACGGCGTCGCGGCGTTGCTTGTGTTGACGATGTCCACCGTGCCGTCGGGCTTCTTGACCAGCCAGGTCCAGCCCGAGCCGAAATTGCCCACCGCGCTCTTGGTGAACGCTTCCTTGAAGGCCGCGTAGCTGCCCCACTTCGCCTGGATGGCCGAGGCCAGCGCTCCCTTGGGCTCGCCGCCGCCAGCGGGCTTCATGCAGTTCCAGAAGAACGTGTGATTCCACACCTGCGCCGCGTTATTGAAGACACCGCCGCTGGACTTGCGCACGATGTCTTCGAGCGACATGCCGGCGAACTCGGTACCGGGCACCAGGTTGTTCAGGTTGGTCACATACGCCTGATGGTGCTTGCCATGGTGGTACTCGAACGTTTCCTTCGAGATGTGCGGCAGCAGGGCATCCGGCGCGTACGGCAGCGGCGGCAGCGTGAAGGTCGTCATGGTGCGTCCTTGGCAGGTGGCACCCGCCAGGCGGGCGCCGGGTTGGCTAGGTCGCGGATTGTAGGCAGCCGCTCATTTCCCTGCAGGGTGTGGCGTTGTAGGCCAACCGCCATCCGGGATTGGGGTGTGGGCATGAACGCGCTCGACCGCCAGATCGGCCTGGCCATCATGCAGCCGGGCAACGAGCCGAACGCCGGGTGCCAGCTTCTGCACCGATGTCACGGCGCGCCCGTCGTTGTCGGTCAGCCAGGCATAGCCGCGCGCGAGCACGGATTGCGGGTCCAGCGCCTGCATGCGTCCTTCAATGGCCAGCAGCGACTGTTGTCTGCGATCGATCGCCCGCTGCGCCGATGTCGGCAGCCGTTGGCCTAAGGCGTCGACATGCATGCGCCGCAACTGACACGCACGATCGACGCACGCCTGCAGCCGAGTCGCCCAGTTCGCCAGCCGTTGCGACTGCGGCGCCAGTGCCCGCGCGGGTCGACCCAGGCGCACCGCGAGCCGATCGAGATGCTGGGCATGTTGGTCCAACCTGCGGCTCGCGGCATGCCGCGAACGCCGCTCGAACTGCTCCAGGCGCTGCAACTCGTCGGTACGCACCGGCGTACACAACTCGGCCGCTGCGGTCGGCGTGGGTGCACGCAGGTCGGCCGCAAGGTCCGCAAGCGAAACGTCGGTCTCGTGGCCCACGCCGCAGACCAACGGGATCGGACTGGCGGCGACGGCCCGCACCACCTGTTCGTCGTTGAAGGCCCAGAGGTCCTCCAGCGATCCACCGCCACGGCACAGGATCAGGCTGTCAACCTCGGCCCTGCCGCCCGCCAGCGCCAGCGCGGCGACCACGCTGGCAGGCGCCTGCGGCCCCTGCACCAGCGTGGGATAAAGCACGACGCGGACGTGGGGGGCGCGGCGTGCGATGGCGGTCATCACGTCGTGCCACGCGGCCGCATCCGGCGACGTGATCACACCCACCGCCTTTGGATAGCGGGGTATCGGCCGCTTGCGCTGGGCATCGAACAGGCCCAGGTCCTGCAGCCGGGCGCGCAGCCGCACGAACAACTCGTACAAGGAGCCCTCACCCAGGCGCTGCATGGCCTCGACCACGAGCTGCAGCTCGCCGCGGGCTTCGTAGACCGACAGCCGACCCCGCACCAGCACCTTCTGACCATCGGCCGCCGCAAACGGCAGCATTGCTGCGGCGCGGCGGAACATCGCGCACCGCAGCAGCGCCGCCTGCCCATCGGCGTCCTTGAGCGAGAAGTAGCAGTGACCGCTCGCGGCCCGGCTGAATCCAGAGATCTCGCCTTGTACCGAGACCGACCCCAGGCGCGCCTGGACCGCATCCGACACAGCCATCAGCAGGCCGGCAACACTCCAGGCCCGACCTGCTGCGGGGTCGGCGCGCTCATCGCTGATCAAGGACATGCCCTTGCGCCATCGGGGATGTCCCCAGGTGATGTTTCAGTTGAATGGCGTCGTTCGATGCCGTCATGTGCTTGTCGCAATGTCGCAAGTCCTTGTCCAGTAAGACAAATCGGGTGCTCAAGAAACGGGCAAGCTGTCGCGGGTCCTGATTTGGCGCCACGATCGGCGTGGTCCGCACCGCTTGCCCACAAACTTGTCCACAGGAACGGTGGATGACCCCCACCGCCGCGCGCACCACCACATTGCGTCCGCTCGCGCGGCAGCCGCCGCGACGGACGCCATAATCGCGCTTCGCTTCTACGCCCACCTGGCCGCTCGCCCAAGCTGCCGATCGCCCGTCACGGGCCTGCATCGACCCCATACACGAGGACGCCTTGCTTTCGATCATACAAGCCGCTGGCTGGCCGATCTGGCCGTTGATCTTGTGTTCCGTCATCGGCCTGGCGCTGGTGGTCGAGCGGATGCTGAGCCTGCGCGAGCGGCTGGTCTCGCCGCCCAAGCTGCTCGACGAAGTGATGACCGTGACGCGGCAGAGCCTGCCTTCGGCCGAGGTGGTGTCCAAGCTGCACGACAACTCGGTGCTCGGCCAAGTGCTGGCAGCCGGTCTGCGCGCCGTGATGGCCGATCCGCGCCTGCAGGAAGCCACACTCCGCCAGGCCTTCGAGAACGCTGGCCGCGTGTGCCTGCACCAGTTGGAGCGCTATCTCAACACGCTGGGCACCATCGCCGCTGCGGCGCCGTTGCTGGGCCTGTTCGGCACGGTGGTCGGCATGATCGAGATCTTCGGATCGCAGGCGCCCACGGGTGCTTCCAACCCCGCCATGCTGGCCCACGGCATCTCCGTGGCGCTGTACAACACAGCGTTCGGCCTCATCATCGCCATACCGGCCTTGATGTTCTATCGCTATTTCCGCGGCCGTGTCGACGAATACGCGCTCGACCTCGAGCAGGCCGCCGAGCGCATGGTGCCCCACCTGATGCGTTTCGCCATACGTCCGGCCAACGGCGGCCAGAGCTGAAGCGGAGCGAGCCGTGGACTTTCGCCATCGCCGCAGCGAAGAGCCTGAGATCAACCTCATCCCGTTCATCGACGTGTTGCTGGTGGTGCTCATCTTCCTGATGCTCTCCACCACCTACAGCCGCTACTCCGAGCTGCAGATCAACCTGCCGGTGGCCGATGCCGAGCGGCTCAACGAGCGGCCGGGAGAGATCCTGGTGTCCGTCACGCCTGAAGGCCAGTACCTCGTGAACCGACAACCGGTCGAGGGCCGCAGCGTCGAGCTGCTCACGGCCGAGTTGCGCCGCGTGGCCGATGCCGGAGCCGGGGCCAGCAGCATCGTGATCGTATCGGCCGATGCCATGGCGGCGCACCAGAGCGTGATCAACGTTCTCGATGCCGCCCGGCGTGCCGGCCTGCCCCGCCTGACCTTCGCCACCCAGCAGGGCGGCAACCGCTAGCCCCGGCATGCCGATCGGGCGCGCGAGGGCGGGCCTGGAGCGTTGGCTGGTGCGCCAGTGGCAGGCGTCACGCCCCCCCGTGGCTTTGTGGCCGGCGTGGCCGTTGGCATGGGTGTGGTCGATCGCCGTGACCGCTCGCCGCGCCCTTTACCGGGCCGGATTGCTGAAGGCACGCCCCGCGCCGCGGCCCACCGTGGTCGTCGGCAACCTGGTCGCCGGCGGTGCTGGCAAGACACCGATCGTCATGGCATTGGTGGAGCATCTGCGCGCAGCGGGTCACCGACCCGGCGTCATCGCCCGTGGCCACGGGCGCAGCAGCACGGGCGCCTGCCTGGTCAGCCGCCTGTCCGCCGCACGGGATGTCGGCGACGAACCCCTGTTGGTGCACCTGCGTACCGGCGCGCCGGTGGCCGTCGGGCGCGATCGGGTGGCCGCCGCACTGGCCCTGTGCAGCGCACACCCGGAGTTGACCGTGATCGTTTCCGACGACGGGCTGCAGCACCTGCGATTGGCACGCGATGCGCAGATCATCGCCTTCGACGACCGCGGTGTGGGCAACGGCCACGTGCTGCCGCTGGGCCCGTTGCGAGAGCCGATGCCGCGCGAGCTGCCACCGCGCACGATCGTCGTCTACACCCGCGGCAGCGCCAGCACACCCTGGCCGGGCTTGCCCGGCATAAGGCGGCTTTCGGCCGTCTGGCCGCTGGCAGACTGGTGGACGGGCAATGCCACGCAGGCCGTGACCGCCCACGCCCTGCGCAACCGGCCACTGCTGGCCGTGGCCGGCCTGGCGCGGCCCGAGGGCTTCTTCGCCATGCTGCGCGAAGCCGGTTTGACGATTCGTGAACTGCCGCTGGCCGACCACGCCGCATTCGACCCCTTGCCCTGGAGCAGCGACGAACGCGAGGTCGTGGTCACCGAAAAGGACGCGGTGAAGCTGGCGCCGGAGCGAGTGGGCACCACCCGCGTATGGGTGGCACGGCTAGACTTCGACCTGCCCTCCGATTTCGACGCCGCGCTGGCCCCTTGGCTGCCGCGGCCTACCCCATGAGCATCGACCACCGATTGATCGACCTGCTGGTGTGCCCGCTGTGCAAGGGCCCGCTGACAATGGCCCGCGACAACGCCGGCCGTCCCCAGGCACTGCATTGCGCTGCGGACCGTCTGGCCTTCCCGATCCGCGACGGCATACCGGTGATGCTGGAAAGCGAGGCCCACGCCTTGCCACCCGACGAACCGCCGCCGACACCGTGGACAGCCCCGCCGAGCGCGACCGCCGGCGAGGCGGCCACCTGATCGAGTCTGGCGGTGAGCTACACGGTCCTGATCCCCGCCCGCCTGGCCAGCACGCGCCTGCCGGACAAGCCCCTGGCCGATATCGCAGGGCTGCCCATGGTGGTACACGTGGCCCACGCAGCGCGGCGCAGCGGCGCGCGAGAGGTGATCGTGGCGGCTGATTCGACTCGGATCGTGCAGGCCTGCGAGGCCCACGGCGTGCGTGCACTGCTCACCCGCGCCGACCATCCCAGCGGCAGTGATCGCCTGGCCGAAGCGTGTGAACTGCTCGGACTCGACGACGACGCGCGGGTGGTCAACGTCCAGGGTGACGAACCGCTGATCGAACCCACCCTCATCGATGCCTGCGCGCGCATGCTCGACGAAAGGCCCGAGTGCCCGATGGCAACCGTGGCCCACGCCATCGAGGTCGAGACCGAGTACCGCAACCCCAACGTCGTGAAGGTGGTGCTCGACGCACGCGGGCGGGCGCTCTATTTCTCACGGGCTCCCATACCGTGCTGGCGCGACGTTCATGCAGGCGGTGATGCACCGGCAACCTGGACCTACGGCGCGCCTTTGCGGCATGTCGGCCTGTATGCCTACCGCGCAGGCTTCCTGCGCGCCTTTCCGGCGCTGGAACCGGCCCCGTTGGAGCGCATCGAGTCGCTCGAGCAGTTGCGCGTGCTGTGGCACGGGCATGCCATCGCAGTGCATGTCACGGCGCTGCGGCCGGGCACAGGCGTGGACACGCCGGAAGACCTCGAACGCGTGCGCGCCCTGCTGCGCCCCTGATGCGATGACCCGATCGCACGCGTCAGCTTGACGCAGGAGCGCGCGGTGATAATGGTCCGCCGCCTCCAGACCACACCCGCTGCCCCGCCGGGCCGCCCGTGGTGCGGCCACATCGACAAGCACACGAGGTACCGATGAGACTGATCCTGTTGGGCGCCCCCGGCGCAGGCAAGGGCACGCAAGCCACGTTCATCTGCCAGAAGTACGGCATTCCTCAGATATCGACCGGCGACATGCTGCGCGCAGCCGTCAAGGCCGGCACACCGCTGGGCGTCGCAGCCAAGAAGGTGATGGACTCGGGCGGCTTGGTGAGCGACGACATCATCATCGGACTGGTCAAGGAACGCATTGCGCAGCCCGACTGCGCCCAGGGCTTCCTGTTCGATGGCTTTCCACGCACCATCCCGCAAGCCGACGCCATGAAGGCGGCCGGCGTGAAGCTCGACATCGTGCTGGAGATCGACGTACCCGACGAGGCCATCATCGAACGCATGAGTGGCCGCCGGGTGCATGTGGCATCGGGCCGCACGTATCACGTCAAGTTCAACCCGCCCAAAGTGGCCGGCAAGGATGACGCCACTGGCGATGACCTGATCCAGCGCGACGACGACCAGGAAGCCACGGTGCGCAAGCGCCTGCAGGTGTACCAGAGCCAGACCCGGCCGCTTGTCGACTACTACTCGAACTGGGCGGCCACGGGCGATGCGGCGGCGCCCCGCTACCGTCGAATCGACGGCACCGGCAGCGTCGACGCGATCACTGCACGCGTGCTGACCGCGCTCGCCTCGTAGACAGCCGCCGGCGTGCGGCGCTGCGGCTGGCCAGCCCACACTTGGCGGGTCGGTGCAGAATTGACGTTTACGTCAACGTCATTGCGGAGCTGCACATGGACATTTCGGGCAAGGTCTACATCGTCACCGGGGGCGCTTCGGGCCTCGGCGAAGGCACGGCGCGCATGCTCTCGCGCGAGGGCGGCCGTGTGGTCATCGCCGACCTGCAGGTCGACAAGGGTCAGGCCCTTGCGACCGAGCTGGGCGGCGCTTTCGTTCGCTGCGATGTCAGCCAGGAGGCCGACGGCCGTGCCGTGGTCGCGCAGGCGCAGGCCCTGGGCAAGCTTGCCGGCCTTGTGAACTGTGCTGGCATCGCACCGGCGGCCAAGACGGTGGGCAAGGACGGCGCGCATGCGCTCGACGTCTTCGCCAAGGTGGTGACGGTCAACCTGATCGGCACCTTCAACATGATCCGGCTGGCCGCCGAGGCCATGTGCAAGAACGAGCCTGAAGCCACCGGCGAACGCGGCGTCATCGTCAACACGGCCAGCGTGGCGGCCTACGACGGCCAGATCGGCCAGGCAGCCTATTCAGCCTCGAAGGGCGGTGTGGTTGGCATGACCCTGCCCATCGCGCGCGATCTCGCCCGCAACGGCATCCGCGTGATGACCATAGCCCCGGGCATCTTCGGCACACCCATGCTGTTCTCCATGCCCCAGGAAGTGCAGAACGCGCTGGCCGCAAGCGTGCCCTTCCCCAGCCGCCTGGGCACGCCGGCCGACTATGCCAAGCTGGTGCATCAGATCATCACCAACGACATGCTCAATGGCGAGGTGATCCGGTTGGATGGGGCGATTCGGTTGGCGCCGAAGTAAACCCGCTGCCACTGGGTCAAGTCGGCGTGTGCAACCCGGCTCTGGCCCGGAGTGCACCACACGGCACTCCTGTGCGACTCAGTTTCCGCCGGCAGATCGATCCGGAGCTATCGTCGTACGCGCGGCGGAGTCGCGTACCTCACCAGCAGCCCGCGATTCTGCCTCCCGCTGCGCCGCTGTCGTGCACCGACTGACGGCGATGTGCGAGCCAACTGGTCGCTCCATGCGGCAGATAACGTCGGCAGAGGCGACCTGGTTTCCCTCGGGCGGCGCTGCGCACCCGCCCATGAGGACAGCCGCTCCGGACAACAACATCAAATACTTTGCTCGCTTAATCAAATCTTCCACCTAGTGATCTTTCGCGGCGTTGGACTGACGACGCAATCCATCGTCAAGCCACGTCGGTACAACGCAGCCGCGGCAACAAAAAATGCCCAGCCGCGCGAAGACGGCCGGGCACGCGTTGCGGGACTCTAAATCGGTCGATGCTCTCTTTGACCGGGCTTACTGCAAGCCCGGGCCAGAGAAAGTCATCAACCAGACCAATCGCGAAAATCAGAACTTCAATTCCGCGCCGATATAGAACGTGCGACCGAAGGAGTCCGTATACCGCGGGTCGTAACCCACCTGGTGTCCACCACCATCGCCAATCGAGAGATGCGGCTTCTTGTTCAACAGGTTGTTTACCCCGCCGCGAAGCAGGATCATCTTGTTGACCGCATAGCTGAACTGCCAATCGACCGTGCTATACGAGGGAATACGCCAGTCGGTAACACCGACACAATCACCGTTCGCATCCACCAGCGTGATTGCGCAGCCATCTTCCGACTGCTCCTGATCCTTATAACCAGACCGCCACTTCACCGAAACGGTATTGCCGATCGCGCCGGTCTGCAGCGAGGCCGCTGCCTTGAAGATGTTGCGGAACGACACAGCACCGTTCTCGCCGTACATGCCGAGGCTGGTCACCCAGATGTCGGTGCCGGGGCGCGTGTACTTGCTCTTCAACAGGTGGGTACCGGTCACCGACGTCTTCAAAGAACCGAAGGAGAACTTGTTGTCCCAGCTGAGCTTCCAGTCAACCCCCTCATTGATCGAGCGCGATGCGTTGACGGAGGCGCGCAGGATCGCCAGTTCATCGTCACCGGTAGCTAGATTGCGCTTGGTGGTGAACAGATCGCGATACAACACCGGGTTGTCGAAGATCTGATCGTCTGTCAGCGTGGTTACAAGGTCCTTGATCTTCACGCGCCACCAGTCGAGGCCGACGACGAAGTTGGTCATGGGTTCAAACACGACCCCAATAGTTGCCTGTTCGGACTTCTCCGGCCTCAGATTCGGGTTGCCCTGGGTGAACACGTTCACCTGGGACAGCCCGGGCTGGCACGTCGCCGCCAGCGGATCAGGTGCCTGGAACGGGCAGGCGTAGCGGTCGCCGGTGACACCGAAATCGCCACGCGGCTTACCGATGTCAAGCATGCTGGGCGCCTTGAAACCCGTTCCGATCGATGCGCGCACCAGCACACTGCTGGACGGCTGGAAGCGAGCACTCAACTTATAGGTCGTGTCCGACTCGTTCTTGTTGACGGTTACCGAGTTGATGGTGTCCTTGACCTTACCGATCTGGTCGTATCGCACGGCACCGGTCAGCTCGATCTGCTTGGTGACTGGAAGTGTGATCTCGCCGAACAAGCCGTAGTTTGAGCGCTTCAGGCCGTAGGTATCATCTTTGCCAAGGAAGAGGATCAGCTCATTCTCGTTGGCGTCTGCAACCGTGCGCGAGTACTTGTAATCGCGGAACTCGGCACCGACCCCCAGCATCGCGTCGCCGCCCGACATCTTGAACAGCGAACGGGATCCGCGTGCTTCCACGGCATTCATGCGGGTCTTGTCGCGATCCCAGGGCCCGTGATAAACGGTCTTCGCGAGCGCAGCACGATCGGCGTCTGTGAAGTCCTCGGGGCGACCGAACACGTTGAACTCGCCAGCCGACACCGCAGTCAAGAACTCGTCAGCCAACAACCACCCGTCCGGGTAGTTTTGCTTCGTGTCGTTGATGGAGTGCGTCACCGCGCCAGAAACATCCCAGCCCGCCACCATGCCTTCGACAGTCCCGACCAGATGGGTGGAATTCGTATTCCACTCAGTCTGACGTCCTCCAGCCGGAGACGCGCGCCAACGGGCTTGAACCCGATTCATCCCGGCCAGCTGCTCGGCAGTGAGGTAGGGCTTGACATAGGTATTGACAAGCGCCGAATCCATCGGAAGATTGAACCATCCTGTGGGATACGGCGCAATCTTCGTCAGCATCTTGTACTTGGTGAATGCTGCATCCAGGGATGCGGTCCAGTCGGAGCCAAGTTTGAATACGCCGCGCCCGAAGAAACTGTCGCGTGACGACTCGGGTTGAATTTCGATCGTCGATGTGTAATCGAACCAGCACTCGTCACCGATGGCAGAGTTGAACGGCGCGCAATTGCCGTTTGCCTGGGCGTACGGATTGAATGCTGGGGTTTGCTGTGTCACCCCTGCGGCGTCCACATACCGAACCCGCGCATTGCCGGGAATGGCGTTGCCGGATCCGTTGAAGTAGTACAGATCCTGCCCCTTGTGCTTGAAGCTGATCATGCCGGTCTTGGCAAAATCGCGGTCGATCGCCTTCAGCTGTTCCTGCTCGTCATGGCTGAATGCGAGCAGGATATTGAACCCGTTCTTGTCGAGATCACCGAAGCCGGTGCTAACGCTTGCGTTCAGCGACTCGCCGCCCTTCTTGGGCGCCGAGTACTTGACGCTCACTTGTGTGTCGCGCTGGTCACGCTTCAGAATGAAGTTGACAACGCCCGCGATGGCGTCGGAACCGTAGATGGCCGAAGCGCCATCGGTAAGAACTTCAATCCGCTCAATTGCGCTCAACGGAATGGAGTTGAGGTCGACCGTGCTCCCGGAGCCGCGCGGCGCCAATCGGCGACCATTCAGCAGCACCAGCGTGTACTCCTCGCCGATGTCATGCAGCGACACCGTCATGATGCCGCCGCCGCCGCCGCCCACCGACTCACCGGACGTGGTGAAGCCTTGCATCGTCGGCAACTGCTGCATCAACTCGGACACAGAGTTGGCGCCAGTCTTGGCGATCTCTTCCTTGGAGATGACCTGCACGGGCAAAGCACCCTCAGCGGCCACGCGCTTGATGCTGGACCCAGTGACTTCAACCCGTTGCGGCGCAGCCGTCTGTGCGACAGCAAGCATAGGAACCAGCGCCAATCCACCGAAGGCTAGTGCTAGCCGTGTGGCAAGTGCGTTTCGCTTGAACATTCGAACTCCAAGAGAGTGGGGGTTTCACAAGGTGCCCAAGATCGTCCGCTTCTGGCGGACTCTTCAGTCGCAGGAGTACAACTGAACAACGGGCACCGACCTGTAGTCGCATTGTCGCTATGCCACTCGCGACGCGCGCAGGGGGCAGGCCCTAACAACGGCTTGCGGCGCAGGTCGTTGCTTGACTGCATGTGCGCAGGCATGCCGGGTAACGCAATGATTTCATTGATGTTTTTTCACATGCAAGCGCGTAGCCCCATAGCCACAGACGCCACTGAGGCCAGGTCAATCGGGTTTTTACTAGCCGCCGAATCGCGCTGCCTCGTTGCGTAGCCGCAACTCCGCTTGTGCCCGGGCCGAGCCCACGAGTCACCTCTCGCTGTCAAACCGATCCGACGCTCGTCAACCTCGGCACCGCCGCCAGCAGCGTGCGCGTATAGGCATGCTGCGGCGCGCCCAGCACCTGTTCGCAAGCGCCATGCTCGACGATGCGACCGGCCTGCATCACGGCGACCTCGTCGGCGATGTACTCGACCACGCCGATGTTGTGTGTGATGAACAGGAACGATACGCCCAGCTCGCGCTGCAGCTCGCGCAGCAGGTTGAGGATCTGGGCCTGCACCGACACGTCCAGCGCCGATGTGGGTTCATCGCAGACGATGAGCCGTGGCTGTACCGCCAGAGCGCGGGCAATGGCGATGCGCTGGCGCTGGCCGCCCGAGAACTCGTGCGGAAACCGCTCCAGCGCGTCGCGCCGCAGGCCCACTTGTTCGGCGATGCGAAGGATGCGCTCGCGGCGCTCGTCGGCCGTGACTTCGGGCAGCAGTGCCTGCACGCCCTCCTCGAGGATCTGCGCCACGCGCAACCGCGGGTTCAGCGAGGCGAACGGGTCCTGGAAGATGATCTGGATGTCGCGCCGCGCCTGGCGCAACTGGTCGCCATCGAGCTCGAACAGGTTGCGGCCACGCAGCAGCGCGCGACCGTCGATCTGCGCCACGCGCCGCAACAGCTGCACGATGGCCTTGCCGGTGGTCGTCTTGCCGCATCCCGACTCACCGACCAGTGCCAGCGTACGCCCGGCATCGACCGTGAAGGACACGTCCTGCACCGCCTGGAAATTGCCGGTCACCCGCTGCAGCCATCCGCCGCGGATCGGGAAGCGAACGTTCAGATCCTGTACCTCGAGCAAGGTGCCTGATGCCGCTGTGGCGTCGGGCACGGCAATCGCCGCAGCGACGGGCGCCGAAGCAGTGCTGGCGCTCGTCGTCGCGAGTTCGTCGACCCGCAGACACCGCACCCACGCAGCACCATGCTGCTGCAGCCCGGGGGCGGTCTGTTCGCAGCGGGGCTGGGCATGGGTGCATCGAGCCGCAAACCGGCAGCCGGCGAACGCACCCGTGAGCGGCGGCACCGTGCCGGCGATGGCCGCCAGCGGCTGGCCCCGGTGTTGCGCGTCCGGCAACGCACCGAGCAGCGCGCGGGCATAGGGATGCCGCGGCGCCGAGAAGAACTCCGCCGCTTCGGCAACCTCGATGATCTGGCCGGCGTACATCAGGGCCACGCGGTGGGCCATGCCGGACACCACGGCCAGGTCGTGGGTGATGAGCAGCAAACCCATGCCCTGCTCGCGCTGCAGGTCCTTGAGCAGATCGAGGATCTGCTTCTGGATCGTGACATCCAGGGCCGTGGTGGGCTCGTCGGCAATCAGGAAGTCGGGCTCCGCGGCCAGCGCCTGGGCAATCATGACCCGCTGCTTCTGGCCGCCGCTCATGCGGAACGGGTAATCGTCGACGCGCCGTTCGGGTTCGGGGATGCCCACTTTGCGCAACCAGTCGATGGCTTTCGCCCTGGCGGCTTCGCCGCGCAGCGGGGTGTGCGCCTCGATGGCTTCGATGATCTGCTGCCCGACCTTCATCACCGGATTGAGGCTGGTGGCAGGCTCCTGGAAGATCATCCCGATGCGCCCGCCGCGCACGGCGCGCATGCCCGACTCGGGCAGGCCCAGCACGTCGGTGTCATCCAACCGGATGTGGCCGTCGGCAACCTGCCCGTTCTCCGGCAGCAGCCGCATCAACGCCAGTGCCGTCATGCTCTTGCCGCACCCGGATTCGCCCACCAGGGCAAAGGTCTCGCCGCGGCGGATGGACAGTGCCAGGCCGTCGATGGCGCGGACGATGCCCGCATCGGCGTCGAGTGCCACCTTGAGGTTGTCGATGGTCAGCATGGCAGCAGGCGTCAGGCAGGTTTGCGCAGGGCCAGGCGCGGTCGCATCGACCGCGCGCGTGGATCGAAGGCATCGCGTACACCGTCGGCGAACAGGTTGGCCGCCAGTACCAGCGTCACCATGAAGACGAAGGCCGCGACGAACGACCACCACACCACCGGATCGCGGCTCATTTCGCTGCGGGCCATGTTGATCATGCCCCCGAAGCTGCTGGTGGATGGATCGACACCGACGCCCACGTATGTGAGCACCGCTTCGTAGAGGATCAGGTCGCTGAAGCCCAGCACGGTGGTGATGAGCACCAGGTGCACCACGTTGGGCAGGATATGGCGCGCCATGATCCTTGCTGGGCTCACGCCGAATGCGGTGGCCGCCTGCACGAAGTCGAGCTCGCGCAGCTTCATGGTCTCGGCGCGCACCAGTCGGCACAGTCCGGCCCACCCGGTCAGGCCGAGGATCGCGCACAGCATGAACACCTTCAGGTCGGAGCGCTCGACGCCGGTATCGAACCACTCGGGGTGCTTGTCCAGCGCCACCTGAACCATGAGCACGCACGCCGCGATCAACAGCACGCTCGGCACCGAAGACAGCACGGTGTAGAGGTACTGCACCAGTTCGTCGACCCAGCCGCGGAAGTACCCGGCCAGGATGCCCAGGGTCACCGCCACCGGCAGCATGGCGAGCGTGGACAAGGTGCCGATGACGAAGGCAGTGCGCACGCTCTTGAGCGTTTGCACCAGCACGTCGTTGCCGGTGCGATCGGTTCCGAACACGTGATAGTACCCAGCCAGCGCGGCCACCGCGCCGGCCAGCATGCAGATCGCGCCCAGCGTCAGAACCACGGCCCGGACCGGCAAGTGCGTGCGATCGGCGGCGATGTCACGCAGCGCCGGATTCAGCCCGCCGTGGCTGCGCCGCAGCAGCACGGCAGCGAGCAGGTACAGGCCCAACGCGACCAGCAGTCCGGCACCCGCACCTTTGGCCGCACGAGTGGTGACGTCAGCAGCCCACTGGGCAGCCGGGTCCTGCAGATGCGCGCCGCCGTGGTTCAGGCGCGGGAACTCGCGCACCGTTTGCCCATCGCGTTCGATGGACTGTTTGGTCAGCGACACGTAGGCCAGCGGGCGGGAGTAGGTGGTTTCGCGCATTTCCAATTGCCGTTCGAGCAACATGTCGAGCACCGACAGCGTGCGCGTGTCGTGAAAGACCTGCCCCTCCGCTTGGCCGGGCCTCGAGGCCAGCTCGCGCCGAACGTGCACGCTGTCGAGCGCTGTCACGCCGATGAACAGCAGCAGAACCACTGCCGAGCAAAGCGCGGCCGGGTCGCGCAGCACCTTCTCCCAGGTTGCACGCAGATGCTCATGACGTCGAACGCGCCATGCGTAGCCCGCCAGTGTGGCGAAGAGCAGCCACAGCGCGACATCGGTCCACAAGAGGACGAACTTGAATCCCATGATCGCCCTCTCAGGACAGCCGCACGCGGGGATCGACCCACGTGTAGGCGATGTCGATCAGCACGTTGGTGGCGATGTACAGCGCCGAGCCGAGGAACACCATCGTGCGCACGATGGCGAAGTCCTGCCCGCCGATGGCCTCGATGACGAACGACCCCAGCCCCGGAATGCCGAAGAAGCTCTCGAACACCAGGCTGCCGAGGAAGACATAGGGCAGGTAGGCGCCGGCGCTGGTGATGATGGGCATGAGTGCGTTGCGCAGCACATGGCGGAACAGCACCACCTGCTCGGACAGACCCTTGGCTCGCGCGGTGCGCACGTAGTCCTTGCCGACTTCCTCGAGGAACATGGCCCGGTACAGGCGCGCTTCACCACCCAGACGGGCCAACAGCGACAAGACGATGGGCAGCGCCAGGAACCGTACCGCATCGAGCCCCGGGGCGTAGCCCGAGATCGGCACGAGCCGCAGCAGCCGCGAGAAGAAGTACTGGCCGACGATGATGTAGAACAGGCTCGAGATCGAGAGCATCACCACGCACAGCACGACGCCCCAGAAGTCGATGCGCGAGTGTCGGAAGAACACCAGCATCAGCGAGAAAGTCACGCTCACGATGAGCTGCAACACGAACAGCGGCACCGCCAATCGAAGGCTCACCCCCATGCGGGTGGTCACCTCGTGCCCGATGTCCACCGAGCGCGCCGAGTCGCTGCGGCCGAAGTCCAACGCCATCAGCGAGACCGAGCGCTCCCACAGCACCGTGCGCGTGACCTGCGCCGCACCCTGCTCGCTCGCATTCCAGTACAGCGGTCGGTCGTAGCCGCGCTCGGCCTTCCACTTGTCGATCTGCTCTTGCGTCACCCGCTTGCCGCCGATGTTCAGGCGCGCCATGTCGTCCGGCGTGTTGACGGTGAAGAACAGGAAGAACGTCAGCAGATTGACGCCAATGAGGATGAGGAAACCGTAACCGAGACGGCGCAGGATGAAGCCACCCATGGTCTCAGGCCCCCTTGGCTGCGGTGACCACGGGTGCCGCCTTGGCGGTGGCCGTCTCGCGGGCACGGAAGCTGCGCCTCGCCACCCACACCAGCCAGGCGGCCAGGGCGGCGAGCAAGCCCAGCGGCCAGTACACCGGCCGGTTCCACTCGGCCTGCTTGCGGGTGCGCAATGCGGTGTCGAGCCGGTAGTACTTGGCCATGTCGCGGATCATGATGCTAGGCTTGCCGTTGTGCACCCACTGCTGGAACGCGAGGCCGCCCCAGGGGAAGTAACCGAAGCACCAGGGGCTGTCCTCCTGCAGCATGCGCACCATGCGGTCGATCAACTCCTGCTTGCGCGGGCCCTCTTCCAGGGCCTGGAGCTGGCGGTACAACGCGTCGTACTCGGGGTTGTCGTAGTTGGCGTAGTTGTCGCCCTGGCTCTTGGATCGCGCCAAAGGCCCATACGTCAGGAACAGGAAGTTCTCGGCATCGGGATAGTCGGCCAGCCAGCCGCCCCAGAAGATCTGGTGCCGGCCTTTGAGGGTCTTGTCCTGGTACTGGTTGAAGTCGGTGGCGCGGATTTCGAGTTGGATACCCAATTTGGCGAACTGCTTGACCATCCAGTCGTTCTCGCTCTTGAACTCGGGGGTGATGGCCCGCTGGAAGTCGTAGTTGAGCACCAGGGGCTTGCCGGTCTTGGCGTCACGCCCCTCGGGGTAGCCCGCCTGGGCAAGCAGCTTGCGCGCATCCTCGATGGGGCGACGCACGGCCTTGCCGTCTCGCCACACATGGGTGACGGGGTTGTGGAAGCCGGGCTGCCCTTCGCGTGAGCCGAACAGCCCCGGCGGGATGGGCCCATGGGCGGCCACGCCACCCTTGTGCTTGAAGATGCGGCCGTATCCCTCTTCCCAATCGACGGCGATGGCGATGGCCTGGCGCAGCTTGCGGTTGCGTACCTGCTGCTCGGGGGTGTCGCCCTTGCCGACCACCGGATCGAGCATGTTGAATCCCAGGTACCAGTTGCTGATATCGGTCATCAGCGGGAACTGGAAGCCTCGCTCCTCATAAAGGCGCCGGATGTCATCGGAGTCGTCGGCGTCGGCACGAAAACTCACCCCGTACTCGGGGCGCTCGATCTCCGGCACATCGAGGAAGCCCTGCTTGAACTTGTCGCGCCGAGGCACCGCTTCCTTCTCGATGGTCACGTACAGCGTATCGATGAAGGGCATGGTCTTGCCGCAGTCGTCGAGCAGCCCGGCGGGCTTGTCCTCAGGCATGCCCTCGCATGGATAGGGCTCACCGCGGTAGTTCGGGTTGCGCACCATCACATGGCGCCGGTCCCGCACGAACTCCTTCATCATGTAGGGCCCGGTGCCCACCGGCCACTGGTTGAGCGAAAGGCCGTTTTCGCTCATGCCCTCTTGGGCATAGAAGGCATCGGCCTCCCAGGGGATGGGCGCGAGAAACGGCATGGCCATCCAGTAGCTCCACTGCGGGTACTTGCCCTTGAGCCGGATGCGCCAGGTGTACTTGTCGGGTGCCGAACTGCCCTCGAGCGGGAATTTCCGGAAGTCCAGGAAGGGTTTGTCGCGCGCATCCTCCGGCAAGCCCGCCAACAGCTTGGCGTCTTCGGCCTTGATGCGATCGGCGTATTCGCGCAGGCCGATGACGTAGTCGGCGAAGATGGCGAACACAGGTGCCTCGATGCGTGTGGTGGCATGGCGCTTGAGCGCGTAGACGAAGTCCTCGGCGACGAGTTCACGCGTGCCCTGGTGTTCGAACTCGAACGGCGAGCGGCGATCGCCGAGCTGCTCACGGCTGAGTTGCAGATAGCGGCTGCGTCCCTGGTCGTCCTTGGCGAAGGCCGGATGGGGCTGGTAGAGGACGCCCGGGCGTATGCGCACGTCGTAGACGCTCTGCGCGATCAGTTCGGGCGGCGCATCGGCGGGCAGCACCTTGCCGTCCTTGTCGAGGTAGGTGGGTTTGACCACCTCGGCTGCAGACTTCGGAACCAGCGTGTAGGGCCGCTTGAGGTAGTGGTACCCGTAGGGCGGCTCGTAGATCTGGAAGGTGTAGGCCGACTCGGGGTTGGCGTAGGACGCTGTGGGGTCGAGGTAGCGAGGCGAGCGCTCATCGAACGTGTAATACAGCGTGTTGCGCCGCGCAGCGTCGGCCGGATAGGGGCTGTTGTTGCACCCACCCGCCGCGACGGCGACGAGCAGCGCCAATGCCAGGTGCCAGGCCCTGGACAGGTGAAAACCGCGCATGCGGGAGCACTCCTGGTGCGGGCAGTCGGCCGCGCGGGGTGGCGCTGCCAGTTGCCGGAAAACGAGCGCCCCGACCGGCCTGCGCTCATGACGCCGGCCCTTCGAGGCGAGCGTGGATTCTATGCCGCCCGCCGCCCGGGCGACCTCGGGGTTGGCCCGGGGCCACCCACCCCTTCACTTGCGGGATGGTGCGGCGCTCTGGCCCGAGACATCAGTGCCCACCCCAGCCCACCAGTACGTCGCGGCCTTGCACCACCAGCTCGACTCGGGCGCCGACCGGCAGACACACCTTGGTGCGCACATGCCCGAAGGGCAACCCAGTGAGAACGGGCACCGGGCACACCTGCCGCACATGGGCTACCGCTCGTTTCAGTGTATAGCCGCGGTCCAGCGGCGACATACGGTAGTCGGTGAACGCGCCCAGCAAGACCGCCTTCTGGCGCTCCAGCACGCCGGCCTGGTGCAGCTGAAGCAGTGCGCGCTCGATGCGGTAAGGGTGTTCGTTGACGTCTTCGAGAAAGAGGATGCCGTTGCGCACCTTGGGCCAATACGGCGTGCCCAGCAGTGACTGCACAACGGCGAGGTTGCCGCCCCACAGTACACCGCGCGCCTGCAGACCGTCATAACCCGGCTCAGTACGGAAACCGACCGCCTCGAGCTCGCCCGCCATCGCCTCGCGAAGGCAGTCGCGCGTCACGTCGTCGACGCCGCCCTCGTCGTCGGCGCGCCCGAAGTCCTCAGCCGCCATCGGCCCGTGCCAGCTGCGCGCACCGGTGCGCGCCAGCAGGCCCAGTTGCAGCGCGGTGAGATCGCTGTATCCGACCCAGCGCGTGCCCTGCTCCACCGACCGCGCGAGGCGCCCCCAGTCGATGCGATCGAGCAGCCTCGTCAGACCATAGCCGCCGCGGCTGGCCATGGCCACCGAGGGCGTGGCGTCGGCCACGCGATGCAGTGTGGCCAGACGCGCCTCATCATCGCCGGCAAACCGCTGATGGCGCGCACGCACGCTCGAGTCGATGCTCACGTCGAAGCCCAGCGCGCCCAGCCGTCGCCGCGCGCGGGCCACGGCGCCCAACCGCAGCTCGACGCCAGCAGCCGCGTAAACGATGAGACTGTCCGTCATGGGGACTCCGGCCCGTCGTGCATCGGCAACTCGCAGGCATCGCCCGTCGGTATGGGTTCATCATCAGGCTCGGCCGACACGGGCAACTGGGCATCGCGCTCGGCTCGCTGCAGGGCGCGGCGCTGGGCGAAGAACTCGCGCAGCATCTGTGCACTCGCATCTGCCAGCACCCCCCCCTGCACCACCGTGTGGTGGTTGAGCTGCGGCTGGGCGAACAGATCGACCACCGAACCGGCGGCGCCCGTCTTGGGGTCGAACGCGCCGAACACCACCCGCTTGAATCGCGCGTGCATGATGGCCATGGCGCACATGGCACATGGCTCCAGCGTCACGTAGAGCTCGCAATCGGGCAGGCGGTAGTTCTCGAGGAGGTGCGCCGCGTGCCGCATGGCCACGATTTCGGCGTGCGCCGTGGGGTCGTGCGTGGTGATGGGGCGGTTGTAGCCGGTGGCCAGCACCTGCCCCTCGCGCATGATGACCGCGCCCACCGGCACCTCGCCGGCCAGCTGCGCATTGAGCGCCTGGTCGAGCGCAATGCGCATGGCGCGTTCGTCTTGGGGGTCGATCACGGTGTGCTTCGCGGCAGAGGCAGCATTGTGGCGCACTGGAAAGGCTGCGCCATGCCCACCGGCTGGTCGAACAATCCGGCGGCCAGCGCTACGCCATCATCGACGCCCTCTGCGAGAGCGCTTCGCGCCAACGCATCAAGTGCGCATGCTCAGTTGCATCAGGCCGGACTTTGACGATCCGCGCGAAGTCCACTGCCACGGCCGCAGTGATGTCGGCGACGCTGAAGCGATCGCCCGCGACGAATGCCCGGTTCGACAGGCGCCCGTCGAGCGCCGCCATGAACTGCCGCAGCCGCTGCAGCCCGCGCTCGGCCAACGCCGGAATCTGCTCGTAACCGATGGGGCCCGGCAACGCGCGCCCGGCCATGGCAGGCGAGCTGTTGCGCAGCGCCTCGGCCACGGCCAGCAGGCCCTCGAACTCAGCGCGCCAGTGCCAGCTGGCCACCTCCGCCTTCTCCAGCGGCGTGGTGCCCAGCAACGGGGGATCGGGGCGCGCCGCCTCGGCCCAGGCGATGATGGCGGCGTTGTCGGTCAACACCACACCCTCGTCGGTGCGCAAGGCAGGCACCGTGCACAGCGGGTTGATGGCGCGGTAGGCATCGCCCAGCTGTTCGCCGCTGCGGAGGTCGATCTGCACCGTTTTGTGCGCGATCGCCTTTTCCGCCAACAGGATGCGTGCGCGCCGCGGGCTCGGGGCTGTGGCGCAGTCGTAGAGCGTGATCGTCATGGCAGCACTCCTGCTGTGGCACCGGGCTCAGGCAAGCTTGTCCTGGGTTCGGGTCTCGAAATCGACGGCATCGTGCCGTTCGTGCAATTGGGTCTCGGGCGGCCCCCACAGCCGATTGACCATGCGGCCGCGGCGCGCGGCCGGTCGCTGCGCCACGCGGTCTGCCCACTCCACGATGTGGCGGTACTCCTGCACCTGCAGGAACTCGCCCGCCTCGTACAGCTGCCCCTTGGCCAACGCGCCATACCACGGCCAGATCGCGATGTCGGCGATCGTGTAGTCGGCGCCCGCCACATATGGCACCTCGGCCAGCCGCCCAGGTACGGCGCACTGCCCATCTGCCAGAACAACCACGACAGGCACTCGGCGCGCGCCGCAGCCTCGTTGGGCAGCAGCGCCCCGAACTTCTCGGCGAGGTACACCAGGATCGACCCGGATTCGAACACGCGCACCGGCTGCGGTCCGCTGCGGTCCACCAGGGCGGGGATCTTGCTGTTCGGATTGACGGCGACAAAGCCACTGCCGAATTGGTCGCCCTGCTGGATGCGGATGGGCCACGCGTCGTACTCGGCGCCCGCGTGACCCAGGGCCAGCAATTCCTCCAGCATCACCGTGACCTTGACCCCGTTGGGAGTGGCCATCGAATACAACTGCAGCGGGTGGCGGCCGACCGGCAGTTCGGCTTCGTGGGTGGCTCCGGCCGTAGGACGGTTGATCGACGCGAAGCTTCCGCCGGCATCGACAGGCGGGGACCAGACTCGGGGTGGGGTGTAGTCGGCAGGGTTATCCATGCCGCCATTCTGCGGGCAGTGGTGACGCTGGGCGAGCCATGCTTCGCATGGCCACACAGGCGGCTGGCCCGCGCGCACGACCGTAGGTGGAACCTGAGCCGAGTCCGCCGCTCGAACACACGTTATCGCGGTCGTGGTACCAGCACTTCGCGCCCCTGGGCATCGTGCTCCCACCGGTAGTGACGCGCGACGAACGCCGCGTCGATGGGCACGCCTTGCCCCGGGCCCACCAGGCTCGCGTCGATGCGCACGCCGTCGGGCTTGCCCGTGGCCAGATCGACCACCAGCAGGGCCTGGAAGCGTTCGTCGCTCGCCCAGTCCCGACCATCTCCGGCCAGCACGAAGCGGGTACGTCCGGGAGACAGGGCGATCGCCGGCGAGTTGCTGGCGTTCATCTCGACATCACCCTTGACCTTGCCCTGGTGCCACCAGGGCTCGACGGGCCGGGTGGCCAGCGTGCCGACATCGAGAACGACACGGTGGCGCAAGTACAAGAGCCGGCCACCTGCCAGCCGAAGGTTCGGCGGCGAGTCGATGCGGTCGAGCCCGTAGCCGGTGCTCTGGGGTCCAGGCTGCCCGTTGGCGGAATCGAGCCATTGCAGCGCGCTGTCGCTCGCCTGCGGCGCCAGTTCACGAACCTCGGCGTGATCACCTTCATCGACCACCAGGTGATAGCGCATGCCGCTGGCCAGCAGGAGCGCCGGCCTGGGCGCGTCCGGCAACTCGAGCACTTGAAAGTGCCGCTCGCCCAGGCCAGGCACGGCCACGTTTCGTCCCCGATGGCTGATCGAGTACTCCCGCATGCGCTGGGTACCGAAGGGGTTGCCGGTTCGCATGAAGAGCCCGCCGTCGCCGATGCGCTTCGCGTGCTGGGTGATCACAAACGAACCGACTCGACGCTCCGCGGGGTCATCACCCGAGCCGGCGGCGTTTGCGTTACCGGCCGCGGCGGCGAACAGAAGGATCCAAAGGGACGACGTGCGCGCCAAGCGCCACAACGCGCCACGGGGTGCGGCAAGGCACCCTTGGTCAAGCGGCGATCGACCCGAATTGCTCATTGCATCGTCTCCAAAGGTCTCGTTGCGGCGAACAACAGCCGCGGAAGGCGCGCCGCATCGCTGGATCGACACCCGGCCTTCAAACGGGCAAATCCCTTCGGCGTGCGGCCCGGTGCGGCCCGCACATCATCCCCCGGCCCGAACTCGGCGTGCTGCATTGAAACAATGGTGTCGCAATGCCTGAGCAGAATCGTGCGAGACCGCGCGCCCGCCGGTCACTCTGAACCCAGGAGTCCCTCACGATGATCAAGCCCTTTGCCGTCATCGGCATCGCCGTACTGGCTGCCGGATGCGCCAGCCAGACCCCCAGCAGCACGCCGGCCCCGGCGGCAGCCAAGACCGCCGCCGCCAAGGTTCCGCAGTGCTATTCCGGCGATGCCGGACGCTTCTTCAACGTGGGCGAGAAGACCACGCTGGCTGGGCTGGAGGTCGCGTGCACGGCCACCTCCGACGGCAAGAATGGGCAGTGGATGTCGGCCAAGCACGCCAAGTAGTTTTCACCGCGGTGTGGCGCATGCGGCCCAGCGCGTCGCGCCTCCTTCGACACCCAGGCAGTGCGCCTTCATGCGCCCAATGCGTAGAACGCCATGGCCGGGCTGCGGATATCGAGCCGCTCGAAGCGGCCGAACCCCGCCTGCTCGGCCAGTGCCCTGGCCCGACGCTCGCCCCAGCACGCACCCAGACCCGGCCCGCCCAGGGCCAGGCTCTGCGGCACGCAGTGCAGGCATGAGATGCCATAGAGCATGCGCGCGAACGGGTTGCCAAAGTTCTCGTGCAGCGCGTCGCTGACCTTGGGCTCGACCATCAGGTAGGTGCCCTGAGGCGCCAACGCCGCACGTATGCGCGCGAGCGCGCCGGCCGGATCCGGCAGGTCGTGCACCACGTCGAAGGTGGAGATGAAGTCCCAACCGGGGTCGGTGGGCAGCGCCTCGACGCCGGCCTCGTGCCATTGAACATCGACGGCGGCCGCCTGTCCGGCAGCGCGCGCCAGCGCCATGGACTTTGCGTCGGGCTCCAGACCGGCCACGGTGGCGCCCGGGAATGCGCTCGCCAGCGCAATGGGCACCACCCCCACGCCGCAGCCGATGTCGATCGCGCGCCCTCCAGCAGACATCCGATCGACCACGCCCGGCACCGCGGGCAACCAACTGCGCACCAGCCGGTTGTTGTACACGGCGCGATTCATCGCCGCCAGCGCCTCGGGCAGCTCCGCGCCGTACTCGGCAAAACCCACGCCAGCGCCGCTGCGAAAGGCCAGCTCGAGTTGCGCAATGGCACCAGCCATCGACGGCAGGCCCCCGAACAGCCCAGCCAGCCAGTACTCCGACGTGCGATCGGCCAGGAACTGGGCATGTTCGTCCGGCAGCTCGAAAGCGCCGGTGGCGGGATCGTAGTCCACGTACCCGGCGCCCGCCATCGCCGCGAGCCACTCCTCGGCATAGCGTGGTGCGATGCCGGCGCGTTGCGCCAAAGCCTCCGGCTGCAAGGGGCCGGCGCCAGCCATGGCTTCGAACAGCTGCAGGCGGCTGCCCAGCAGCACCAGCGACGCGGCCATCGTGGTGGCCACATCCCCCACCATCTTCAACATGAACGAGTTGGCGCGCTGCTTGTCCATCTGGGCACTCCATGCTGGATACGCGACCGTCAGGCTCGGCCGCAAGCCGAGCGTTGACTGTACCGGGTTGACCACGGTTCGGCATGGAGTCCAAGCGATCGTGGCACCTCAACGGCCGAGGTTCCGCCGCGGCGGCGCAATGCCAGATTTCGAACGCGCTCGTAGAAATCGGCATCGTTCGTCGATCGGCGAAGCCGGTATGGTGCGTGCTCATGGGCCTGCCTCCGCAGGCCTGGACACACCGAATCATGGCCACGATCAACGACATCACATTCATCGACACCCTGGCGGCCGCGCCTGTCTCCGTTGCCTCAGGAATCGAACGGACGATTTGCAGCCCGGGCTTGTGCGGCTCCAAGAATCTCATCGCATACCGCCGCACGATTTCCGCGGGGCGCAGCCTGAGCGTCGAGGCCGGCGACGACTACCATCTGCTGTACGTCATCGAGGGCGCGGCAGACGGGCAGATCCGCTTCGGCGGCGACTCGCACGCAGCCGACGAAGGTGCCGGCGTGTTGTTGGTGCCGGGCGAGTCGGCCTCCATCCATGCGCAGGGCTCAAACCTCGACGTGCTGCACCTGGTGACGCCCAAGCCCCCTGCAGCGGTCGAGAACGGTCTGCCTGGCGGACCGGGCTACTTCTTCAACCGCGGCACGTTGCGGGCGCTGGCTGACTCCAGCGGCGGCCGGGTGCGCCGCTTCTGCGTGGAGTCCAGCGTGCGCTATCCCGACGGCCGCCGGCTGACGCAAACCAATGCGATACAGGCGGGCGAGATGCACTACAACGCCGGCGGCGCGTCGCCCTATCACCTGCACAAGCCGACCGAGGCCAATCCCGACGGCGCCGCCCACTGCTACATCACGTTCAAGGGCCGCGGCAAGGTCGACGTCGGCCAGACCTCCCAAGTCATCGAGCCGGGCACGTTGGTGTACTTCCCCTCGGGCATTCCGCACCAGCTCAACGCCTGGGAAGGCGCGCTGGACTACTTCGAGATCCAGGCCTGGCGCAGCTTCAAGACCGACATCCTGAGCAACGATCCGCTCGGCCTGAAGTGGTTCTACGTTGGCGAAAGCGCGGACGAGCCCAAGGTCGAGTGGAACCAGAGCTGAACGCCGGCCACGGAAAGCGGCTGGGCTGAGGCGCGCCCGCGCGCGACGAGGTGGTTGTCACTCCCACTCGATCGTCGCCGGCGGCTTGCTGCTCACGTCGTAGGTGACCCGGTTGATGCCGCGGACCTCGTTGATGATGCGGCCCGAAACACGCTTGAGCAACTCGTAGGGCAGCTCGGCCCAGTCGGCCGTCATGAAGTCGCTGGTCTGCACGGCGCGCAGTGCCACCACGTAGTCGTAGGTGCGGCCGTCGCCCATCACGCCCACGCTCTTGAC
>JAKLLB010000170.1 GCA_023150345.1 Aquabacterium sp.
GTGCACACCGCACCGCCTGCGGCTCGGCGCGGCATCCGCTCCGCTTGCCGGGAGCCGGTCATGAACTGGTACATGTTGCCGGGTCTGCTGCTGCCCATCCTTGCATCCACCTGCGCGACCCGCGCCGCGTGGACCGATCTGCGCCCACTGCTCAACACGCACTCGGGCGCACTGGCGCAACGCACGGCCGCGGTGTGCAGTACCGAGCCGATCGATTGCACCGGTCACCAGGTGCTCGTGCAGTTCCATCCCGAGCGGCGCCGACACAGGGTGGAAGCGCGGCTGACCACGCGCCGCGCAGTCAGCCCGGCCACACAGGCCCGCCTGCGACAACATCTCGAGGCCGCAGCAAAGCAGGACGGGCACCCCCGGTTGACCGTGACGTTCCAGGCAGAGCGTCCCGCCGCGCCCACGCCCACTCCCTCGGCCGCAAAGGGGCAACGATGAAGCATGTCGCCACACGCAATGAAATTCTCGGCGCCGGCCTGATGGGAGGCATGCAGGGTGCCATGACCAAAGGTGGTGTGACCACCCGCATGGTCACCGTGCTGCTGCTGTTCATGGGCATCCCCAGCTTGCTGCTGGTCTGGCTGGGGGTCTGGATCGCGACCGGCCGCAGCGCGCTGGCCGAGCCCGGTTCAGCAGCGCTTCAACTGGAGCTGGCGTTGCTGCTGGTCCTCGCGATCTGCGCCTGGACGGTGCGCGTGCCGCTGCGCCCAGTGGCGCTCGCGAGCGCAGTGGGCTATCTCCTGTCCGGGCTCGGCGTGCTGGTCATCGAGGCGCGAACTGCCGCGTCGTCCACCACTGGCATCTGGCCGACGCTCGGCTACGCGTGGTGGGAAGTCCTGGTTTACTGGATCGACCTCGGGAGCTCCATGCTGGGCAAGGCGCTGATCTTCAGTACGCTGGCACTGCCGTTTGTCATGGCCCAGGCCTGGGACGTCATCAAGCCGCGGGCCGCAAGCGCGCGCGAGCCAGGCGCTGCTGCCACCCACCGCGCCGGCAGCCCCGACGCACCGATGGCGCTGCAGCGCGCCGAACAGCCACGCCTGTGCCTTGACGATCTGGCGGGCATGCAGCCACTGAAGCTGCAGCTGCGCGAGTTCGCCGCCCGATTCGCCGGCTACTCCCGCAAAGGTGCACCAGCGTCCGATGTGAATGGCCTGCTCCTCAGCGGCCCGCCCGGCAACGGCAAGACCGTGTTTGCGGAGGCGTTGGCCGGCGAGTTGGGCTTCGGTTTCATCAAGGTTGGTGTGCAGGACCTGACCAGCCAATGGATAAACGACTCGGCGAACCGCGTGCGCGAGGTCTTCGCCGCCGCCTGCGCGAGCGAGCCATGCGTGCTGTTCCTGGATGAATTCGACGCCGTGGGTCGCAAGCGCGCCGCCGGGCCGACGCAACATGCCGAAGACACCAAGCTCGTGGATGCGCTGCTCACCCAGATTGACGACATCCGCTCGCGCCGGGTCGTGCTCGTCGCCGCCACCAACCACCCGGAGGAACTCGACGCCGCACTTGTGCGGCCCGGTCGCTTTGACTGCAAGATCGAGATTCCGCTGCCCGACCTCGAGGCCCGGCTGGGCATTCTGACCGCGCTGTTGGCCAAGTTCCGGGTGAGAGCCGACGCCGACGCCGTCCAGGCGGCCGCTCAGCTGTGGGAGCAGCGCAGCGTCGCGTTCCTGGAGGCCGTCGCCAAGCGGCTGCGCGACGAGTTGGCCCGCAGCCATGATCCCAAGGCCACGACCGCGCACCTCAAGTCAGCAGCGCGCGCGGTCTCGCGCCGCGAGGGCGCCATTCCGAAGGCCGGCACCCGGCTGTCGCAGCTGACGCTGCCGGCTGCGACGATGCGCGAGGTCCGGTCCATTGTCTACCGCCTCAAGCACTGGGAGGAGCTGGCCGCCCGTGGGGGCACACCACCACGCGGTGTCCTGATTTACGGGCCGCCGGGCACCGGCAAGACCAGCCTCGCGCGAGCGGTTGCGCTCGAGTTGGGCGACTGGCACCTCTTCGAGGTGAAGACGCCGGACATTGCGCACGACCCGCGCAAGTTCCAGGATGTCCTGACAATGGCCACCGAGCACCGCCCGGCCATCGTCTTCATCGACGAGGCCGACGACCTGCTGCGCGATCGTTCCTACTCTCCAACAGCCACGGCCACCAGCGAGATCCTGAAAGCCATGGACGGCGCGATGGCACTTGTGCCCGAGGTCGTGTTCTTTGCAGCCACTAACAACCCGGCGGCCATCGACGCGGCCGCCATGCGTGGCGGACGGTTCAGCGACAAGATCTTTATGGATCTGCTGCGCGGCGCCGAGTTGGAGACCTTCGTGTCCGCAGAGCTCGAGCGTAGGCCCCGATTCGCATTTGCCCACGACCTGACCGCGCGCTGGATCAGACAGGTGGTACAAGAGATCGGGGCGGCAGACCTGGTCGCCGCGCTGGACCAGGCGGTGAACACCACGCTGCAGCACGACACGCAACACCCGGTGGACCGCGCCAGATTTGCGGCGGCCCTGGCCGCCGTCAGGGGGCTGAAGGCGCGGCGGGCAGACACGCCGTGACGGCTGCGGGCGCCTTCGAGGCGAACCCCCGGGCGCGCGAATCCGCAAGCGCAATGTGCAGCTCAGTGACCTCCAGCCCAGGTATTGCGTCCCGGCAGGCTTGCACGAGATCGACCTGCAGGTCTCGGCTGAATATGGAGTGGAGCAAAGCCGTGCTCAGCGCTTCCGGTGAGGCGGCCAGCGGGGTCGGGTCCCCGGCGTCCCAGTTCCGCTGCAGATCCAACGGCCGGACACAGGCCACCTCCAGGTGCGCAGCCCATGCCACCGCGTCGCGAGTCGCTTGCGAGTGGCGAAAAGCGGCCACACGGCGAAGTACGCCGCTGGACCAGCGAGCGGGTGTATCCATGGTCATCCGGGCCTCCTGTGAGCGGCGAGATCGGGTTACCAGCTTACAAGCAGGCTGCAAAACTGCCTGGCGCGGGCGAGCGAGGTGACATACAGGAAGCCTACAACAAGGCCGTGGGTCTTGCACGCGGCGCCATCCCGCTGCAGACGATCGGGTTGAGGGTCAGCTGCGAGTGCCCACGTGGCGAGCGCATCATCCGTTCAACTGTGCGTCGGCTCACGTACGCGTTGGGGTTGGGTTGGGCGCTACCCGAAGTTTGATGTGAGGTCGCGCTCGATCGCGCCTGCGCTCAGTCCCCACCCATTTCCACCAACGGGCTGGGCAGCCCCGCCAGCGTCACCGCGTCGGCCGCGAACTCCTCGATCCACTCGGCACCCAGGCGGTCGTTGTACGCCGATGCCACCGCTGCATAGACGGGGTCGCTCGCCAGTGCGCCCAGTGCGGCGGCGATGTCCACCAGCGCCTGGCCGCGCACGTTCGCATCCCCGTTGAACATGCTGGTG
>JAKLLB010000171.1 GCA_023150345.1 Aquabacterium sp.
CGCACCGAGGTGTCCTTCAGGCGCGAAGTGGTCTGGCCGCAGGTCCAGATCGCGAAGTTGCGCATGTGGGTGCACAGGCAGGTCTTGTCCTTCACCGACAGGCGCCGTGCATCGGGGTGCGCGGCCAGCTCGCGGTTGTAGGCTTCGATGTAGGCGCAGCGGCCTTGCGAGTCGAGCAGGTAGCCGTAGGCCTCGCAGTTCGGGCGGATGCCGTCGCCGATGCCGGGACTGGACTTGATCATGCGCATCGGGTATCCGGTGGGCGAGATCTGGTTGACCTCGATGTCGTCGTCGTTGGCCCGGAAGTACTCCTGCTTGATGTCGTCGGGCAGGCCGCACTCGCGGGTGACGGTGAATCGTGTGGCCACCTGCACGCCGGCGGCACCGGCTTCGACGAAGGCCACGGCATCGCTGCCGGTGAAGATGCCGCCGGCGGGGATCAACGGGATGTCGAGCGACTCGGACTGCAGCCAGGCGCGGATCTCGGCGACGATGGTGGCCAGGTCGTACTGCGCCCAGTCCATGCCGAAGCCCAGGTGGCCGCCGGCCAGCGGCCCTTCGACCACGATGTAGTCGGGCAGCCGGTTGAGGCGGGCGTTCTTCTTCAGGAACAGCTGCAGCGCACGCAGCGACGACACAATGATGCCGAGCTGGGCGTCACGAAAGCGCGGGTGCTGCTCGATCAGGGCGAGCGAGCCCAGGTGCAGGCCGGCGGCCAGCGTGATGCCGTCGATGCCGGCGTCGAGTGCCGCGGCCAGGCGCACGGCGAGCGTCTCGCGCGGCGCGTTCATCGTCAGCTTCTCCATGCAGTTGATGAACACCAGCCCGCTGCCGGTCTTGCGCGACATGGTGGCCTCGACATGCAGGCGGGTCGCCTCGGCCAGGTGGCCCAGGTCGAACTTGACCGACGACTTGTCCATCGACTCGACGTTGCCCTTGTACATGGCCTGCTTGGCCTTGACGTACTTGGTCTTGTAGCGACGGTCGGTCACCGTCTTGATCATCGCGTCGGAGATGTGACCCACGCCGCCCAGCCGCGCGGCCTCGAGCGCAAGGTCGGACGAGGAGATGTCCACCCCCATTCCGCCCACCATGATGGGCACCAGCTCGTGCCGGCCCAGGCGCATGCGGAAGTCGTCCAGTCGTTTCATTCTCGGGTGCCGGTTGCAGGTTCGCGCCACCCCCGCCAGCGGGCATGGCATTGCTTGAAGCCGCGATTGTCGCCGCGGCGCGGCAGGCGCGGGGGATAACCGGGCTGGGCACCCTGGTTCCGCGGGGGCATCGGGATGCTGGCACGAAACATGCCCGGCTGGCGTTGCGCCAGGTGACTTTGGGCGCTTCCGGCCCGGTGTCGCCGCCGGGCAACATCGGCTGGCGCTGCTGCACCTCGCACGCGGTGCTCCACACGTCACCGCGACCCGCAGGAGATCCCACTTGCCCACGACGCGAGCGCGCGCCGCGAGCCGCCTGGCCAGCATGCTGGCGGCGGCGCTGCTGGTGCCGGCGGCCGGCCTGTCCGTGGTGCAGGGCGCCGGTGCCGCACCCGCTGTGGCGTCCACGGCCGCCGCGTCGCCGGCGGGGCCCATCGTGCTCAGGCATGTGAGCTACACCGGCGCCAGCGTCATCGATGAGGCCGAGTTGCAGGCGCTGGCCCAACCGCTGCTGAACCGGCCGCTGCGCTGGACCGATCTCGAGGAGCTGCGCCAGCGGGTGACGCGCATGTACATCGCCCGCGGCTACGTGAGCAGCGGCGCTCGGCTGGACGACAGCCGGCTGGCCGAAGGCGTGCTGCAGGTGCGGGTGATCGAGGGCCGCATCGACCAGTGGCGCATGCAGGGGCTGGGCCGGCTCAGCCCGGCCTATGTGCAGGCACGGCTGGCGCGCGCCGGCGAGCCGCTTGACGTCAACCAGCTGCAGGAGCGCATGCACCTGCTGCTGGCCGATCCGCTGTTCGACCGGCTGAACCTGCGTCTGTCGCCGGGGGCCGAGCCCGGCCAGGCGGTGCTGGAAGTCGATGCCACGCGGGCACCGGTCTGGGACTTGACGTTGTGGGCCCACAACCACCAGGCACCGGCCACCGGTTCGCGCGCGGCCGGGGCCACCGCCGCCCTGCGCAACCTGACCGGCTGGGGTGATGCGCTGGTGCTCACCCTGGGCCACAGCCATGGCAGCGACCAGGGTGAGCTGGGTGCCACCGTGCCGCTGATGGCCGGCCGCACCCTGGCCCACCTGCGGCTGGCGCAGGGCGACTCCTCGGTGACCGAAGAGCCGCTGCAGGCGCTGGGCATCGCCAGCCGGGTGCGCACCCGCGAGGCGGGCCTGTCGCACCCGGTGATCGACGACGCCCGCCAGCGCCTGGTGCTGGGCGTGCTCTACACCGCCCGCGAGCATCGCAGCACGCTCGACGGCGAGCCCTTCAGCTTTGTCGCTGGCGAGTCCACCGGCACCACCCGCACCCGCACCTGGCGCTTCACCCAGGAGCTCACGCTGCGCCGGGAAGCCGTCGTGGCGGCGCTGCGCTCCACCTTCGCCGGCGGCCGCAACAACCTGGCCGAACCCGCGCTGCTGGCCGAGCAGGCGCCGCGGCACTACCGCTACTGGCAGGGCCAGGCCCAGGTGGCACTGGGCAGCGGGCGTGGCGGGGCACCGTGGCAGTTGCGCGCGTTGGCGCAGATCGGTCGCGATCGCCTGGTGCCGCTGGAGCAGCTCAGCCTGGGCGGACGGGGCACCGTGCGCGGCTACCGCGAGAACCAGCTCGTGCGCGACACCGGCTGGGCGATCGGCCTGGAGCACCACCACGCACTGTGGGGCGGCGCGGCCGACCGCCGGCGCCTGACGCTCGTGCCCTTCATCGATGCCGGGCGCGCCCGCGACCGCGGCGCGCCGGCCACCCGGCTGGCCTCGGCGGGGCTGGGGCTGGTGGCGGCCTGGGACGGCTGGGAGGCCGAATTGTTCTATGGCCGGCGGCTCGAAGACCCGCCGGTCGACACCCAAGGGGACCTGCAGGATCGTGGCATCCACTTCTCGTTGCGCTATCGCCTGCGTTGAGCGGCCGTGGCGGCATGGCGGCATGGCGGCGGCGATGCTGGCGCTGGCCATTGCCACCAGCGCGTCGGCCGCCCCGGCTGCATCGCCCGAGCCGCTGCAGGAGGGCCGCTGCGCGTTGCAGCAGGGTCAGGTGCGGCTGGCGCTGGCGCCGCTGGAGCAGGCGCTGGCCGCCGCGGCGCCCGGCGAGCCGCGCGCCCGCGCGGCGGCTGCGCTGGG
>JAKLLB010000172.1 GCA_023150345.1 Aquabacterium sp.
GCGAGGTGCGCGGGTGAACCCAGCGGCGGCACAGCGGCACGCCCTCGTGCTGTTTTCCGGCGGGCAGGACTCCACCGCCTGCCTGGCCTGGGCGCTGGAGCGCTATGAACGGGTCGAGACCGTCGGCTTCGACTATGGGCAGCGCCACCGCATCGAGCTGGCGTGCCGACAGGTCGTGCGGCGCCAGCTGGCCGCGTCGTTCCCGCGATGGGCAGCGCGGCTGGGCGACGATCACCAGCTCGATCTGACGACCTTGGCCGGGCTGGGCGAGACGGCTTTGACCGCCGAGCGTGCCATCGAGTGGCAGGCCAACGGTCTGCCGAGCACGTTCGTGCCGGGTCGCAACCTGCTGTTCCTGACCTTCGCTGCCGCGTTGGCCTACCGGCGTGGGGCACAGGTCTTGGTGGGCGGCATGTGCGAAACCGACTACTCGGGCTATCCCGACTGCCGCGACAACACGCTCAAGGCGCTGCAGGTGGCGCTGTCGCTGGGCCTGGATGCGCCGATGACCGTCGAGACGCCGCTGATGTGGCTGGACAAGGCCCAGACCTGGGCGCTCACCGAGGCGCTGGGCGGTCAGGCGCTGACCGACCTGGTGGTGGAGCACACGCACACCTGCTACCTGGGCGAGCGCGGCCTGCGCCACGACTGGGGGCACGGCTGCGGCCATTGCCCGGCATGTCTGCTGCGGGCGCGCGGCTACGCCGCCTGGCGGGCGGCCGCATGACGCTGTCGAGTGGGATTGCCGCCGCCGTGGTGGCGGTGCTGGCGTTGTGGATGCTGGGCGCCTACAACCGCGTGGTGGCCCTGCGCACGCCCATCATTGCGGCCTGGGGCCATATCGATGGACTACTGCAGGCCCGCGACCAGACACTGGCCGCGCTGCTGGCGGTGGTGGAGCCGGCTTTGGCCGAGGAGCGAGCAGCACTCGAGGCCCTGCACCTGGCGCGCTCGTCCGTCAGGCGTGCGGCCGATGCCGTGCGCCCGCGCCCGGCCAATGTCGAGTCGGTACAGGTGCTGGCCCGTGCCGAAGCAGCGCTGGCGCCGGCACTGGCGCGGATGATTGCGCTGGCCGAGCAGCACCCCGAGGTTCGCGAGTCGACTGCGGTTGCACAGTCAACCACCGCGCTGCGGGAACTGGGGCTGCGCTGGCAGTTCGCACGCCAGGTGTTCAACGACGCGGGCGCGGTCTACAACGCGGCGGTGGCGCAGTTCCCCACGCGCCTGTTGTCCGGGTTGTTCCACTTCGGCCGTGCCGGCCAGCTGTGAACGCCACGCGGTGGGCCGGCCTCAACACATGATCGAGGCCGTCGCCACCAGTTCGTCGAGCAGGGACAACGACACCCGTGCGGGCACGCCGTAGGGATCCAGGCGCGCCGTGGCCGAGTACTTCAGAAGCAGCGCCGGGTTCAGGCGCGACATGTTCACCTGGCCCATGGCCCAACCCGAGAATCGACGCTCGACAATCTCTTCGTAGCTCAGCAACACCACGTCGCTGTGTCGCGCGTCAGCCGCGATGCGGTGGTACAGGCGGCTGACGGCGGAGCGGCCGCCCTCCAGCGCCTGGATGAACACGCCGTCGGCAAAGCACAGCACGCCCGTGATGCCGTGCACGGGGTTGTTCTGGCGGCTCTGGCGCAGGATGGCCACCAGTTCGTCCTGGTCGAGCGTGGGCACCGCACGGCTCGCGTACATCAGTCGCACCAGCATCATGTCATGCGTCTCCTGTGCGGGCATGTCGGGGTCGTGCCAGCATGCGGCACTTCCGGGCCCGATCAGCTACCCTGCTTCTTGGCCATCAAGGACAGGAATTCTCGCCGCAGGTTGGCGTCTTTCAGGAAGGCGCCGCGCATCACGCTGTTGGTCATCGCGGTCTCGTCGTCCTTCACGCCACGCCAGTGCATGCAGAAGTGATCGGCCTCCATCACGATGGCCAGGCCATCGGGCTTGACGCGGTCTTGCAGGGCGTCGGCCAGCATCACCACGGCCTCCTCCTGGATCTGCGGGCGGCTCATCACCCAATCGCACACCCGGCTGTATTTCGACAGACCGATGAGGTTGGAGTGCTCGTTGGGCATGATGCCGATCCACACCCGACCCAGAATGGGGCACAGGTGGTGCGAGCAGGCGCTGCGCACCGTGATCGGCCCCACGATCATCAACTCGTTCAGCCGCGAGGCGTTCGGGAACTCGGTCACGTCGGGCATCGGCACGTAGCGACCGCGAAACACCTCGTGAATGAACATCTTCGCCACCCGCTTGGCGGTGTCGTTGGTGTTGTGGTCGCTCTCCGTGTCGATGACCAGGGCCCGCAGCACATCCTGCAGATGCGCCTGTACCTCCGCCTGCAACTCCTCGAGTTCTCCCTCGCGGATGTGCGCGGCGATGTTGTCGTTGGCGTGGTAGCGGCAATCGGCGCCCACCAGTCGGTAGCGGATCCGCTCCGAAGCTCTAAGTCGGGCCAGGTCGTCCTCGGTGCGCAGCAGTGGCAGGGTGCGGGTGGTCGACATGGCGATCTCCGGTGACGCGCAAGGGCTGGTCGGCAGCAACGGTGGGGTTGCGCGGGTGGGTGCGGCGGATTGTGCGCGTGCGGTCGCCCAGCCCTGCACTCGGCAGGGGTGTTGCAGGCATGGCATGGCAGCATGAGGCCGACCCGCCGCAACCCTGCACTAGACTGCCTGGATGGCCACCGATCGCCCACCCGCCGATCTTCGCGTCGCCGCCGCGGTGGCCAGTGCCGCCGCGCGGCGCGTCGACGACCCGGGCGCGCGCGCGCGCTGGGCCGATGCGACGGCGCTCAAGCCGGCGTCGCCGCCGCTGGCCCGTCTGCTCGACAGCACGGCGGACGCGCTGGAGTCGGTCCGTGCCGGGAAGTCGTTGACCGATGTGCTGGCCCGCTGCCCCGCCGAGCTTCGCCCTGGCACGCAGGCGCTGGCCTTCCACGTGATGCGCTGGTTGGGCAGCGCCGAAGCTGTGCGGGCCGTGGTGGCACCACGCACACCGCCGGCGCCCGTGGACTGCTTGCTGGTTTGCGCGCTGGCTCTGCTCTGGCCGGGCAGCGGGGCGCCCTATGCCGATCACACGCTGGTCGACCAGGCAGTCACGGCCGCGCGCAAGCGCACCCCGCAGGCGGCGGGATTCGTCAACGCCGTGCTGCGCCGCTTCGTGCGCGAACGCGACGCGCTGGCGGCGGTCGTGCGCACCCAGCCGGTGGCGGCCTACAACCACCCGTT
>JAKLLB010000173.1 GCA_023150345.1 Aquabacterium sp.
GCCGCGCACCTGGCCGACGACGACCTGAGCATCGACTTCGGGGCCCTCACGCAACCGTCGGACCGCGTCGCTGTCGTCGCGACCGAACCGCTCACCCGTGGCGAGGCCTGGACCGCGTTCGAGCCGGGCGAATTGCGGGTGTTCGTTCAGGGGGCTGGGCGGCGCTGCTGACGGTCGGCCAGGCGCAGGCGCCACCAGGCATGCAGGCGTGCCTCCCAGACGATGCCTGCGGCCACGACGCACAAGGTTGCCAGCACCAGCACCGTCCAGCGTGCAAACAGCTGCCTGTCGTCCAACAGGTGTGTCCGATCAGGACCCAGAAGGAACTGTGCCCCCGAGTACACCAACTCGTACTTGCGCACGGCAGGCTCCAAGCCGGCGTTGAGCAGCGCCCAACCCAGGGCAACGGCGGTGATCGACGCGGCGGCGGCACTGGCCAGGGCTACCGGTCGGAGACGTGGCTGCATGAACGTTCGAGCGACTGCCCATGCGGACAGGCAGAGCAGGACCAGCAGCAGGTACAGGTAGAAGCCACCGCTCAGACCCGCAGGACCGGTGCGCGCGATCAGTTCGTTGAGGTTGTCGGTGGACGACCACGTGAAGGCAACGGACTTGCACAGCCAAAGCGTCGGCAGCGCCGCGGCCAGGTAGCCTGTGATCCAGCGTACTCCGACCGATCCGGCCCTGGCCCGCTCCGCCAAGGCGATCCATCCACCCAGCAGGATCGGTAGCGGGCCCAGCAGTGCGGCATAGCGCCCGCATCGCTCGACGAAGCCCACACCGGCGGGCGCATCGAGCCAGGCCAGCGCCGATTGCCACGCCTCGCCCCAGATGGCCCGATGCACGATGTACCACTGCAGGTTGTTGGCGCCGGCGACGTCGTCCAGGCTCTCGTCGGTAACGGCGGCGGCCACCAACGCAAGGCTCACCAGCGACACGCCCAGGGCGCCGATCGTCAACGTCCGCTCGGGTGCGCTCCGTGCGGCGAGGTGGCGTCCCAGCCACGCAGGTCCTGCGCCGAGCCAAAGCAGGGCGAGCGCGAAAACCGCCAGCGCCGCCGGATGGCCGCTCCAACGGAACAGCTCGCTGACGTTGTACGGAACCCCGGGCATGCGCAGCATCAGGTGCATGCCCGCTGCCAGCGGCACCACCAGCAAGCCGAGCAGCCACGCGGGATGCATCGTTGGATGTGGCTGCGCAGGGGGCTCCGCCGATGCGCGACGGGTCTCGGTGTTCGCTCTCCGCTGCCGCAACAGGCTGGGCTGCAGAGCCGTCGCACCACGGACGGGCGCCGGCTCCTGGAGCGCTGCCAGACCCCAGGCGGCCAGGATGACCAGTGCGGGTGCCGTTGCATCACCGTGGCGTGTCTCGATGGCGCACTGCGACAGCTCGACGCCGAGGGCCGCCACGGCCACGACGACCGACGCACCGCGCAGCGGGCTGCCCAGTCGCGTCAGGGCGTGGAGCAAAGCGGTCAGCACGACGGCTTGCGTCAGCAGTTGCCGGCTGTTGTCGATCATGGCGCCTTGCAGCAGGCTTGCGAACGGCATCCACTCCATCGGCGCCCAACCCTCGCGCAGCCGGAACGGTGCCCAGGCGTCGATCAGGTACGACAGCCCGAGGATGAGCACCAGCCGGGATGGCCGGGCGCCGGGGCCATCGGTGCGGCACGCCACGCCCAATCCCGCTCCGACGGCGCAGCCGGCCAGGGCGCTGGACCCGAACGACGACTGCACGACGAGCAGCATCGCCAGTGGGACTGCCAATGCCGCGATGACCGCCCAGATCGCCAGGCGGGCGCCTCTGGCGCGCTCGCCCAGCGCCGCGGGCAGCATGGCCACCAGGATGGTCATAGGCATGGCCGCGTCGAGGGCAGCGCCGTAGTCGGGCGCATGGGCCAACTCCCGGACGTGCGCAACCAGCAATGCTCGGTCTACGCTGGGGATGCCAGGGAAAACCAACGACGCCACCGCCGCCAGCATGAGCATGCTCTCGATGACGGGCACGGCCGCTCCTGTCGAAGCTGCGCGGCTGCGGTGCAGCCAGGCAATCGATGCGGCCACACCCGCTGCGCAGCCAAGCGCATTCCAGGCGATGTCGCCGATCCGGGGATCCCGTGCCGGCACCCACAGCTGCGCGACCTGTGCCACGAAGGCCAGCACCAAACCCACCGTCATCGTTGCTGCCGCAGCGGTCAGGCGAGGCCAACGCTGCTGGAACCAGCCCATGCAGGTCGCTGCCCATGGCACGAACAGGGCGACGTTGCCCAGCGCGTCACCCGGACCCGTCCACCCGTCGAGCTGTGTCAGGAACCGCTCGATGAACGCCGGTGAGGGGGCCGAAAACTGCAGCGGGTACAGCGAGCCGTACAGAACGAGCACGCTCAGGGCGATCGTGAGCCTACGGTACATGGTGCGCGCCGGCGGAGCAAATGGCGTGGCGTCGCAGTGTACGGGCCGGCGCAGTTCGCCATGCCAGCGGCTGAACCAACGCAGGGTCAGCGGCCTCGGGTTGGCACCGCCAGGACCGCGGACCGTGCCGTGCCAAACTAGAACGCTTCGCTCCACCACACCTGCGCCATGCCTGCCATTCCGGTCCCGCGCTTCGACACCTTCTACCGCTACGCCGAACTCACGGCACTGCTGCAGGACTACGCTGCGGCACGGCCCGACCTGCTCCAGCTGCGCTCGCTGGGCCAAAGCCACGAGGGCCGCGAGATCTGGCTGATGGTGATCACCCACACCGCCACCGGCCGCGACGAGGACAAGCCCGCATTCTGGGTCGACGGCAACATCCACGCCGGCGAGGTGACCGCGAGCATGGCCTGCCTGTACTGGCTGCACCACCTGGTGGGCGGCTACGGGGTCGACCCAAAGATCACCGAGTTGCTGGACACCCGCGTGGTGTATCTCTGCCCGCGCCTGAACCCGGACGGTGCCGAGCTGGCGCTGGCTGATCGGCCGCGCTACATCCGCTCGTCGACGCGGCCCTATCCGTTCGACGAACCGCCGGTCGAGGGCCTGACGGTGGAAGACGTCGACGGCGATGGCCGCGTCCTTTACATGCGCATCCCGGACCCCCATGGCGGCTGGAAGGTCCACCCCGACGAGCCGCGCCTGATGATCGCGCGCGAACCCGGCGAGTTCGGTGGCCGCTACTACCGGGTGATGCCCGAGGGCACGCTCACCCACTGGGACGGCCTGCAGATCAACGTCAACCC
>JAKLLB010000174.1 GCA_023150345.1 Aquabacterium sp.
GAGAAGATCTGGTTCCGCGCGCTCACCGTCTACATGACGTCCAACACCAGCTACGCCGGTGCGCGCGCCGCCACCATCAGCGCCGCCAACGATCTCTACGGCGCGGGGTCGCCCGAGTCCACCGCCGTGGCAGCGGCCTGGACGGCCGTCGGTCGCAACTGATGGTAGAAAGCTCGATCGCGCAGCTGGCAGTGCCACTTCCATGATCGAGCAACACCATTGGGTGGAGGACAGCAACCCGTCCTCCACCCCCACCATCCACGACATTTGCGCGGCCTCGCGCCGCACCGTGCTCCAAGGGGGGGTGGGCGCGGCGCTGGGCGGGCTGTTTGCGCCCTGGCTCGCGGGCTGCGCATCGGCCTCGGCAGGTGGGGCGCCGTTGCTCGGCTTTCGCTCGGTACCGGTGTCGCAGGCCGATGCGGTGGTGGTGCCTGAAGGCTACGTCGCCCAAGTCATCGCGCCCTGGGGTGAACCGGTGGGCGTGGCCGGCGCCATGCCGGCGTTTCGCGCAGACGCCAGCAACAGTGCCGCCGAGCAGGCCGTGCAGATGGGCATGCACCACGACGGCATGGCCTACTACCCGCTGCAGGGCAGCTCGCGCCACGGCCTTCTGGCGCTGAATCACGAGTACGTCGACCACGGCCTGCTCTATCCGGATGGCCGCCAGGGCTGGAGCGCCGAGAAGGTGCGCAAGTCGCAGGCCGCGCACGGCATCTCGGTCATCGAAGTGGCCGAGCACGATGGTCGCTGGGAGGTTCGGCGTCCCTCCACCTACGCCCGCCGCATCACCGCATACTCACCGTTCGCAGTGGGCGGGCCGGCCGCCGGCCACCCGATGCTGCGCACTGCCGCCGATCCTTCCGGGCGCACCGTACTGGGCACCTTCAACAACTGCGCGGCTGGGGCTACGCCCTGGGGCACCTATCTCAGCGGCGAAGAGAACTGGATCTACTACTTCGCCTGCGACAGGCAGCCCGATGCGCACGAAGTCCGTTGGGGCCTGCGCCGTGGCACCGGCGCGCGCTGGCACGAGCACGACGAGCGTTTCGATGCCGGTCGGCACCCCAACGAACCCAACCGCTTCGGCTGGATCGTCGAGGTCGACCCCTTCGATCCCAACTCCACCCCGGTCAAGCGCACCGCCATGGGCCGAGCGGCGCACGAAGGCGCCACCACCACGCTCACGCGCGACGGCCGCGCGGTGGTCTACTCCGGCGAGGACGCCCGCTTCGAGTACATCTACAAGTTCGTCAGCCGCGACCGCATGCAACCCGGCGGCGCCCGCGCCAACGCCACGCTGCTCGAGCACGGCACGCTGTACGTCGCCCGGTTCGATGCCGACGGCACCGGCCGCTGGCTGCCGCTGGTGCACGGCCAGGGCCCGCTCGCCGCCGCCAACGGGTTCGCCGACCAGGGCGAGGTGGTGGTCAAGGCGCGCCAGGCCAGCGACGCGCTCGGTGGCACGCGGATGGACCGGCCCGAGTGGCTGGCCATCGACGAAGCCCGGCGCGAAGTCTATTGCTCGCTCACCAACAACAGCGCCCGCGGTACCGCCGGCATGCCCGGTGTCGATGCCGCCAATCCGCGGGCACGCAACACCATGGGCCAGGTCATCCGCTGGCGCGAGGGCGACGACTTCGACGCCATCACCTTCACGTGGAGCCACTTCGTACTGGCGGGAGACGCCGCCAACGAGCGCGCCGAAGCCCGTGGCAATGTCCGCGGCGACGCCTTCGCATGCCCCGATGGGCTGTGGATGGACCGCCGCGGCGTGCTCTGGATCTGCACCGACATGTCGCCCTCGGCGATGGGCCGTGGCGAGTACACGCGCCTGGGAAACAACGCGCTGCTCGCGGCCGATCCCCGCAGCGGCGAGGTGCGCCGCTTTCTCACCGGCCCCGCCGGCTGCGAGCTCACCGGCGCCACCACCACACCCGATGGCCGCACGCTGTTCGTCAACATCCAGCATCCCGGCGAGAACAGCGAGTCCGGCGACTCTTCCGGTGCGCAGCGCAGCTCGCACTGGCCCGATGGCGGGCAGGCCCGGCCGCGCTCGGCCACCGTGGTTGTGCGGCGGCTCGACGGCGGCCTGATCGGCACCTGAAGTCGCGCGGCTCAACCACCGCCGGCTGGCGCGTCCCAGCGGCGCCCCGGCGCCAGCCACACCTCATGATGCCCGGCGCCCGAGGGAACCATCGGAAAGCAGTTCTCGTCGGCGCGCACCGGCACATCCAGCAGGCACGGCCCGGGGGTCTGCAGGCACCAGGCCAGCGCGTCGTCCAGCTGCGCGCGCATCGCCACCCGTTGCGCCTGCCAGCCGAAGGCGCGGGCCAAGGCCACATGGTCGGGCGGATGCGGCAGCCGGCTGTGGCTCAGGCGTCCGCCGTGCACCAGCTGCTGCCACTGGCGCACCATCCCCATGGCACCGTTGTTGCACAGCACCAGCTTCACCGGCAGTTCGTGCTGCACGGCGGTGCTCATCTCCTGCACGTTCATCAGCAGCGAGGCGTCGCCGCTCACGCACACCACGGTGCGCTGCGGGTGTGCCACCTGTGCCCCGATCGCCGCCGGCAACCCGTAGCCCATGGTGCCGGCCCCGCCCGATGTCAGCCAGCGCCGCGGCTGCGTGAACGACAGGTGCTGGGCCGCCCACATCTGGTGTTGGCCCACGTCGGTGCTCACGATCGCGTCGCGCCCGCGCAGCGCCGCATCCAGCCGGCACATCAACGCCTGTGGCGCAATGCTGTCGGCCCTGTCGTCGAAGTCCAGGCACCGCTGCGCACGCCAGAACCCGATGCGCTGCCACCACGGCGCCAGGCGCGCCGGGTCCGGCGGTGTACCCGAGTCACGCAGCTGCGCCAGCAGCGCGGCCAGCACCGGCGCGCAGTCACCGGCCAGCACCCCGTCGGCCGCGCGCTTGCGGCCGATGGGGTGCGGTTCGATGTCCAACTGGATCACCCGCGCCTGCGGTGCAAAGGCATCCAGCCTGCCGGTCACCCGGTCATCGAAACGGGCACCCACCGCCACGATCAGGTCGGCCTCGTGCAACGCCAGGTTGGCTTCCAGCGTGCCGTGCATGCCGGGCATGCCCAGGAAGCGCCGCTCACCGGCCGGATAGGCGCCCAGCCCCAGCAGCGTGAGCGTGCACGGGGCATCGAG
>JAKLLB010000175.1 GCA_023150345.1 Aquabacterium sp.
AGCGCGCCTTCACCGGCCGATGGCCGTCGACGGTGACCCACAGCTCGATGCGGTGGTAGGTGGCCTCGGCGGTGCGCCCGGCCAAGGTCAGGCGGTGGCAGTTGCGCCGCACGCGCTCGCCGTCGGTCACTTCTTCCTGGCCGGCGTCGGTGGCCTGGTAGTCGCGTGCCAGGTTCACGGTGACCACGTCGCCGTTGGAGGCCTGGCCCAGCAGCCGTTGCTGCGGCGACAGGCGCACCGTGGCCCGTTGCGTCGGGTCGTGGAACCACAGATCGCGCCCGCTGTAGAGCATCAGCTTGCCGGCATCGCGCGCCGGGGCGACGAAGCGCACCAGGTTGCGGAACTGTCCGCTCGCGTCGGGTCGTGAATAGACCATCAGGCTGCTGGTGTCGGTCTGGCGGCCCTGCCGGTACTCCACCAGCGTGTTGACGACGCTGAACCCGTGGCCGGGATAGCGCACGGCGTCGCTGGCGGCCAGGATCTCCTGCGCGCCGAGTCCGGCAGCGGCGGCGGCGCCGACGGCCAGCGCCAGGGCGCCAGAGGCCAGCACGCGCAGCGCCATGCGCCGCGGCGGCGTGCCCGATGGCGCCGAGCGGGCGGCGACGGTGATGCGATTACGCATGGCGCAGGGCCTCCACGATGCGCAGGCGGGCGGCGCGGTGGGCCGGCCAGGCGGCCGACAGGGCGGCCACCGTGAGCAGACCCAGCCCGGTGCCCAGCAACAGGCGCCACGCACCCCAGACATGCACCTTGAGCGGGTAGGCGTAGACATAGCCCGGCGGGGTCCAGCTCAGGCCCGCTCGGTTGATCAGGGCGGCGGCCATCATCGCCGCGGCCACGCCCAGCACCGCGCCCAGCACACCCAGCAGCAGCCCCTCGGCCAGGAACAGGCGGTGGATTCCGCTGCGGCGCTGCCCGATCGCGCGCAGCGTGCCGATCTCGGTGGTGCGCTCGAGCACCGCGCTGCTCATGGTGTTGCCCACGGTGAACAGCACGATCACCCCGATCAGGCTGGCCATGAAGCCAAACACCGAGTCGAAGAACTGCAGGCTCTGGCCGTAGATGGGCGCCAGGGTCTCGAAGTCGATCAGCTCGAGCGGCTGGCCTTCGCCGGCGGGCCCCAGCAACTCGGCCAGGCGCGCGCGCGCCGCTGGCATCTGCGCCGTGTGCCGAAGCTGCACCAGGATGGCGGTGACCTGCGGCTCGCCGCTGCCGTACACCAGCTTCTGGGCCTGCGCCAGATGCATCACGGCAAAGCGGTCATCGAACTCCTTGAGCCCGAAGTTCTCGGCGCGCAGCACCTGCAGCCGCACCACGTTGGGCGCGCCCTGCAGCGTGGCCGAGAGCATCTCGATGCGCGCTCGCTCACCGGCGCCGCTGCCTGCAGCCGCCGGCATGACCGGCGGCGCGTCCTGCTGCGCGAGCGCGGCCAGGTCGTTCGGCAGCGCGGGGGCCGCCGCGGCACCGGCGGCGGGCGCATCGGCCGGCGCGCTGCAACCGTCCAGGCCCAGCGGCGCACACAGCTGCAGTCGGCGGGCAACGCCGATGCCCAGGATCACCGCGTCCGGCGGCGCGCCTGCCAGCGCCAGTTCGGGCGAGTAGCTGGCGCTGTCGTAGTCATCCCACTGGCGCAGTCGCGCATGGCCTTGGGCATCCAGTCCCACCGCAGCCACCTGTGTCGATTGGCCGCTCGCAAAGTGGCCGGCCACGCCGCCCAGCTCGAGCTTGGGCGTGACCACAGCGATCATGGGCGCGAGCACCGGGTCGGCCTGCACCTTCTCCATCAGCGCCCGGTAGCCGCTGATGCCGTAGGCCGCCGGGTTGCCGCTGCCGCTGACGAAGTAGCCCTGGCGCTGGATCTGCAGGTGCCCGTGCATCTGGACGTAGCCGGTCTGCATGGCGTCCATCGCGTGGCGGGCGTAGCCGCCGAACACCAGTATGGCGCCCAGACCCACGGCCATGGCCAGCAGCGTGGCCAGCGAGCGGCGGCGGTTGCGGCGCAGGTTGCGTTGCGCCAGGGAGAGTGTGCGGCTCACTGCGCTGCCCTCCGCCCTTCGGGTCGTTCGTCGGCGCGGGTGATGTGCGTGATGCGGCCATCGTGCAGGTGCACGGTGTCGTCGGCTTCGGCCTGCAGCTGCGGATCATGCGAGCAGAACACGAAGCTCACACCCTGCTCGCGCTGCAGTCGGCGCATCAGGGCGATGATGGCGGCGCCGGTGGCGCTGTCGAGGTTGGCGGTGGGCTCGTCGGCCAGCACCAGCAGCGGCGCGGCGGCCAGCGCACGGGCGATCGCCACCCGCTGCCGTTGCCCGCCCGAGAGCTGCCCCGGCCGGTGGCCGCCGTGCGCGGGCAAGCCCACCGCGTCGAGCAGCTCGCGCACGCGCTCGCGCCGGCGGGCCGCGCCGTGGCCCAGCAACTGAAGCGGGTACTCCACGTTCTCGGCCGCCGTGAGCACCGGCAACAGGTTGAAGCTCTGGAAGACGAAGCCGATGCGGCGCGCGCGCAGGTCGGACAGTGCATCGTCGTCGAGCTGCTGCACCGGTTCACCGGCCACCAAGATCTCGCCGCTGTCTGGCCGGTCGATGCAGCCCACCAAGTTGAGCAGCGTGGTCTTGCCGCTGCCCGATGGGCCGGAGATGACGGTGAAGCGCTGCGGCCGCACGTCGAGGGTCACGGCGCGCAGCGCCGGCACCTCCACGTCATCGAGATGGTAGGTCCGGCTGACCTGCCTGAGTACCACGGGCAACATCGGTTCCAGGGCCCGCGCGGACGGGCCGTTGATGGCGATGCGCCAGTGTGGCGCCGGCGGGTGGCGTTGTATTGAACGGAGTCGACATGCTGCAGGCCAGGCGCCGCTTCGTCCGCTGATGCCGGCGGCGACGCCCGATGCGATGGCGGCCGATCGCGCGGGCCGTGCCCCGAATCCCGAGTCTCAGTCTTTTCCAAATGAGGTTTGAGCCTGGAGCGGCCTGGAGCGGCGACGCGAGGCGTGTCGATCCGTTGTTGACGGCGGTCAGTGTATTGGCTCGACTCTTCGCCGGTGGTGGGAGGC
>JAKLLB010000176.1 GCA_023150345.1 Aquabacterium sp.
GTGCGAGCCGCTGCATCAGGCCCGCACTGGACAGGCCAGCCGCCGGGCCAGGTGTCCAATCGACGCTCACCTTGCGGAGCGCGAAGGCAGTCCACACGGCCGCGCGTATGCCGCCGCCTTCTGTCGAGACCAGGTACACCGGCACCGCCGCGCCGCCCTCGCCCGCGCAGCCTGGCGTGGAGGGGTCCGGGCACAGCCCGCGCAACCAATGTGCCAATGCCTGGTCGAGGCTGGGCCGGGGATCCGGCTGCTCGGCAGCGGCGCCGGGCATCGGATCGCGCATGCCCGCCAGGCGATCGGCTGCGGCAATGGCCGCCGCCAGCGCCAGGGCAACTGCCGCGAGCCGGACCCACTCGCCGCGCGTGAGCAGCGGCTCGACGGGGCGAGCGGTACCGGCGCGTCGCTCGGCCGCTGCCCGTGCATGCCGTCTCACGACCCGCACGGTCACGAGATAACCCGCCATCAACGCAGCCATGACCAGGCTGCTGTGGCCCAGCAGCCGCCAGAGCGCGGTCTCCGGCATGGCGTTCGACTGCAGCGGCCCGCTGACGACATGGTTCTCGGTCCAGCCGGCCGCGCCCATCGCGACGGTGATCACCAGCAACAGGCCCACCCAGGGGATGGCCCGGTGGTGCTCGAGCAGCGACAGCCAGCCAAACAGGCACAGCCACAGTCCCAGCGAGAACAGGATGACGGCCAGCACCATGGTGGGCAGCACATCGCTGGCCTGGCCCAGCCAGCCCGCCGGCAAGGCGTCGACGATGCGCACGGCCAGCAGGCCCACTGCCAGGTATGCCGGCAGGTGGTGGGGGGGCAGGCGTCCGAGCGCCCGGAAGCGCGCGTCGGTCGCGCCAGCCGCGGGCACGATGCCCGCGGCGTGCAGCCAGCCCAGCCAGTCGTCACTGTCGTAATAGTGCGTGCGGCCGGGCTGCCCACCGCGCACCTGCAGGAAACGCGCGCCCATCAGCAGCACCGCGCTGCCCATGCCCAGCAGCACCCACTGCACCAGCGCCGCGCCGTCGGCCGCCGCGCGTGCGGTGTCGCGCATCACCGCTCCCAGCAGCAGTGTGATGACGAGCGCAGGCACCCAGGCCAGCACGCGGGCCCAGCCCTGCGCGTATCCGTCCTCGAGCCGCGGTGGATCGTCGCCCGGGCGAGGCGGGGTGTGCACCGAGCGCAGCATGCACACGCTGCGCGTCCACAGCCAGCAGGCGAAGCAGAACAGCCACAGCGCGCCAGCGCTGGCCACCAGCGATGCCACCGCACCGAGCACGCGCAGCGTGCGCCCACCCGCCGTCAGCGCCGCCGCGGATGGCAACTGCGGGGGCCAAAGGCCGTAGGCCATCGCATGCACGATGTCCCGGCCCTGGTCCATCACCAGGGTGAGCACGGTCAACAGCCCCAACACCGCGAGCACGTAGCGGCTGCGCACCAGCATGTCGCCGATCGCTGCACGCAGGCGGGCGCGCTCGGCCCGGCGTTGCGCCTGCCAGGCCCGCTGCAGCCGCTGCGCGATCGGGTCGTCGTCGCTGCGCGGCTGCAGGTTCAGCCCGAACAGCCATCCACCCAGCGCGGCCAGCAACACCGCTGCTGTCGTCGCTGTCGAGAAGAGCTTGCCTTGGTGCGACGCGCAGCCCCACCACCAGGCCAGCGGTGTGTCGCCCCAGGGCCAGGGCGGGCGATCGGAGCACTGGGCCGTGCCGAGCCCGGCCACCACCAACAGCGCGACACCCGCAACGGTCGCCACGGCCCAGGTGGTGCGCAGGCCCGGGTTCACCTGGCGGATCAGGTGGCGCACGCCCGGGAGCACGCCGACACCGCGCCAGGCAACAACCGCGGCCAGCGCGGTGACTGGCAGCGCAGTCAGGCGTGCCAGACCGCCCAGGCGCCACAGGCCAAGCAGGTTCTCCGCCAGGTCGACCACCACGAGCACCGCCAGCGGCAGCAGCAGCACCCGCACGACGACACGATGCCGCGGGCCTCGTGCACTGGGACCTGCCTCGCACAGTCCATCGGCGAGCACGTGCGCAGCACGGCCCAGGCACGCGGCATACAGCGGCAGGAACACCAGGCTGTCGCCGGCCAGGTAGACCCAGGCCCAGGTTTGCAGGCCGTGCTCGGCCCACCACCGCATGAGCGCGCGCGTCGCCGATGCAGGCGACGCATCGGCCCAGCCGAGCCAGTCTTCGATGCCGGGGCCTCCCGGCGACCCGAGCAGGGCCTGGATCAGGTGCAGCCACAGCGCCATCGTCACCGTGGCCACGGCCAGCGCCCCCAGCGACGGCGACGCTGGCGGCGGCGAACCGGTCGCTGCCGGGGCGTCACGCGCTGCGCCGGCCATGGTGGTCAGCCCGGTGCGCGGTAGCGCGCCATTCGCTGTCGCAGGTCATCCGGGATCGGCAGGCTGCGCAGCTTGTCCAGTGCCGCCACCACGCGCACCTGGATGCACCGGATGCGGGTCTGGCCCTGGCAGTGGCCTTCGATGCCGAGTTTGAGCGACGCATTGCCCAGGTGCAGGACCTCCAGCCGCAATGTGAGCATGTCGCCGATCTTGCTCGGCGCGAGGAAGTCGCATTCCAGGCGCGCCGCGGGTATGCCCACCCGTTCGCGGGCATGGAACTGCGCGAAGTCGATGCCCAACCCCTCGTTGAACCAGTCTTCGATGAGTTCGTCGAAGATCACCAGGTACTGCGGATAGAACACGATGCCCGCCGGATCGCAGTGGTGAAACCGGATGAGCTGCTTCTTCTCGAACGCGTGGTCGGACATGTTCTTGGGTCTGGTCTGAGGGTTCGGGTTGATCACAGGTCCCGCGCCTGCGCGCCGATGCGGGCCAGCATGAAGTCCCAATAAGGCACGACACACTCGAGGTGCCCGGCGGGCGAGACGGTGCAGTCGGTGAGGCCGACCGCCGTGGCGCCGCGCGCACGCATGGCCGACAACGTGACCGTCGAGGCGGGATACGGCACGGTGCGGTCGTCGCGGCCATGGTAGAGGGCCACCGGCACGGCGGGCGCCCAGTCGTGCACATTGCACAGGCGTTCGATC
>JAKLLB010000177.1:0-2619 GCA_023150345.1 Aquabacterium sp.
GATGGCCGAACGCAAGCTGGAGGATTTCGCCCGCCACCTGTCGGAGCAGACGGTCTTCTACCATGGCCGCCAGGCCCTGCGCGGCAAGGAGGCGGTGCTGGCCGTCTGGAAGGCCTACTACGAGGGCGCGCAGGCGCCATTTTCGTGGGAGCCCGACCAGGTGGATGTGCTGGCCGACGGCACGCTGGCGCATTCCAGCGGTCCGGTCCGGGACCCGTCTGGCAAGCGGGTCTCGCGCTTCAACTCGGTGTGGCGCCAGGAAGCGCCGGGCGTGTGGCGCATCGTGTTCGACAAGGGCCAGCCCATCACCGAGGCCGAGCGGCAGCTGCCGTGAGGCGGCGCGGTGGCGCCATGCCCGGGACGCCGGCCGCACGCATGCGCCGGTGCCCGCGACGGGCGGTCACATCCGGGTGTCGAAGTTGGCGCCGCCGCTGAGATCCACCATCTCGGGCTTGATCTCGGCATAGCGCAGCATCTGCCCGCCCCACTGGGCGATGAAGGCCTGGGCGTCGGCCTCTTGCGCGAAGCTGGCCAGGGTCGGGCCCATCGAGCCCAGTCGCTTGCTGCCGCGCACGTATACCGCCTGGCGGGCGTCGATCCACTGGCCCCGGGGCCGATCCCAGTCGGTGCGGCCCATGTCCTGCACATAGGCCGCGGCCACGGCACGCACCTGCTCAGGCCGCAGCAGCGCGGCGAACAGCTCGACGGTGTCGCAGAAGTAGACTGGCGCAGCGGTGCCCACATAGTGCACCTGGGCCTTGGGCCCGGGGTAGTCGGCCAGCAGCATGCCGTCGAGTTCGCACGCGGTGGCGGATGTGATCTCGACCGGTTGCGGGGGCTTGTCATCGCCGCTGCGTTCACTGCATCCGGCCAGCCAGGCCAGCGGGCCGAGTGCGGCACCGGCGCCCAGCAGCGTACCAGTGCGCAGGAAGTGACGGCGGCAGCCGCAGCGCGGTGCGTAGCGGGTCATGGCTTGAATCTCCAGCTGGCGAGCGCCAGCGGTGCGACGATCCAGCCCGCCATGGCCGAGCCCAGGAGCCAGGGCTGGGCCAGGGCCGGCGGCACGATGGCCGCCAGGCCGAACACGCGGCGCATGTCGTCGAGCGAGAACACGTTGAGGATGCGGAAGATGTCGGCCGGGTTGAGCAGCAGCAGGTAAGGGAAGACGTCGCCGCCCCAGCGCCCGCCGCTGGCCACCAGCAGGCCCAGCAACCCGAGGTCGAACACCAGCACGAACAGGAACCACAGCGCTATGGCCAGGCCGGAGGCCCGCGTGCGGTCGCGTGCCACCACCGACAGCATGACCGCCAGGCTCAGGAAGGCCAGTCCCAGCAGCACACTGGTGATGACAAAGCCACCATAGTGGAACCACCCTGCGCTGCCGAATTGCCGGCCCAGCACCACGCCGACCACGGCCAGGCCGCCCAGCATGGCCAGCGCCAGCGCGCCGGCCAGGCCGAGGTACTTGCCCAGCAGCAGCTCGAGGCGGGTGATGGGCAGCGCCAGCAGCAGGTCGAGCGAGCCGCGCTCGCGCTCGCCCACCACGGCATCGAAGCCCAACAGCAGCGCGATCAGGGGCACCAGGTAGATCACCAGGCTGACCAAGCTGGTGATGGTGAACTCGAGCGACCGCACCCCCACCGCGCCTTGCTGCGCGCCTCCGGCGTAGGTGATGAGCAGCGAGAACACCGCGAACACCAGCGCCACGGCGAGCACCCAGCGGTTGCGCAGGCGGTCGCGCAGCTCCTTGGCGGCCAGCGTGGCCACTTGGCGGGGGCTGAATCGGGTCGCTCGGGTCATCGTCGACAGGTGCGCACTCAAGCCCGGCATTGTGGCGGTGGCTGCATCGTTCATGAATCGGCCTCGCGCGATGCCGGGCTGAAGAAGAGGTCTTCGAGCGTGGGCTCGACGACCTGGATGTCGAGCACCCCGCCGAGCGTTGCCATCGCCTGCAGCACGGGCACCTTGGCTGCGCGCGGGCAGCGCACCCGCAGGCCGTGCGGCTCGGCTCGCCAGTCCAGGTCTGACCATGCCGACTGCACCGGTCGCAGGGCATTGGCGGCGGCTTCCAGGTCCTGCTGCGGCAGGGTCACCGTCACCTGCAGCGGCAGGTTCTTCTGCTCGCGCAACTGCTGCACCGTGCCCAGCGCCTCGATGCGACCGTTGACCATCACCGCCAGGCGGTCGACCCGGTGCTGCAGCTCGGCCAGGATGTGCGAACTGATCACCATGGTCACGCCGCGCTCGCGCAATCGGGCCAGGGTGTCCCAGAAGGCGCGTATGGCATGCGGATCGAGGCCGGTGGTGGGTTCGTCGAGAAACAGCACCCGCGGCTGGCCGAGCAGCGCCTGCGCGAACCCCAGGCGCTGGCGCATGCCCTTGGAGTATTCGCGCACCGGCCGCCCCTGGGCTTCGGCCAGACCCACCTGCGCCAGCATCGGCGCGCAGTCGGCCTCGGGTGCGTCCTTCAGGCGGGCGAAGAAGCGCAGCGTCTCCAGCCCGGTGAGGTTGTCCCACAGCACCACGTTCTCGGGCAGGTAGCCCATCTGCCGCCGAACCTGCCGAAAGCGTGGCCCGGTTGCCGTCTCGCCCACGATGCGCAGGTCGCCCGCGGTGGGG
>JAKLLB010000177.1:2629-3038 GCA_023150345.1 Aquabacterium sp.
CGCCGTTGTGGCCGATGAGGCCGAACACCTCGCCCGGGTTCACGTCGAGGTCGACGCCGTCGACCGCCGCAATCGCACCGAAGCGCTTGACCACGCCCCGCAGCGCGATGGCCGGTTCGCCGGTGCCGCCGGCGGCCGTGTCGGTGGCGGTGCTGGTGTCAGCGAGCATGGGGCGCTCCTGCGTCGCTGCGCGTCGCGGGCGAGCGCCAGCGCGCCCAGTCGCCGTGGCCTGGCCGCATGCGCGGGCCAGGCTCCACCACGCTGGGCACCCGCAGCACGGGGAACTGCTGGCCCACCAAGCGCAGCGCCTGCACCGAGGGACTGCCCATCAGCAGCCTCATCATCGGGTGTTGCCAAGCCAGGCGATCGACGACGTCGTTGGCTTCGTAGGCGACATCGCCGCGATCAT
>JAKLLB010000178.1 GCA_023150345.1 Aquabacterium sp.
AGGCCGACTGCGACAGCGACTGCGACGTGCTCGACACCTGGCCCGACGCCGAGGTGAGCGCCTGCGCTGCAGCATTGACGTCGGAAATCGTCGTCACCAACTGGCGCGTCATGGCGTTGAGATCGCCCTGCAGACGTGCGAAGACGCCCTGGTACTCGCCTTCGAACTCTCGCGTCAGGTCGCCTTGCGCCACCCGGTTCACGGCATCGTTGATCTCGTGGAGCGAGCGGTCGGTGGTGTCGACCAGGCGATTCATGTGCTCGCCCAGCGTGCGGAAGAAGCCTTCGCGGCGCGCCACGTCGACCCGGCGCGAGAAGTCGCCGCGCGATGCGGCCTCGACCAGTGCGGTCACGTCTTCCTCCGCGGCGACTTCAGCCGAGCGGTCGGTCCAGTCGAGGATGGTGCCCACGCGCTGGCCGTCCTCGCCCGAGATGGGCGTGGCCGTGAGGCGGATGGTGTGTTCGCCGAACTTGAACTGCGCCGCGTGCGGAGCCTTCAGGTGGTCGACGATGGCACGTTGATGCGCCGGATTGCGGTGGAAGCGGTCGAAGTTCTGGCCCAACACCTGATCGGCCGAGAAGTCGGGCACACGCTGGCGCAGGCCCGGCTCGATGCGCCGCAGCAGCGCCAGCACGGCGCTGTTGGCGAACCGGATCACGCCTTCGCTGTCGGTCACCATCACTGCGCTGGGCACAGCCTCCAGCGCGCGGCGGATGCGCAGGTTCTCGGCTGCGGCGTTGTTGGCCTCGCGCAGCAGGCGGCGCACGGTGTCGAGCGTATCGTTGATGAACGCCTTCTTGCCGGGCAGCTTCTCCATGTCGGCATCGAGATTGCCGCGGCTGAATTCAGCCACCACCCCCAGTGCGCGCTTCTTCACATCGATGTGCGCGCCGACCATCTCGTTGATGCCTTGGGCCATGGTTCCGAATTCGCCCTGGAAGCGGCCGGCGTCGATGACCACGTCGATGTCGCCGCGCTCGTGGCGCTGATACATGCCGCGCACCTCGGCCAGCAGGTCCTGTACGTTGGCGCGCGCCATCTCGACAGCCGCGGCGAGTTGGCCGAAGTCGTTCCGCCCGTCGGTGGCCACCTTCACCGACAGATCGCCACGCGACAGCGCCTGGGCTGCATCCATCGACGCGCGCAGCGCGCGATTGGACACCCGCAAGATGAGCCACACGGTCACCAGCATCGCCAGCAGGCCACCCGCGAGTGCCAGGCTCACCTGGACCACTGTCGAGCGCGCTGCATCCGCGCGTGCCTCCAGGATGCGCGTGAGCTCACCGGTCGCCGCGGTGACCAGGTCGAACTGGCTGTCGATGGCCTGCGTCATGCGGGTGTGGAAATCCGGGGCGGTAAACGTGATCTTGGCGGCGCTGACCAGCTCTGCTTCAGCCAGGTCGGCGGCAGTCTTCGCCGACTCGACTGCCGTACCGATCGATTTGGCCAGAGCAGCCGCGAGCGTTGCATCGGCAGCCTTCGAGCGTTCGAGTGCTTGCTGCACGCGCAGGCTGTAGTGGCGGCTGTTGCCGATCAGGCCCGCGATCGCGGCGCGTTGCTCGGGGGTGATCTCCTTCTTCGACAACGCATTGGTGCCGAGCGCCCGCAACTGGCCGAGGTACTCGGTCAGGCGAGGGCCATAGTCCAGCGTGCCCATGATCAGGTAGAAGCTCGCGGCCTCGGGGTCCAGTGCCAGGGTGGACGTGGACACAATCTCGTCGAGCAGGGCGAACTGGCTCTCGATGAGCCGGGTGTGGCGCTGCGCGCTCTCGGCCGGCGAGATGCTGCGTGCGCCGACGGCCCCAGCCAGGGTCTTCCACTGCCCGGCCATTTCGTTCATGCGCTCGTCGATTGTGCCGGTGTGCATGCGCTGCCCGAGTTCGGTCCCCGTGGTGGCGGCCTTGGCCAGTGCGGCGTCGACATCGTCTTTGGCCTTGGCGCGCTTATCGGCGAACGCCATGTTGCCGCTGAGCACGTTGGCCGCCAGGCCGCGATGTTGTTGCGTGATCTGGATCGTGCGCAGCATCGCTGCGGCCGGCGCCAGGCCGGCCTCTTCGTCGTGGGCGACGCGCTGCGTGTCGATGCGGTCGCGCAGAACGATCGCACCGGGTATGGCGATGAGCGTGAGGGCCAGCGCGCCGATCGCGGCGAATTTCTGCCACAGGTTCATGCGGTGCAGCGGGTTCGGGGTCATCGTGCAGGTCCTACGGGGTTCACTAAGGGTTTCGTCTGGGGCACCGGGTCAGTGCGGTGCATGCGGTGCAGTCGCGCGGCCAGCGCCGGTCACCAGGTCCAGCAGGGCGGGCACGTCGAGGATCAGTGCCACCTCGCCGCTGCCCAGGATGGTCGAGCCGGCCAGGCCGCGGATGTGCTGGAACACCTGCCCCAGTGGCTTGATCACGGTCTGGTGCTCGCCCAGCAGGCGGTCAACCACCAGACCGACACGGCTGCCGCCGTCGTGCACGAGGACCAGGCTGCGTCGCGCGGCGCCGGGTGGTGGCGCAGCGTGGCGGTAGAAGCGGCCGATGTCCAGGTAGGGCAGCACTTCGCCGCGCAGGTCGAAGTGGCCGGCCACCCGTTCGGGTTCGGTTGTGCACTCGGGTGGCACCTCGAGGCACTCGGCCACCAGTTCCAGCGGCAGCACATAGCTCACGCCACCGACGCTGGTCAGAAAGCCGTCGATGATGGCCAATGTGAGCGGCAAGCGGATCTGCATCGTGGTGCCGCGCCCCGGCTGGCTGGCGATGCGGATGTGCCCGCGCAGGGCCTCGATGTTGCGCTTGACCACATCCATGCCCACGCCGCGGCCCGACAGGTTGGTCACGGCCTCGGCGGTGGAAAAGCCGGGGGCGAAGATGAGCTGGTGAACCTCTTCGTCGGACAGCTGCGCATCGTCGGCCACCAGGCCGCGCTCGATCGCCTTGGACAGGATGCGCTCGCGGTCGAGTCCGCGCCCGTCGTCGCTGACCTCGATGACGATC
>JAKLLB010000179.1 GCA_023150345.1 Aquabacterium sp.
AACACGACCGCGACGCCCGCTTCAAACGTGGCATCGGCATCGCGGCCATGCTGCACGTGGGCGGCGGCGCCCAGATCTACCCGTCGGACGGTTGCGGCACCATCCTCAAGCTCGACGACTTCGGCCACGTCACGCTCATCACCGGCGCCTCCGAGATCGGCCAGGGCTCTGAGACCGTGCTGGCGCAGCTCGTCTGCGAGGAACTCGGCCTGCCCATCTCGGCCGTCACCGTGGTCAACAACGACACCGACATCACGCCCTGGGACGTCGGCGTGCATGCCAGCCGCACCACCTTCATCGCCGGCAACTCGGCGCTCGGCGCGGCCCGCAAGGCCAAGGCCAAGATCCTCGCCGCCGCGGCGCCGCGCTTCGACGCGCAGGCAGACGACCTCGACCTATCGGGCGGTTGCGTGGTGCGCAAGGGCAGCGGGGAGCGGCTCACCGACCTGCCGCGCCTGCTGCGCAGCCTGCACTTCAACGACCGCGCCGAGCTGGTGATGACCACCTTCTACTACGAGCCGCCGAGCGTGCACCAGGACAAGGGCTACAAGGGCGATGTGTCGGCGGCCTATGCCTGGGCGGCGCAGGTGGTGGAGGTCGAGGTCGACACCGCCACCGGCATCGTGCGCATGCTGCAGGTCACCGGGGCGCATGACGTCGGGCGGGTGCTCAACCGCCTGGGGCTGGAAGGGCAGATCGAAGGCGGCATCGTCATGGGCCAGGGCTATGCGCTCACCGAGAACCTGGATGTCGTGGACGGCCGCATCCGCAACCCCAACTTCCGCGACTACAAGCTCGTCACCGCGCCCGAGATCCCAGTCATGGACATCTCGTTCATCGAGACCATGGACGGTGAAGGTCCGCAAGGCGCCAAGGGCGTGGGCGAGGCGCCGGCCATCTGCATCGCCGCGGCCACCGCCAACGCCATCGCCAACGCTACCGGCGTGCGCATCACCAGCCTGCCGTTCACCCCCGAACGGGTATACCGCGCGCTGCGCGGAGCGCTGCCGGCAACGCAACCGGTGCCGCTGGCCGCGCTGCCCGAGAAGGCCGCGGCATGAAGCCCAAGGTCGTCGTCTCGCTCGAGCAGGCACTGTCGCTGCCCTACGCCACGCTGCGCTTCGCGCAGCTGGGCTGGCGCGTCATCCGGCTCGAGGCCACGCCCAGCGGCGAGGGCCTGCCCGGCGACCCCAACCGCTACATCGGCGCGCGTCTGGCCGGCGATGCCGCTGACGACAGGCGCAGCTACTTCGTGGCACCGAACGTCGGCAAGGAGGCGATCGCGATCGATCTCAAGCACCCACAGGGACAGGCACTGCTGCGGCGCTTGCTGGTCGCCTTGGACGTGGACGTCTTCTGTTGCAACACGCTGCCGCGCCGATACACCCAGCTGGGCATCGACTACGAAAGCCTGTCAGCAGCCCGTCCCGGCCTGATCTGGGCCGGAATTTCCGCCCAAGGTCCGGACGTGCCCGATGCGCCCGGCTACGACCCGGTGATCCAGGCCATGGCCGGTGTGATGGAACTCACCGGCGATCCGGCCGGACCACCCACCCTGGCTGGTGTTCCGCTGATCGACCTGAAGGCCGGCGACGAGGTATATGCCGGCGTGATGCGAGCGCTGGTCGACCGCGCCGAGACCGGGCAAGGCCAGCGCATCGACGTATCGATGCTGCAGGCAGCGGCTTCGTGGCTCATCACCACCTTGCCCTTGCTGGACTACGGCTGCGAGCCCTACGAGGTCACCCGCAGCGGCAACGAACACCGCAAATTCATCCCCACCAACGTCTACCGAACGGCCGATGGCTACATCTACGTGGCCATCGGCAGCGACGGCCAGTGGCGCAAGCTGACCGCCCTGCCCGGTTTCGAGGGTTGCGCCAACGAGGTGCGACTGACCAACGAGGGCCGGCATCGCGAGCGTGCCACCATCCAGGCCGATGTGGCCGCGGCGATTGGGCGATGGAACACGCAAGACCTCGCTGCAGCACTGCGCGCCGCCGGGCTGCCGCATGCACCCATCAACACCATCGCCGATGTCAGGACCATACCGGTGCTGGCCGCGCGGCTCACGAACACCACACGCCCCGGTGGCGCGCCGGTTCGGTTGCCACCCATGGCGGTGGATGTGAGCGGCGCCCGGACATCCCTGCACTTCCCACCGCGCTACGGCGAGCACACCCGCCCCGTCCTGCGCGAAGCGGGACTCGCTGACAGCGAGATCGACGCGCTGTACGAGGCCGGCCTGGCCACAGGCGGCTGAAGGACTCCCATGACCTACGCCTACCCATTGCTCGAGCCCGTGAGCCGTCCCATGCCCAGGCGCATCGGCGTCGTGGGCGCCGGCACCATCGGACCGGACATCGCCTACTACCTGAAGTCAGCGTTGCCGACGCTGGAGCTGGTGCTGCTGGACGTGCGCCAGTCGGCCATCGACGCTGCGCTGGCACGCCTGCGCGGCTACGCCGACAAGGCGGTGGCGCGTGGAAAGATGGGGGCCGACGATGCCGCCGCGACGCTGTCTGGCCTGACCGGCAGCACCGACTATGGCGCCCTGGCCGGTTGCGACTGGGTGCTCGAGGCCGCAACCGAAGACCTTGCGCTCAAACGCAGGATCTTCGCTGACGTCGAAGCCAGAGTCGCCCCGGGCACGCTGATCACATCGAACACCAGTTCGCTGCCCGCGGCGCGCATCTTCGCGGGACTGGCCTGTCCCGAGCGAGCCACGGTGACGCACTTCTTCGCCCCGGCCTGGCGCAATCCGGCAGTCGAGGTGATCGACTGGCCAGCGCTCGACCGCGGCGTGCTGGCCTGGTTGCGCCGGTTCTTCGCCGAGACCGGCAAGCTGCCCCTGGTCACCAGCGATGCCGCCTGCTTCATGCTCGACCGGGTCTTCGACAACTGGTGCAACGACGCGGCCCTGCTGCTGGACAGTGCCACCGCCGCCCAGGTCGATGCCGTGGCGCAGGAGTTCGTTCAC
>JAKLLB010000017.1 GCA_023150345.1 Aquabacterium sp.
CCAGCATCACTGCCGCCCCGTGCTCCTTGGTCAGCCGCTTGAGCAGGCTGATGATCTGCGCCTGAATGGACACGTCCAGCGCCGTCGTGGGCTCGTCGGCGACGATGAGCTTGGGCTCGGCCGCCAGGGCCAGTGCGATCACCACCCGCTGGCGCATGCCGCCCGAGAACTGGTGCGGGTACTGGTCGATGCGCTGCTCTGCCGCCGGGATGCCGGTCTCCTGCAACAGTCGGATCGCGCGCTGCTTCGCCGCTTGGGCGTCGAGACCGAGATGAACCTGGATCGTCTCGGTGAGCTGACGCCCCACGGTGACCAGCGGATTCAGGGAGGTCAACGGGTCCTGGAAGATCGCGCCGATCTGGCGCCCACGGATCTGTCGCATCTGATCGTGCGTGAGCGTGTCGATGCGCTGTCCGGCCAGGCGGATCTCGCCGGCGGCGATCCGGCCCGGCGGTTCCAGCAAGCCGATGATGGCCGCGCCGGTCAGCGATTTGCCGGCGCCCGACTCGCCGACCACGCCGAGGATCTCGCCCGGGGCGATGTCGAACGAGATGTCGTCCAGGGCACGCAAGGTGCCGCGCCGTGTGGGGAACTCCACCCGCAGGTGGCTGACTTCGAGCAGCGGAGCGGACATGTCGGTGTCAGCGCAGGCGCGGGTTCAGGGCGTCGCGCAACCAATCGCCCAGCAAGTTGACGGACAGGGCGATCATGATCAGCACGACACCTGGGAAGATGGTGATCCACCACTCGCCGGAGAACAGGAAGTCCTGTCCGACGCGAATCAGGGTGCCCAGCGAAGGCGACGTGGGTGGTACGCCGACGCCGAGGAACGACAAGGTCGCCTCGGTGATGATGGCCGTGGCGATGTGTATCGTGGCCAGCACCAGAACCGGCCCCAGGACGTTGGGCAGGACATGCCGACGCATGATGCGCATCGGTGACACGCCGATCACCCGCGCCGCCTGCACGTACTCCTTCTGCCGCTCGACCAGGGTGGAGCCGCGCACCGTGCGCGCGTACTGCACCCAACCGGTCAGCGAGATGGCGATGATGAGCACCGTGAATGCCAGCGTGTCATGTGCGTTGGGAAACAGGGCCCGACCCACGCCATCGATCAGCAGGGCGATCAGGATCGACGGGAACGACAGCATCACGTCGCACACCCGCATGATGAAGGCATCGACCCGGCCACCGACGAAGCCCGACAGCAGGCCCAGTGCAACGCCGACGACGACCGAAACCAGCACCGACGCAAGCCCGACGAACAAGGAGATGCGCGAGCCGTACATCAGGGCCGACAGGATGTCGCGTCCCTGGTCGTCGGTGCCGAGCAGGTACTTGGTCTTGCCCTCCGGCATCCACGCCGGCGGCAGGCGCGCATCCATCAACTCGAGCGAGGCCAGGTCCAGCGGGTTGTGCGGAGCCAACCAATGCGCGAAGACGGCGCAGATCACGCACACCAGCGCAACCAAGGCGGCGAGCACCGCCACCGGGGAGGTTCGAAAGCTGTACCAGATGTCGCTGTCCAGGAAGCGCGCCAGCGCTCCTGGCGCAGGCGGCTGCGCTAGGGTGGTGTCACTCATGTGGGTCAGTGTCCGGCAGCACCGCGCTCGATGCGCAGGCGCGGGTCGACTGCGAAGTACAGCAGGTCGACCACCAGGTTGATGATCACGAAAATCAGGGCGATCAGGCACAAGTAGGCGGCCATGACCGGGATGTCGGCGAACTGGACCGCCTGAATGAAGAGCAGGCCCATGCCCGGCCACTGGAATACGGTCTCGGTGACGATCGCAAACGCAATGATGGAGCCGAGCTGCAACCCCGCGATGGTGATCACCGGTACCAGGGTGTTCTTCAGCGCATGCCCGAAGTAGACCCGCCGGTCAGGCAGGCCACGGGCGCGGGCGAACTTGATGTAGTCGGTGCGCAGCACTTCCAGCATCTCCGAACGCACCAGGCGCAGCACCAGCGTCATCGGAAACAGCGACAGCGTGAACGCGGGCAAGAACAGGTGTTTCAGGCCATCGGCGGTGAGCACCCCGGTGCTGAACCAGCCCAGCGTGACGACATCGCCGCGGCCGAAGCTGGGCAACCACTTGAATGTGACAGCGAAGATCAGGATCAGGAGGATCCCGATCAAGAAGTTGGGCAGCGAGACACCCAGCAACGAGCCGGTCATCACCACCTGCGACATGAACGTTCCCCTGCGCAGGGCCGCGTACACACCCAGCGGAATGCCGACAGCCAGACCGAGCACAGCCGCGACGGCCGCCAACTCGAGCGTGGCGGGAAAGCGCTCGGCAATGAGCGACGACACCTTGCGTCCCTGCCGCAGGCTCAAGCCGAATTCACCCTGCGCGGCATTGCCGATGAACTTGCCGAACTGGACAACGAAAGGCTGGTCCAGCCCCAGGTCAGCACGCAACTGCTCGCGCTGCTGGGGCGTTGCATCCTGGCCCAGCAGGTTGGTGACCGGATCGCCCACATACTGGAACAGCATGAAGGCGATGAAGGCCACCGTGACCATGACGATCATCGCCTGGATCAAGCGGCGGAGAATGAAAGCTAGCATGGCAGCGCAAGGAGATCGGTCTGTCGCCGCGCAGGTCCCGCTTGTGGCAGACCGACATGCGGCAGACGGCGGGTGGCGCCGTCGGGCAAGGGCGCCATGATGGGCAAAAGCCTCGCCGCCCGCAAAGGGGAAAACACCCGTACGTGCCAGTGGTGCCCACCCGGCCAGGCATAAAAAAACCGCCCCGAAGGGCGGTTGCGGAGCCGGGCCGGTAAGGCCCGGTCGCTCGTTCAGAACGAGTGGCGCACGCCGAACTCGAAGCCGCTGTGGGCCTTGCCGCCGGCGATGGTGACACCCGAGAAGCCCAGGCCGTTGTTGGCCACGATCTTCGTTTGGGCGCCCTTGTTGCTCACACGCGCGAACGTGGTGTACATCTGGGTGCGCTTGGACAGGTTGTAGCCATAGCCCAGAGCCAGCTTGTTCCAGTCGTTGGAGCTGTTGCTCACGTCGTAGTCGCCATAAGCGGCGCGCAGCTCGCCCTGGCCCAGCGGCACGGTCACACCGATCTGCATGGCCTGGACCTTGGCACCACCACCGGTCTTCTCGTTGCCGACGAAGCCCAGGATGCTCATGAAGCCCATGTTGTACGACGCGCCGAAGTTCATGTACTTCGTGTCGGCGGCGTCGGTCGCGCCCTCGGTCTTGGCATAGGCGCCAGCCAGGGACAACGGGCCGGCAGCGTAGCCGAAGCGGAAGCCCAGGTAGTTGTTGGTCTTGGCGCCACCGGAGACGTTTTCACCGAAGGCGACCATCACCTGGCCGTGGAAGCCACCGAGGTTGCCCGGCAGGAAGTAGCTCACCGAGTTGTTCGAGCGCACGGCGGCGGCCGAGTTCTGGGTGGCCGTGGCGGCGCCGATCATGGCGACGGTCAGCGACTGGCCGACACCGTTGGTACCGAACGGATCGTAGATCGTGGTGTTCCAGAAGTTCGGGGTGTAGTCGCGGCCCAGGCGCACTTCACCGAAACCGCCCATCAGGCTGACGGTGGAGCGGCGCTGCCAGGTCTGGCCGGCGGCATTGCCGTCGTCGTTGGTGAGCTGGCCTTCGATGTGGAAGCCGGCCTGCATGCCGCCACCCAGATCCTCGACGCCGCGGAAGCCCAGACGGCTGCTGTTCAGGCCCGAGTTCGTCATGCCCGTCACCGACTTGCTGCCAGTGGTCGTCTTGGCCGACAGGCGTGCAATACCGGCGTCAACGATACCGAACAGCGTGACGGTCGACTGCGCCGACGCGGCACCCGCGAACATGCCGAGCGCGGCGAGAGCGAGCAGAGACTTTTTCATTGCATTGATCTCCATGGTTGAACAAGAGGTCCCGATCCCGTAGAGAACCCGCACACGGAAAACGGCGCAGGCCGGTCAGGCCAACCTCCTCATCGGAAGTTGCGGCTATTGCACCATCCGCGCCGAGGGGTTGCAAAGAATTGGGATCAAAAAGCCGCCGGGTTGTTGTCTGCCCACAACGAGGCCCCATACCGCCCGCGCGGCTGCCTCGCGTACACGCCCTGGTCGGCCGCCACGCGACCGAAATCGGGCCGGCCGAGGTGCCCGAACGATCGCCGCACCAGCCGCGTCTGGGTGGGTTTTCAGTGCCCGCAAGCGCCCGTCCCAGCCACTCAAGCACGCGGCACCTGGACAGCGATGTCCCCTGAACTGTCGCCAACTCCGACGATTTCGTAGCTAGTCGTCACTTCTGCCGTCTTCGACAGCATGATCGTCGCCGAGCAGTACTTCTCGTGCGACAGCGCAATGGCCCGCTCGATGGCTGCCGCCGGCAGGCCATGTCCGCTGACCACGAAGTGCAGGTGGATGCGCGTGAATACCTTGGGATCGACCGCCGCGCGCTCGGCCGTCAGCCGCACCCGGCAGTCGGTAACGCGGTGTCGCCCACGGCGCAGGATCAGCACCACGTCATAGGCGGTGCACCCTCCCGCGCCTGCCAGCAGCACTTCCATCGGACGCGGCGCCAGGTTGCGCCCGCCTCCCTCTGCGGCGCCGTCCATCGTGACGACATGGCCACTTCCGGTTTCGGCCATCATGCCCATGCCGCTGCCCGGCACCCAGTGGATCGTGCATTCCATCGTGACCTGACCTGCGCGCGCTGGAGCGGCGCCTCTAACCCATGATGCCTGCATGATATTGCAGCGCACCAACCCGGCGGCTAGACTCGCAGCCTTGTCTCCTCCACCTCCCCAAGGGGTGGTTACGGCCCGCGGCTTGCGCCGCGGGCTTTTTTCTGGCCCAGCGCTGCAGTGGCGCGTCGCGGCCCGGTTCACCGACTCCGGCGGCGGTGCCGGAGAGCGCCCCAGCTATCATGCGGCGCTGCACCAAGACCGCTCGAGGAGAGGCCCACGATGGCCCGCGCCGCGCAACCCGACTACCTCAAGAAGATCCTCACGGCCCGCGTCTACGACGTGGCGATCGAGTCCTCTCTGGATCCGGCTCGCAACCTGTCTCGGCGCCTGGGCAATCATGTGTGGCTCAAGCGCGAGGACCAACAGCCGGTCTTCAGCTTCAAGCTGCGCGGTGCCTACAACAAGATGGCCCATCTCACGGCCGAACAACTGGCCCAGGGTGTCATCTGTGCTTCGGCGGGCAACCATGCCCAAGGGGTGGCGCTGGGTGCGCGGAGACTGGGTTGCCGCGCAGTGGTGGTCATGCCGGTGACGACCCCGAAGCTCAAGGTCGACGCAGTTGCAGCGCTGGGCGGCGAAGTGGTGCTGCACGGAGACAGCTACTCCGATGCCTACCAGCATGCGCTCGAGTTGCAGCAGGCCCGCGGACTGACGTTTGTGCACCCGTTCGATGATCCGGACGTCATCGCCGGGCAAGGCACCATCGCGATGGAGATCCTGCGCCAGCACGAGGGCCCGATCGATGCAGTATTCGTCGCCATCGGCGGGGGCGGTCTGGTTGCAGGCGTGGCTTCGTACATCAAGGCGGTGCGGCCGGAGATCCGAGTGATCGGCGTGCAAACCCGCGACTCGAATGCGATGGTGCAATCGGTCAAGGCCGGCCGGCGCGTGACGCTGGCCGATGTGGGCCTCTTTTCCGATGGCACGGCGGTCAAGCTGGTCGGCGAAGAGACCTTCCGCCTCGCCCGCAAACTGGTCGATGACTACATCGTGGTCGACACCGACGAGGTGTGCGCGGCCATCAAGGACGTGTTCCAGGACACCCGCAGCATTCTCGAGCCCGCTGGCGCCCTGGGCGTAGCGGCCATCAAGCAGTACGTGGCGACCCACCGCTGCCGAGGACAAACGCTGGTGGCCATCACCTGCGGCGCGAACATGAACTTCGACCGCCTGCGCTTCGTCGCCGAGCGTGCGGAGTTCGGCGAACAACGCGAAGCGTTGTTCGCGGTGACCATCCCTGAGGAACGCGGCTCGTTCAAGCGGTTCTGCGAGTTGATCGGCCCGCGCGCGGTCACCGAGTTCAACTACCGCATTTCCGACGAAGTCGAGGCCCATGTGTTCGTCGGCATTGCCATCACCCGGCGCGACGAGGCCGACAAGATTGCCCGCAGCTTCGAGCGCCACGGCTTTGCCACCGTCAATCTCACCGATGACGAACTCGCCAAGGAGCATGTGCGGCACATGGTCGGTGGGCGCACGGAATTGGCCCACGACGAGCGCCTGTTCCGGTTCGTCTTTCCCGAGCGGCCGGGGGCGCTGATGCGTTTCCTGTCGTCGTTGCACCCGGACTGGAACATCAGCCTGTTCCATTACCGCAACCAGGGCGCCGATTACGGGCGCATCCTCGTCGGCATTCAGGTGCCGCACGGCGACGCCCGAGCATTCGCGCGGTTCCTCGACGACTTGGCCTACCCGTACATCGAGGAAACCGGCAACCCGGTGTATCGCCTGTTCCTGCGCTAGACCGCCCCTGCGTACACTTGGGCGCATGTCGTCGCTGAACCGATCGCTGATCGCGCCCACCTCGAACCCCCTGCTCGAGCGCGCCTTGGCCGAGAAGCTCAAGCGGCGCTGCGACGTCATGGGCAGCCTGGGTGAGCTGGCGCCAGTGGCGTTGCGCCTGGGCCTGATGCAGAACACGCTCAAGCCGCGATTTCGCGATGCGCAGCTGGTGGTCTTTGCCTCTGACCACGGGCTGGCCGTCGATGGGCTGCAGACGCCGCAACGCCGCCAGACCCATGAGCAGGTGCTGCAACTGATGACCGGGCAGTTGCCGGTGTCGGTGTTCGCGCGCATTCACGGGCTGGAGCTGTCGGTCATCGACTGCGGCCTGGCCAGCGAGCTCGCCCCTCACGATCGCCTGGTGCCCCGCAAGATCGCCCATGGCACGCGCAACGCCCGGGTGGGCAACGCGATGTCGCTCGACCAGGCCCACGCGGCCATCCGTGCCGGCATGGAGATCGGAGACGCGTTGCGCGGCAACATCGTCGCCTGCGCGGGTATCGGGCTGGGCTCCCACGAGGCGGCGGCGCTGGTGCTGTCGCGGCTGACCCTCACGCCCGTGCGCGAGCTGATGGTGGCCGGCCCCCAAATGGACTCCGAGCTCCTGGCGCACCTGATGATCGTGACGCTGGGTGCGCAGGGGCGTCACCGCGAGGTCACCGACCCGGTCGAGGTGCTGGCCGCGTTCGGAGGCTTCGAGACCGCCATGATGGTGGGCGTCATGCTGGTGGCCGCGAGCAAGCGGCACCTGATCATGGTCGACGGCATCGCGGCTTGCGCGGCGCTGATGGTCGCCTCGCGCATCGCGGCATCGGTCACCGACTACGTCGTTTTCTGTCGCAGCCAGACCCACCGCGGCCTCGACCAGGCGTTCAACCTGTTCAACGCGTCGGCGCTGCTGGAACTGGGCCTCGACAGCATCGACGGCACCGGCGCATGCCTGTCCTGGCCGTTGGTTCGAAGCGCAGCCGCTCTGCTCACCGAGGTGGCCGACGGCGAAGACCCGGGACCCTCGCGGCCACAGGGCATGGCCGACGGATCATCGCCGTCGGGATTCGGGCCGGACGCACCGGTATCGGTACCGGGCGCGCCCTGAGTCCGTCTGCAGGCGGCCGCGCTCGCGCGGCAGTGCCAGGACGCCCGCCAACGGTGTCCACCCGCTCTACTGCGATTCGACGCCGGGTTGAACCGGTCGCTCGTCGGCGGTGGGCGTGGGCGATGGTCCGGCAACCGAGGGCGGCGCAGCCGCGGCTCCCACGGGCGCACGCAGCGGCGCAACCCGATGGCCCGGTGGCATGACCGCGGCGGGCCCGCCCGGGAGGCCCCCAGCTCGAGCCGCCTGGGCAACCTGCGGGCCGGCTGGCGGCAATGCACCGCGCGAAGCCTCGGCCAGAAGCGGGAGTTCCAACACGACGGCGGGCCCGCCGGCAGCCGGCGCGAGCTCGACGCGCCGGTGACCGACACTGCGCACCACCCAGTCGTTGGCCACCCGCGCTGCGATGCGATACGCCCGCGGCGGCCCGCCGTCTACAGCCAGCAATGCAAGGCCCTGCGGTCCCCCGGCCCGTGGTGCGATCACGCCGATCAGCTTGAACCGACTCGACGCCGAGGGCGGCGGGGGCGCAGATGGCTCAACTGGCGCCGCAGCAGGCGGCACACCGAACAGCCGGGCCAGGTCTGCTGGCGGTACCGATGCATCGGCAACCGCCCGCGCGGCGTGTGCAGGTACCGGCGTGACTGGCGCCCCCAGGCGCAAGGCCCAGAACGCAGCGCCACCAGCCGCCAGGGCCCAGACCACAAACGACAACAAGCGCACGCCCATCGGGCCATTATCATTCACCGCTTGCCTCCCGACCGCTGCCGACCCATGCCATTTCCCCACCGCTTGCCCGTGCGCCGCCTCCGCGGCTTCACGCTCATCGAAATCATGGTGGTGCTGGTCATCATCGGCGTGCTGGCTGCACTCATCGTTCCGAGCGTGCTCGAACGCACCGATGAGGCCAAGACCACGGCCGCGCGTACCGACATCGCCAGCATCATGCAGGCGCTGAAGCTGTACCGCTTGGACAACCAGCGCTATCCCGGCGCCGACCAAGGCTTGGAGGCGCTGGTGCGCAAGCCCACGGCCGGCGCGGTTCCAGCCAACTGGCGGCCCTACCTCGAGAAGCTGCCCCGCGACCCCTGGGGCCAGCCGTACCAATACCTCAATCCGGGCGTGAAGGCAGAGATCGATGTGTTCAGCTTCGGAGCCGACGGCCAGGCCGGCGGCGAAGGCAAGAACGCCGACATCGGCTCGTGGCAGTAGCGCAGGTGCACGCTTGCCGCGGCACGTCCCGTTGCGGCACCGGCGCCACGTCGGCGGCTTCACGCTGATCGAACTGCTCGTCGTGCTGGTGCTGATCGCGCTGGCGTCGGCCGTGGTCAGCGTCGCGATGCGCGACCCGGCCGCTGCGCGCCTGGAGGAAGAGGGCGCGCGCCTGAGTGCTCTGCTCGAAACGGCACGCGCAGAAGCCCGGACCCTTGGGCTGCCCGTTCGCTTCGAAGCCGGCAGCCCAGTGGCCGGCGAGGGTTACCGCTTCATTGGCCTGCCGGCAGCCGACCAGCTCCCGCACCGCCTGCTCGATCCCCGCACCCAGGTCCAGATTCCCGACGCGAGCGCCGTGGTGCTGGGCCCAGAGCCGCTGATCGGCCCGCAACGCATCGTCCTGCGACTCCATGACCACACCTTGACGTTGGTCACCGACGGCCTCGGGCCCTTCACCGCCGAAGTGGCGCAGCCATGAACGCTTTGCGACAGCCCCAGCCACGATCACGCCGCGCGGCGCGTGCGTTCGGTCGCGCGGGCCGGGGGTCGGCCGGATTCACCTTGGTTGAAGTGTTGGTGGCGCTCGCGGTGGTCGCCATCACGCTGGGCGCCGGCCTCAAGGCTGCGGGCACGATCACCGACAGCGCTGAGCGTCTGGCGGGGGTGACCGCTGCGCACTGGTGCGCAGACAATGCCCTGACGGACCTGCGGCTGACCCGCCAGTTCCCGGGCGGCGACAGCGACTTCGATTGTCGCCAGTTGGGCCGCGAGTTCCGGGGACGGCTGCAGTCCCTGCCCACGCCCAACCCGAACTTCCGGAGGGTGGAAGCGATCGTGCGCGACGACCAGGACCGAGTTCTGGCCACGATCACGACCGTGATCGGTCGCTACTGAGCGCAGGGGGGCCACATGTTCATCTCGACCCCCCACCGCGCCCACCGGCTGCCAGGCCCGCGTGGCTTCACGCTGGTGGAGGTGTTGGTGGCGCTGCTGATCATGGCGGTACTGGCGGCCCTGGGCTGGCAAGGCATCGACAGCATGGCTCGCACGCGCGAGGTCGCACAGGCATCCACCGAGCGCACGCTGCGGCTGGCCACAGTGATCGCCCAACTCGAAGCGGACCTGGCCGCACTCGAGAACACGCCGGCCACGCCAGCCCTGGCCTTCGACGGCGCTGCGCTGCGGCTGACCCGCCGCACGCCGGGTGGGCTGCAGGTGGTGGTGTGGGCCTCGCGCGAAGGTCGCTGGCTGCGCTGGGCGTCCACTTCGGCCACTCGGGTGGACGATCTGCAGCAGGCTTGGCTGGCCAGCCAACAGTTGTCAGGGCAGGAACCCGGCCATACGCCGCTGCTGGACTCGATGACGGGTTGGCAGGTCTACTTCTATCGCGGTGGATGGAGCAATGCGCAGTCGAGCGGTGACCAGGCCGAGTCCGCCGCACCCGGTGGCACTTCGGGTGGCGCCGGCGCGGCGGCCGCTGCGGCGCGCGAGCTGCTGCCGACCGGCGTGAGGGTGGTCCTTGAACTGCCCGAGGGTGCCCTCACCCGCGATGTGGCGCTGGGGCCGCAGTCATGATCCCGGGCTCGAAGGGGGGCCGCGCCGGCACTTCCTGCCCGCGACCGCAACGGACGCGGCAGCGCGGCGCAGCGATCCTGGTGGCCATGCTCCTGCTGGCCGTGGTGGCCACGCTCGCGTCGTCGATGATCTGGCTGCAGCATCGGGCAGTACAGGTCGAGACCGCCGAGCGGGCCCGTGCGCAGATCATCTGGATCCTGCACGGCGCGATCGACTGGGCCCGACTGATCCTGCGCACCGACGCCACGGCCGAGACCACGAACCTGGCCCAGGCCTGGGCCACGCCGCTGGAAGAAGCGCGCCTGTCGACGTTCCTGGCCGCCGATGGCAACACCGGCCCCGACGGGGGTCTCGATGCGTTCCTGGGCGGTGCAATCACCGACGCACAGTCGCGCTACAACCTGCGCAACCTGGCCGAGACCGATCCCACCGTCCAGGCCCAGGAAGTGGCCATCCTCCGTCGCCTGTGCCAGTGGGCAGGCTGCAGCGACGACGCGGCCGGGCGCATCGCCAAGGGCTTGCGCCAGGCCGCCGGTGGCACCGACGCCGACGCGCCCTTGATGCCGCAACGGCTGGACGACCTGACCTGGCTGGGCGTGTCGACCGCCGACATCGAGCGGTTGCGCCCCTGGGTGTCGCTGCTGCCAGCGGGCGGCAAGCCCATCAACGTCAACACCGCGCCACGCGAAGTACTGGCCGCGGTGATCGAGGCCATCGATCTGGGCGGCGCCGACCGGTTGATTCAGGCGCGGCGCAACGGACCGTTCAAGACCGTGGACGCACTGCGTGAGCATCTGCCCTCGGGCACCGAGCTGCCGCTGGCGCGCCTGGCGGTGAAGTCCGACTTCTTCGAGGTGCGCGGACGCATGCGGCTGGATGACCGGGTGATCGAGGAACTGGCACTGCTCGAGCGCCAGGGCCGCGAGGTACGCACCCGTCAGCGGGTACGGGTTCAGCGCGTACTCGACTCGCAGGCGGTGCGTTGATGGCCTGCACCGCCGCGTGCGCGTCCCCAGCCCGGCACGGCCGGCGTGCGTTGCCGCGTTTGCCACAATGCGCCCCGCGGGCACGGCATGCCGACGGATCGACCGTGGCGCACTGACCACGTCCCCGCGCCCTATCCAACGCCATGACCACGCTCATCCTGCAGCTTCCAGCCCGCGAGCGCCCGGGGTACCCGACGCAGCCCGGCGCGGAGCTGACCTATGCCACGAGCTCCGACGGCCTGACGGTGGGCCTCAGCGGACACGCCGGCTTCGCTGCGTTGCCGCGGACCGATGACGTGGTCGCCGTCGTGCCACCCACGGAGCTGTCGTGGCACCTCATCACGGTGCCGCGGGCGCCCGTTGCCCGACTGCGTGCAGCCCTCGGCGGCATACTGGAGGACCACCTGCTCGACGACGATGAGCAGGTCCACCTCGCGCTGGCTCCAGACGCACGCCCTGGTGGCTCGGGCTGGGTGGCGGCCACGCATGGACCCTGGCTCGGCGCGCACATCACGGCGTTGGAGCAGGCCGGGCATCGGGTCACCCGCGTGGTTCCATCGGCGTGGCCGTCGGACGTCCCGGCGGGTCACTTTTTCCAGGGCCCTGGAGACGATGGCCCGGCGTCGGCCGCCTGGCTCGCACTCAGCGACAACACCGGCGTGACGTGCCTGCGGCTGGACAGCGCCCTGGCACGCGCGCGCCATGCCGCCTGGGTCACCCGTGCGACGAAGTGGACCGCACTGCCCGCCTCGGCAACTGCGGCAGAACGCTGGCTAGGTGCCGCGGTGCAGGTATGCCCCGAGAACGAAGCCCTGCTGCGGGCGTCGCGATCGCCCTGGAACCTGCGCCAGTTCGCCTGGGCCCCGCGTACCCGTGGCACGCAATGGCTGCGCGACGCCTGGGCACTGGCCCGCACGCCGCAGTGGCGACCGCTGCGCTGGGGACTGGCCGCGCTGCTCGGCGTCCAGGTGCTTGGCCTGAACCTGTATGCCTGGCAACAGCGTCAGCACTTGCAACGGCAGCAAGCCGCGATTGTCGACCTGCTGCGCGCAAGCCATCCCCAGGTGCGCGCCGTGCTGGATGCACCGGTGCAAATGCAGCGCGAGACCGAACTGCTGCGCGCGTCGGCGGGGCGCACCGGATCGTCGGACCTGGAGCCCCTGCTCGGCGCGGCGGCCCGGGCTTGGCCGGACGGACTGGCGCCAGCGCAGAACCTGCGCTACGAGCCGGGCCGGTTGCAGGTATCGGCCGCGGGGTGGACGCCGCAGCAACTGGCTCAGTTCGGCGATCGCATCCGGCAGACCGGGGGCAGCGCCGAGTCGGCCGATGGGCAGGTCGTCGTCACCCTGAGCAAGACCGCAGCGGGCGGGGCGCCATGAGCGATTCTCGAGCAGGCCAGTCGGTCGCCTCGAATGCCCGCCAGGCCGTCAAGGCAGCCTGGGCGGCCCGCACCGGACGCGAGCGCCAGGCGCTGGCCCTGGCCGCCGCGGTCATCGGTGCCTACCTGCTGTGGGCGGTTGCCTTGGCACCGGCATTGGGCACGCTGCGCCAGGCGCCCGCCCAGCGGGCGGCGCTCGAACGACAAATGGAGCACATGCAGGCGCTTGCCGCAGAAGCGCAAGCGCTGCGGGCGACCCCCCCGCTGGCGGCTGCGCAAGCGCAGGCACTGCTCACCGCCGCGGTCGTCCGACTGGGCGACAAGGCGCGGCTGATGCTCCAGGGCGACCGCGCCGTCTTGACGCTCAACGGTCTGGACGGCACGCAACTGGCGCTGTGGCTGGCCGAAGTTCGCGCCGCGGCCCGGGTTCGCGTGATCGAGGCCCAGCTCAACCGCACCCCGCAGGGGGGCTACACCGGCAGCGTCGTACTGGCGTTTTCGGGCCAGCGGTGAGGGCAGCATGCTGAGGCGACGACGCTTCCCCGTGGACGAAGAGCGACGCTGGCAGCGGGCCCAGCGAGCCGGCCGTCGCTGGGCCTGGGCGGGCATCGCCGCAGGCGCCGTGCTGGGCGTCGTGCGATTCGCCCCTGCGCAGTGGCTGGCCGACGCCGTGCAGCACGCGACCGGTCAACGGGTGCTACTGGCCGAAGCGCGCGGCAGCATCTGGAACGGTGACGCCGTCCTTGTCCTGGGCGGGGGTCCGGGCAGCCGAGATGCGTCGGCCCTGCCCGGCCGCTTGTACTGGCGCCTGACACCGAACTGGAGCGGCCTGAAGATCACAGCCATTCATGCCTGCTGTCTCCACGGTCAGCTGCACCTGCAGTTGCGACCGGGCTGGCGCTCACTTCGGCTGGACGTGCCGCCGCGACCCCAGGGTCTGGGCCACTGGCCCGCGCGCTGGATCGCCGGGCTGGGCACACCCTGGAACACACTGCAGCTCGACGGCCGGATGGAGGTCGCCACACCAGGGCTGCAGGTGCATTGGGTCCAGGGGCGCGTGCGGCTGGACGGCGAACTGGGACTCGCCTTGCACGACGTGTCGTCGAGGCTGTCCCCCATCGAGCCGCTGGGCAGCTACCGGGTCGTGATCCGCGGCCAGGCCGACGGCAGCGAATCCGCGGCTCTGGCGCTGACCACGCTGCACGGGCCGCTGCGCCTGACGGGTTCGGGCCAATGGACAGGCGCGCGACTGCGTTTTCGCGGCGAGGCCCAGGCCAGCCCCGCCGAAGCCGCGGCCCTGGCCAGCCTGCTCAACATCATCGGCCGACGCCAGGGCGCGTCGACCGTCATTTCGATCGGATGACCATGCGCAAGCCCTCCCCTACATCCGTGCGGCTGTCCGCGGCTTGCCTCGCGGCGTGCCTGTGGCCGGCACCCGCACCGACCGCGGCCGCGGCACCCGCTGCGCCGCAGACCGAGGCGCCGGTACCGCGCATCCGCCAGGGTGCACCCGTGACGCTCAACTTCGTGAACGCCGATGTCGAGGCCGTCACCCGAGCCATTTCGGCGCTCATCGACCAGCCCATCTTGGTTGACCCGCGCGTCAAGGGCACGATCACGGTCTACAGCGAGCAGCCGATCCCGGTGCGCGAGGCGTACTACAGCTACCTCGCCGCGCTGCGTGGCCTGGGTTTCGCGCTGGTGGACAACAACGGCTTGCTCAAGGTGGTCCCGGAGGCCGAAGCCAAGCTGCAGGCCGGCACGGTGTCAATAGGCACCGTGCAGGCGCGCGGCGACCAGGTCATCACCCAGGTGTTCCGGTTGAACCACGAGAACCCGAACAACCTCGTGGCCGTGCTGCGGCCGCTGATCAGCCCCAACAACACCATCAACGCCAATGCCGGCAACGGCACGCTGGTGATCACCGACTACGCCGACAACCTGGCGCGCATCGGGCGCATCATCGCGGCGCTGGACCAGCCGGCAGCCGCCGAGGTGGAGGTTGTGGCGCTGCAGCATGCCGTGGCCGCCGACATCGCCGCTCTGTTGCAGAAGCTCGGCGAGGGGTCGACGGCGGCCGTGGCGGGCCCACAAGCCACCGGCACGGGCACCAGCGTGATCGTCGACGCACGCAGCAACTCGCTCATCGTGCGCACTGGCAGCGCCGTGCGCCTGGCCAACCTGCGCAAGCTGATCGCCCAGCTCGACCGCCCCGGTGCCGGCCCGGCCGGCGACATACACGTCGTGCACCTGAAGAACGCGGACGCGGCCAAGCTGGCCACGGTGCTGCGCGCGGCGTTCGGTGCCGCTGCAGCATCCGGCGGTGCCGGTGGCTCGACGGCAGGCCTGACCGCGACGAGGGCACTGGCGCCGTCGACCACGGCAACGCCCACCACGGGTGCGACTGCAAGCACAGCCAGCACCGCCGCAACGACGCCAGTGGCGGCCTCGGCCGAGCCCTCGACCGGGGGACTCGTTCAAGCCGATGCGGCGACCAACTCGCTGGTGATCACGGCGCCCGAGCCGTTGTATCGCCAGATGCTCAAGGTGATCGATCAGCTCGACTCCCGCCGCGCCCAGGTCTACATCGAAAGCATGATCGTCGAAGTCGCCGGGGGCGATGCCGCCGACTTCGGCTTCCAGTGGCTGGGCATCCTCGGCGCCGACGGCAACCGCTCGATCCAAGCGGCGCAGAACCTGCCCAGCAGTGCCTCGCCCGGGATCATCAGCATCAACTCGGATCTCGCCCAGGGCACGCTCAACCTCGGTGAGGGCCTGAACGTGGGCCTGGTGCGCACGCTCAACGGCGTGACCTCGCTGACCGCCATCCTGCGCATGCTGCAGAGCCAGTCGCAGACCAACGTCGTGTCGACGCCCAACTTGATCACGCTGGACAACGAAGAAGCCAAGATCGTCGTGGGCGAGAACGTGCCCTTCATCACCGGGCAGTTCACGAACACCGGCACTTCCACGACCAATCCGTTCCAGACGATCGAGCGCAAGGACGTGGGCATCACATTGCGCATCCGGCCGCAGATCGGCGAAGGCGGCGCGATCCGGATGCAGATCTACCAGGAGCAAAGCAGCGTCAAGAGCGACACCGCCGCCGGCACCAGCAACGCCGGCCCCTCCACCACCAAGCGCTCCATCGAAGGGACCGTGACCGTGGACGACGGCCAGATCCTGGTTCTCGGTGGACTGATCGAAGACAACTACACGACCACGCGCAGCAAAGTGCCGTTGCTGGGCGACCTGCCCCTGGTGGGTGGCCTGTTCCGCAGCGAAAGCCGCACCCGCAAGCGCACCAACCTCATGGTGTTCCTGCGGCCCGTCGTCATGCGCGACGCCACCAGTGCGGCTCGCTTCTCGCTGGACCGCTACGACCAGATCCGGGCGCGCCAAGGCGCCACGCAACCCAGTCCCAACCTGCTGCTGCAGGTGGATCGCGCGCCGGTGCTGCCGCCCACACCCGAGGCCAGTCAGCCGATGCGCACCGCGCCGCTCGATGCGGCGCCTGCCGTCCCCGCCGCGCCTGCGTCGGCCGTCGGCAGTGCTCCGGCACGCTGAGGCCTGGGGTCCTGAACATGGCATCCCGCCATCCCCTGCCGTACGCCTGGGCCAAGGCGCATGCGCTGCTCCTGGAGGACGACGGCGGCCAGCGCGTGCTGTGGGCGTCGGAGACCACCGCCGCGTCGGCACTGGCCGAAGTCGTGCGCGTGCACGGCATCGATCGCTTCGAGCTCCAGGACGCCACCACGCTGGCCGAGCGCATCGCAGCGGCCTATGCGGGCGGCGAATCGAGCGCGGCCGTGGTGGTCGGCGAAGTCGAGAGCGCGGTCGACCTGTCGAAGTTGCTGCAAGACCTTCCAGCAGTGGAAGACCTGCTCGAGGCGGCCAACGATGCCCCCATCATCCGCATGCTCAACGCCCTGCTCACGCAGGCGGCCAAGGACGGCGCCAGCGACATCCACATCGAGCCCTACGAGCGATCCAGCGCGGTGCGCTTTCGCATCGATGGCACGCTGCGCGAGGTGGTGCAGCCCAACAAGGCACTGCACGCAGCACTCATCTCGCGCCTGAAGATCATGGCAGAGCTCGACATCGCCGAGAAGCGGCTGCCGCAGGACGGACGCATCTCCCTGCGCATCGGCGGGCGGGCGGTGGATGTGCGTGTGTCCACGCTGCCTTCGGCCCACGGTGAACGGGCCGTACTGCGCCTGCTCGACAAGACCGAGTCGCGCTTCACGCTCGAGGCGCTGGGAATGAGCGGGCTGGTTCTGGCGGCGTTCGACCGTCTGGTCCACCAGCCGCATGGAATTGTGCTGGTCACCGGCCCGACCGGATCGGGCAAGACCACCACCTTGTATGCCAGCCTGGGCCGAATCGACACCGCGGGCACCAACATCCTGACGGTCGAGGACCCGGTCGAGTACGAATTACCCGGCATCGGCCAGACTCAGGTGAACCCGAAGATCGACCTCACGTTCGCGAAGGCCCTGCGCGCGATCCTGCGCCAGGATCCGGATGTGATCATGATCGGTGAGATCCGCGACTTCGAGACGGCGCAGATCGCGATCCAGGCCTCGCTGACCGGTCACCTTGTTCTGGCCACACTGCACACCAACGACGCCCCCAGCGCGGTGACTCGCCTGATCGACATGGGCGTGGAGCCGTTCCTGCTCAGCAGTTCATTGCTGGGCGTGCAGGCACAACGACTGGTGCGCAAGTTGTGCCCGTCGTGCCGCCGGCCGGACGACGCCGGGCGCTGGCATCCGGTGGGCTGCCCCGAGTGCGGCCACACTGGGTACAAGGGCCGCACCGGCGTTTACGAACTGATGGTGGCCGACGACGCGATACGCTCGCTGATCCACAACCGGGCGCCTGAGAGCGCCCTGCTGCACGCGGCCAGGGAGGCCGGCTACATCCCGATGCGCGAGGATGGCGAGCGCCTGGTGGCCGAGGGCATCACTTCGGCCGAAGAAGTGCTGCGGGTCACCCGCGAGTGATTGCGCGATCGACTCGCCGCGGCCCTGTTCACCCATGCCTGCCTACAAGTACGACGCGCTCGACGCCGACGGCAAGTCGAAGACCGGCATCGTGGAGGCCGAAAACGCCCGTGCCGCACGTGGCTTGCTGCGCGGCCAGGCGCTGGTGCCCCTGGCTGTCGCGCCGGTCGCGGCGGCGCAGGCAACCGGCACCCGCAACCGATTTGCGCGACGGGTGTTCAGCACCACCACGCTCACGGTCTGGACCCGCCAGCTCGCGGGTCTGGTCGGCGCCGGCCTGCCGCTCGAGCGGGCCCTGACGGTGCTGACCGACGAGGCCGAAGACCCGCCGCAGCGCGATCTGGTGGCTCATCTGCGCGCCGAGGTCAACGCCGGTTCGCCGTTTGCGCGGGCACTGGCCAGCGCACCGCGGGAATTCGACGAGGTCTACCGCGCCGTGGTGGCCGCCGGCGAGCAAAGCGGCGCTCTGGGAGCAGTGCTCGAGCGGCTGGCCACCGATTTGGAAGAGCGCCAGGCACTGCGTGCCCGCCTGCTGGGGGCCGCACTGTACCCGGCGATCGTCTCGCTGATCGCCGTGGTGATCGTCACCTTCCTGGTGACCTATGTGGTGCCACAGGTCGCCAGCGTCTTCACCAGCCAGAAGCGCGCGTTGCCCCTGCTGACGGTGGTGATGCTCGGATTCAGCGCCTTCGTTCGGCAGTGGGGTTGGGCCGTTCTGCTGGCTGCGATCGGTGGCTTGGTCGCGCTCGGTCTGGCCCTGAGGCGGCCGGCACTGCGCGAGCGCTTCGATGCAGCCTGGCTGCGCCTGCCCCTCGTGGGCAAGCTCGCGCGTGGCTACAACGCGGCGCGCTTCGCCGGCACGCTGGCCATGCTGGCCAATGCTGGCGTTCCCATCCTGAAGGCGCTGCAGGCCGCCGCGGAAACCCTGGGCAACCGGGCCTTGCGTGCCGACGCGCTCGACGCCCTGGTCCAGGTGCGCGAAGGAGCCCCGCTCGCGTCAGCGCTGGCCGCACGCAAGCGCTTCCCTGGCCTGCTGGCGATGTTTGCGCGCCTGGGCGAGCAGACCGGCCAGTTGCCCCAGATGCTCGACCGTGCGGCACGCCAGCTGGCCGCCGAAGTTCAGCGTCGGGCGATGGCGCTGGCCACGCTGCTTGAACCGCTGCTCATCGTGGCCATGGGGGCGGTCGTCATGCTGATCGTGCTGGCCGTGCTGCTGCCCATCATTCAGCTCAATACCTGGGTGCGATAGCGCCAGCCGTTGGATTCGTCGCGCCTGCCGCCAGCGTGCGCCCGACTCGGGCGAGCAGGTCAGCGCGCGCAAACGGTTTGTCCAGGCTGTCGCATCCGGTCTGGTCGAGGAATTGGCGAGCACCGGGCGACAAGGTATCGCCTGTGACGAACAGCATGCGCCTGGCGAGCTCGGGCTGGCGCTCGCGCACTTCGCGCCACAGAGCCGCGCCATCCATGTCGGGCATGCGCAAGTCGCTCACCACGGCATCGAATCGGGTCATGTCCAGCATCTCCAGTGCCACGGCGCCCGACTCCGCCGTCGCAACCTCGTACCCGGCCGACTCGAGCATGTCGCGCATGAGTTGCGCGATCTCGGGTTCGTCGTCGACGACCAGTACCCGCGCCAGCGCCGGCGCCTCGTGAGGCAGCGGCGTGCCAACGGTCGGCGTGGGCAGCTCGGTCGGCGCCGCCAAAGGCAAGCTCAACCGGAAGCAGGCGCCACCCCGTGCTGCGGGGGCCTCGAGCTGCAGGTCGCCGCCGTGGGCCTGCGCGATCGAACGCGACACCGAAAGGCCCAGGCCCGTGCCCATACCCTCGGACTTGGTGGTGAAGAAGGGATCGAACAGCCGCTCGCGGGCTGCCGCGGGCACGCCGGGTCCGTTGTCGCTCACACGCAACCACACCCGGGCGGGACGTTGCGGCCGCGGCGCCTCGACGCCGGTGCTGATCCACACGCGCCGCGGTGGCTCGGCTGCGGCCAAGGCCTGCTGGGCGTTGACCAGCAGGTTCAACACGATCTGTCCGATCTGGTCGCCGTCGGCCTGTACCTGCGGCAGCCCAGGGGCCAGTTCGAGCGTGGCCTCCACGCCGTGACTGCGGAACGTGTAGCCCAGCATGTCCACCGCTGCCCGCACCAGTTCGTTGAGCTGCACCGGCCGATGCTGGGGCGCCTTGCTGCGAGCCATGTTCAGGAAGGTGCGCACGATGCGGCCGCAACGCTCGGCGGCCTCGCGGATCCGGGTGGCGTCGCTGCGCAGCTGGGCGTCCTGCAGCTTTTCCTCGAGCAACCCGGCGCGCCCCATCACCACCGCCAACGGGTTGTTGAGTTCGTGAGCCACACCAGCCAGCAGGCCGCCCATGGCGCTGAGCTTCTCGCTCTGGCGCAACGCCTCGCGCTGGCGCTCGATCTCATGCTGGGCTTGCTGGCGCTCGCTCAGATCGACCATCGACGCCGAGAAGTGAACCTCGCCGCCGTGCTCGGTGCGCCACAGCACGAGTTCGACCGGGAACTCTTGTCCGCCCGATCGAAGCCCGACAAGCTCGACGCGCTCGCCGAGGTGGCGTTCCTGTTGGCCGCCCACGAGCTCGAGCAAATTCCCCACGTCGCCCTCGCGCAGGTGCTCGGCGAACAGCAGGCCAGCCGACTGGCCGATGACCTCGCCGCGGCGCCGGCCGAACATCGTCTCGGCCGCCCGGTTGAACTCGACGATCCGCCCGTGCGCATCGGTCGCGACGATGGCGGCCAGCGCACCATCCACTATTGCGGCGGTGAAGGCCTCGCGGCGATCCTCCAGGTGGCGGATGTGACGAAACCGACGCGAGACCCGCCACTGGCCCACCAGGAACGCGGCCACCAGCGCCACCGCCAGAAGTGCGTTGGGCGCGAGCCCGGCGAGCACCTCGGCACGAACGGACGACAGTGGGACCGCGGCGAGGGTGGACCACGGCGAGTCCGGGTGGTGCCCAGCCGCCACCAGCCAGCCGGCGTCGCGCAGCAGGCGACCCGGCGCGCGCAACGCCTGCTGCGCCAGCGCGACCGGCAGTCCGGCCGGCAGATGGTCGGCCAGCCCCGATCGCAGCGCCTCGCGGCTGCGCCCGGGCGCCCACGACTGACCCGCAGCCGGCAGCAGGGGCGACACGGCATCGGCCAGCACGTGGCGCTCGTCGCCGACGATCCACCAGCGTCCCGCCTCACTGCCGGTCCACGCCTGCACCCGCTGCTGCAGTGCATCGAGCCGGAAATCGACCGAAATCTCGCCGACGAACACACCATCGACCAACAGCATGGCCCCGTGGGACACCACCAGCTGGCCGTGCAGCTGGCTGACATCGGGCACACCCCACCAGGTGGTGCGCGGCGCATGGCTTTCGAGCCACTGGCGGCTGGAGTCACTGGCCTGCTCGCGCACCGAGGCCATCGCGGTCAGGCCGCGCGTGCCCATGGCCTGCACGATGCGATCGGTGCTGATCCACGGATAACCGAACGAGGTGTTGGTGTCCACGGCGGCAAACCACGTGGCCTCGAAGCCGGGCGCACGCTGGTGGGCCACGCGCGCATGTTCGACGAATGCGGCCGCCCGGTGCAGCCACAGCGGTGGCGGCGCGCGACGGTCCGGCTGCGCCCACCACACTTGCCCGTAGCGCGCCCTGGCGCTGCCGGGCGCCGCATCGAGCGTCCAGCCATCGGCAGCCGCTCCCAGGTGTCGCGGACCCAGGGCCAGACCGAGCGCAGGACCTGCATCGGGCGGCTCATGCCAGCGTTGCCGCATCAGCTCGCGCAGGTCGTGCACATGATCGCTTGCCGGCCGCGCCAGTTGTGCCAGCTCGAGCGCGCGCTGGTCCAGGCGCGCCAGCAGGCCCTGCTCCGACTCGTGCAGGCCCTGCCGGTACTGGGCCACCGTGAGCACACCCAACAAGGCGAACACAGGCACCGACAGTGTCCACAGCAGTCGCCGCGCCGCCTGGTGCAGCGACTGCTCGGTGGGCTCGGCGTGTGTGGGCACCGGCGCAGCCTCGCCCGGCCGGCGCGGTGGCGCCGTCATGCGAGTACCGCGGTGACCGCCGACACCAGGTCGGCCTTGCTGAATGGCTTGTCCAATCGTGGGCAACCGGACTGAACCAGGAACTGCTGGCTGGTTTCCGACAGCGTGTCGCCGGTGATGAAGAGCATGCGCCGGGTCAGACCGGGATGCGATCGGTTCACGTGCTGCCACAGCTGTGCACCGTCCATGTCGGGCATGCGCAGGTCGCTCACGATGGCATCGAAGCGGGCCGTGTCGAGCAACTCCAGCGCCACGGCTGCCGACTCGGCCACCGCGACCTCGTGGCCCGCGGTCTCGAGCATGTCGCGCATGAGCTCGGCCACCTGGGGCTCGTCGTCGACCACGAGTACACGCGCCTGCGCTGCACCGGCGCCCTCGTCGGCCAGGTGCATCGCGGCGGTTTCAGGCCCCGCCTCGCCCGACAGCGGCAAGCTGAGCCGGAAGCACGCACCGCCCAGGGGCCTGACCGATTCGAGCGCCAGGTTGCCACCGTGGTCGCGCACCAGTGAGCGCGACATGGCCAGCCCGATGCCGGTGCCGGCATCGCTGGTCTTGGTGGTGAAGTACGGCTCGAAGATGCGCTCGGCCGCCTGCTCGTCCACGCCGGGCCCGCTGTCGGCCACGCGCAACCAGACCCGCGGCTGACGGCCCGCGCGCATCGGCTCCATGCCGGTGCTCAGTCGAACCTTGCGCTCGCCCTGGTGCGCCATCAGCGCCTGCTGGGCATTGATCAACAGGTTCAGCACCACCTGACCGATCTGGTCGGCATCGGCGTTCACGTGCGGCAGGTCATCGGCAAGGTCGAGCTCGAGCTCGATGCCGTGGCTGCGCCACGTGTAGGCCAGCATCTCGGCAGCGGCACGCACCATGTCGTTGAAGGCCACCGGCGCCCGCTGTGTGGGGCGGCTGCGCGCCATGTTGAGGAAGGTGCGCACGATGCGGCCGCAGCGCTCGGCCGCGTCGCGAATGCGCTGGGCATCGGCATGCAGGTCGGGGTGGGCGGCGGCCTTCTCCTCCAGCAGCGCCGCACGCCCCTGAACGATGGCCAGCGGGTTGTTCAGCTCGTGCGCCACGCCGGCCAGCAGCCCGCCCATGGCACTGAGCTTCTCGGCCTGCCGCAGCGCCTCGCGCTGACGCTCGATCTCCGTGGCCGCCCGGCGTCTCTCCGACAGATCGACCAGCGAGGCCGTGAACAGCGCGGCCCCCGCCACATCGGCCCGCCACAGCAGCATTTCGACCGGGAACTCGCTGCCATCGCTGCGCAGCGCGTTCATCTCCACGCGGCGGCCGAGCAGTCGCGTGGGCCCACCGGCGGCGGCCCGGCGCAGTCCGGCATCATGGGCTGCGCGGTGGCGCGCAGGCACGATCACCTCAGACGCAGCCTTGCCCAGCACCGACGTGCGCCGGTGCCCGAACATGGCCTCTGCCGCCGGATTGAACTCCACGATCCGGCCCTGCGCGTCGGTGGCCACCAGCGCGGCCAGCGCGTGATCGACGATGGCCGACTTCAGTGCCTCGCTGCGTCGCTCGGCGGCACGCGCGGCACGTTGCTCGTCGATGGCGCGGGTCACCACGCGGGCCCACGGCCGCCACCGCGCCGGAAGGTCGGGCTCGGGCGTGGACGGGTCGACGGACTTGTCGTGCAAGTAGCCCATCACGCCCAGCGCAGGCTCGATCAGCCGGCGACGCAGCAACGACTGCGCCTGCAGGAACAGCCCGAACAAGCCCAGCGCCATCAGCGCAAACGGCAGCAGCCCGGGCAGGGCCTGCGCCAGCAGCGCGGCGTCGGTGCGCGCGACCACCAGTGTCCAGGGCGCGTCAGGGGTATCGATCGCCACCGCCCGCAATCCGCCGTACCCGCCGGCCCGACCGCCGGCCTGCCTCATCGATGCCAGGTCGGCGGCTTGCAGCGTTGGCGCCGGGCTGCGGGCCTCGTGTGCCGCGAGCAGTTCGCCGCGCGCCGATAACACCCACCAGGGCGCAGCCGCCTGACCCTTCAGCGCAGCAGCAGCCGCCCGTGCGATGGTCTCGAGTCGGATGCGGGTCGACACCACGCCGCGAAACTCGTCACCGTCGTACACCGGCGCGGCATGCTCGATCTGAGGCGCTTCGCCCATGTTGGGTGTACGGATGCCCGTCCAGTAGGTGACGCGCTGCGGGTTCTCCTGCGGGCGCCCGGCCGAGAACGCCTCGTCAGCCATCAGCCGGGCGAGCAGCTCAGCCGCACTGCCCGCCTTCCAGCGCTCGAACAAGGCCGAGCTGGGCTCGAACGGATAGCCGGCCACCCAGCGCTCAGGCCATGCCACCCATCGCGAGCCGGCCAGCTCGGGATGGCGCGCATGTGCGACTTCGGCCACCCGACCGAGCACCTGGGATGCGGCCAGCGCGTCAGCGCCGGGCGCTTCGGGGCGCGACCACACCCACTGCGCGCTGCCGGCGTGCAGCAGCGGCGGCAAGGCATCGAGCGCGTAGCCGTCGATGCCGGCACCGGTCGCGGCGCGCGGCTGCAATGCCTGCAGCAACGCCGCATCGGGTGAACCAGCAGCGCCCGGGGCCAGGGTGCGCTCGGCCTGCCAGCGCAGGTCTGCCACATGCTCGCTCACGGTGCGCGCCAGCAGCTGCAGCGACGCCGCCTGCTGTGTGGCCTGCCGTTCCAGATCGGCCACGGCGGCACCGCGTGCCTGCCACAGCTGCCACGCAGCCAGCACCAGCAGCAGCAGCAGCAAGGGCGCCACGATCAGCGCCAGCTGCTGCCTGTAGCGCCGCACCAGCCCTTCGGCCGGTATGTCGGGCGACAGGCGATAGCGGCCGGTTTCGTCGAGCCGTGCCGGTGGGCGGCCAGCGTCGACCGGCGGGTCCATCAGTGTGTACCGGGCACGAACACGTATCCCACGTTGCGGACCGTCTTCAGCACTTCGGGCTTGTCGGGGTTGCGCTCGATCTTGCGGCGCAACCGCATGATGCGCAGGTCGATCGAGCGATCGAAGACGTCCCAGCCCCGGTTATGGGCCTGCTCCATGATCTGGTCACGGTTGAGCGGGCGGTTCGGGTGACGCGCGAACAGCGCCAGCAGGTCGAACTCGGCCGCCGTGATGGCGATCTCCTGGGCGTCAGCGCCGAACAGGCGGCGTTCGTCCAGGTCGAGCATGCAGGCGCCGAATGCGATCCGGTGCCCCGGATCGGCTGCGCCCGACGGTGCCGCCGCATCGGGCCCGGCTTCGGCAACTGCGGCGACGCTGCCGATGCGCCGCAGCAGCGACCGGACCCGCGCCAGCAACTCGCGCGTTTCGAACGGCTTGGGCACGTAGTCGTCGGCGCCGAGTTCGAGGCCGACGATGCGATCGATCGCCTCGCCGGCCGTGGTCAGCATCACCAGGCCGACCCGGGGATGGGTATCGCGCAGCCAGCGCGCCAGCGACAGCCCGTTCTCGCCAGGCATGTTGACATCGAGGATGGCCACGTCGGGCAGGCGCTGGGCCAGCATTTCGCGCGCCGCGGCGGCTTGCGGCGCGGCGCGCACCGCGAAACCGTGCCGGCTGAAATACTCCACCAGAAGCGACCGCAACTCGGATTCGTCATCCACCACCAGCAACTGGGGTGGGGTCTCGGCTTGACGCATCGGTCCTTCCCCCAGGGCCGCCACGGACCCGGCGCGATGATAGCCATCGGCAGCGGCATGCAACAGGTTGGTCATGAAGGTCATGGTCGGCGAGCTCGGTTTCACTGGCGCTGCACGGCGGCGGCATCCAGGTTTCAAGTGTTTCAGGGCACGCGCGGGCCCGCGAACACGGTGGCGTCCGCCGAGGGGGTTCAGCTGGAACTGCGCCCGCCTGCTTGGACTCAGGCGCGGCAGTCCGGCAAGGGCGCCGGCCGCAAGTGCCTCAGGCCCAGCGGGACGCTGCCGGCCAGGCTGCCAGCAGCGCCAGCGCGACCGTCGCCACATACCAGCCGATGGCACGCAGCGATCGACGCGTCGTCGTTTCGGCACCGGATGGCGCAAGACCCACAACGCCGGGCGCCGCAGGGAGATCTTCGGCGAACGCCTCGCTGCGGTACATCCAGGAGGGGTCGCTGTGCAGGTGGGCGGTCGATCGGGACATGGCTGGCTCCGGCAGTCGTGGGCGGTTCACATGGCCACCCTGGCATGAAGTCTCGCCAACGTCCGTTTCAGCAATGCTGCACCGCACGCAACCAAGGGTATCGTTTGTTGCGCACATCCCACGCGTGACCTGTGCCACGCGGCGGCGCCGGGCAGCCAACAACGCACGGAACCCGGTGCTTTTCGGGGGGTCGCATCAGGGCCGGCCTTGCTGCAATACGGTGGCCGAGATCGTGGAGGTCCGCCATGTCCACTTCGTCGCCCACCCTCACCGGCACCGAACTGGTGCCCGTGGCCAGCGCCGCCCGCGGCGGCATTCCCATCGCCAACCTGAGGTCGGTCTACCGTTGCGAGGACGTCGAGCGCCGGCTCAACCGCCTGCCGAACAAGGAACACGAAAGTCTGCGCAACACCTACGAGCGCATGCTCGAAAAGGGGCCGCAGCGCTTCCAGGTCAAGCCTTCGGGCGTACCGGCGATGGACCACCTGTACGACGAGCTGCCCAACTTCCACGAGGCACTGGACGACATCCGCCGCCAGTTGGCGCTGTGCCACGACAGCCGCGACGCACTCGAGATCACGCCCATGCTCCTGCTGGGCCCGCCGGGCGTGGGCAAGACCCACTTCGCGCGGGAAGTCGCCCAGTTGCTGGGCACCGGCATGGGCTTCGTCTCGATGAGCTCGCTCACCGCTGGATGGGTGCTCAGCGGGGCGTCGTCCCAATGGAAGGGCGCGCGGCCAGGCAAGGTATTCGAGACGCTGGTCGAAGGCCAGTATGCCAACCCGGTCATGGTGGTCGACGAGATCGACAAGGCCCGCGGCGAGCACGCCTACGACCCGTTGGGCGCGTTGTACAGCCTGCTCGAGCACGAGACCGCCGGCACCTTCATCGACGAGTTCGCCGAGGTCGCCGTCGACGCCAGCCAGGTCATCTGGGTGGCCACGGCCAATGACGAGCGCTCCATACCCGAGCCCATCTTGAACCGGGTGAACGTGTACGAAGTGCGCATGCCCGACCGCGACGCTGCACGCGCGATCGCGCGGCGCCTGTACGACGGCATCCGCGGCCAGCACGACTGGGGTCGCCGCTTCGAGCCCGAGCCGGCCGAGCCAGTGCTCGCGTGCATGGCCGAACTGGCTCCGCGCGAGATGCGCCGTGCCTGGATGACGGCCTTCGGCAACGCCCGGCTCGACGGCCGCGACCGCATCGAACCGCGCGACCTGCCCGAGGCGCACGGCAAACGCGCGCCCATCGGTTTCGTGCAGTAGGCAGCTGCAGCTCGGCGTGGCACGGGGTGCGCCTATCATCCCCCCATGCCCCTGCCCGACCCCAAGCGCCTGGTGATCGCGCTGTCTTCGCGTGCGTTGTTCGATTTCGAGGACGAGAACCGGGTGTTCGAGGCCGCCGACGATCGCGCCTACATGCGGCTGCAGCTCGAGCGACTGGAGCAGCCGGCGCCGCCGGGGGTGGCCTTTTCGCTGGTTCGCAAGCTGCTGGCGTTCAACGGCGATGTGCCGGGTTCGCGCGTGGAGGTGGTGGTGCTGTCGCGCAACGACCCGGTGTCGGGGCTGCGCGTGTTCCGCTCCTGCCAGCACTACGGGCTGCCGGTCGAGCGCGGCGTGTTCACGAGGGGCGAGTCACCCTGGCGTTACCTGCGCCCGCTGGCGGCACGGTTGTTCCTGTCTGCCAACGAGGCCGATGTTCGATCGGCGCTGGATGCCGGCGTGCCCGCTGCGCGGGTGCTGCCGCATGCGGCGCGGGCCAGCGATGCCCATCCGCGCGAGCTGCGCATCGCCTTCGACGGCGATGCCGTGCTGTTTTCCGACGAGGCCGAGCGCGTGTACCAGCGCGATGGCCTCGATGCGTTCCAGGCACACGAGGCCGGCCTGGCCGGCACGCCGCTGCCGCCGGGTCCGTTCCTGCCGCTGCTGCGGGCCTTGCACCAGTTGCGCGAGGCGGCCGACCCGGCGGGCATGCGCATCCGCACGGCTCTGGTGACGGCGCGCAGCGCGCCAGCGCATGAGCGGGCCATCCGCACGCTGATGGACGGGCGCATCGATGTCGATGAAGCCATGTTCCTGGGCGGGTTGCCCAAGGGTGAGTTCCTGCGCGAGTTCGAGCCCGACTTCTTCTTCGACGATCAGAGCCGCCATGTGCTGAGCGCCGCCGATCACGTGCCCGTGGGCCATGTGACGGGCGGCTGCCTGAACACGGACCAGCCCGTGGCCTGATCCCCCACGGGCCGTGCAGCACCCAGCGCGGCCAGGAAGCGACGGATCAGCGAGCGGCTGCGGCCACCTGGGTGCGCCGCGCGCGCGCCTCGGCGATCAGCGACTCGCGCAAGGGCTCGACCAGAGCGAGGACCAGCGGGTCTTCCAAGGCGGGCTGCGGCACCAACGGGCGGTGGGTGCTGGCCACATGTGCCAGCATGCGCTCGAAGGATGCACCGGCAGCGTCGTGGCGGGCCCAGTTCACGGCCTGGGCCGGCATGCCGTCGCGCAGCGGCTGCACCATCGCGGCCAGCAGCGGGTCGTGGGCTGCGGAGGCTTGGGCGGGCACGGCGGCCACGCAGGTGCATGCGGTGTGATCGAGCATGCGGTCAAAGCTGGCGCGCACAGGATCCTGCGCCTGGGCCAGGCCGGTGGCCAGCAGGGCAGCAGCGGTGGCAGCGGAAAGGCGGATGGTGCGGTTCATGGCGGGGCTCCTACAGGGTGTGTGCCGCCATGATCGGCCGCGCCCGTATCAGGACCGCTTCACTGCCGCGCCCGGCCTGTTTCGTTTGTGCCAGCCTCGTTGTCGTAGCGGCGCAGCCCGTCCAGGTCGAGCACACGCACGCCACCGTAGTCCACGCGTATGAGTCCCCTGGAACGAAGCGCACTCAGGGCTTCATTGGTGCGCTGTCGCGACAGCCCCACCAGGTAGGCCAGCTCCTGCTGCGTGATGCGCAGCAGCGTGCCCACGCCGGGGTAGAGCACCGGGTGGAACAGCGCGGCGAGGTTGCGCGCCACGCGCACGTCCGGGTGGCTCTGGCGGTCGATTTCGCGGGCTGCGATGAACTGGCCCAACCGTTCGTTGAGCTGGTTCATCACGAAGCGGTTGAACGGAATGCTGCGATCGAGCAGCGCCAGGAACTCGGCCATGGGCAGCCCGGCCACCACGCTCTTGCGCAAGGCCTCGATGTGGTAGCGATAGGTCTCGCGCTTGAGCAGCGTGCCCTCGCCGAACCACGCGCCAGGCGGAATGCCGGTGAAGGTGACCTGGGCGCCGCCCCGGCTGTCGTTGCTCATCTTCAGCAGGCCCTCGATCACCCCGAACCAGTACGTGGGTGGCCGCCCGACCCGGCAGATGCGATCACCGGGCAGCGCGGTGGCCACCATCAATGAATCGGCCGCACGGTGGCGGTCGGGTTCGTCGAGCGCGCGCAGCCACGGAATCGAGTCGAGCTCGGCCGGAGTCGGCGCGCGCGCACGCTCGCGCAATGGCGTCACGGGTCGGGTCACGGTATGGGGGAAAGTCCGCTAGGGTGAGACCCTAGGATTGTCGTCGGACCGACATCCTGACGTCAAACCAACACCTAGCATCCGCCTCCAATGACAACACGGGCCTGCAGGCCCGGGGCCCCGCAACGAAGGAGTCGCTGGTGCAAACGACGTTTCCCCGACTGATGCTCGAGCATGCCCGGCAGCGACCGAACGCCGCCGCCCTGCGCGAGAAGATCTACGGCATCTGGCAGACCACCACCTGGAGCGCGCTCAGCCAGGAGGTGCGCTTCCTGGCCTGCGGCATGGCCGAGGCCGGGCTGCGCCGCGGCGACCACATCGTCGTGGTCGGCGAGAACCGTCCGCGCCTGTATGCGGCCATGCTGGCAGCGCAAGCCCTGGGCGCCATCCCCGTGCCGCTGTACCAGGACGCGGTGGCCACCGAGTTCGTGTACCCCATCAACAACGCCGATGTGTGCTTTGCGGTGGTGGAGGATCAGGAGCAGGTCGACAAGCTGCTCGAGATCCGTCCGCAATGCCCGCAGTTGGCGCGCATCTGGTTCGACGACCCGCGCGGACTGCGCAAGTACGACGAGGCCGGGCTGGCATCGCTCGATGCCCTGATCGAAGCCGGCAAGGCCCGCCACGCACGCGAACCCAAGTTCTTCGATGCCGAGGTGGCCACCGGCGAACCGCAAGACGTGGCGGCCATGTTCTTCACGTCGGGCACGACCGGCAACCCCAAGGGCGTGGTGCACTCGCACTTCACCTTGCTCGATCGCGCCAACGCCGGCAAGTCGTTCGACCAGCTCACCGAGAGCGAAGAGGTACTGGCCTACCTGCCACCGGCCTGGATCGGGCAGAACATCTTCAGCTACGCGCAGTGGCTGGCCTGCGGCTACGTCGTGAATTGCCCGGAGTCGGCCGCCACGGTGATGATCGACCTGAAGGAAGTCGGCCCCACCTACTACTTCGCCCCGCCGCGCATCTTCGAAGGGCTGCTCACCAGCGTGATGATCCGCATGGAAGACGCCGGGGCGTTCAAGAAGTGGTTGTTCCACACCTGCATGGCGGTGGCCCGCCGTGTGGGCCCGGCCCGCATGGACGGCAAGCCGGTTTCGTTCATCGATACCCTGAAGTGGCAACTGGGCAACCTGTTCATCTTCGGGCCGCTGCGCAACACGCTGGGCTTTTCTCGGGTGCGAGTGGCCTACACCGCAGGCGAAGCCATCGGGCCCGACCTGTTCACGTTCTACCGTTCGGTGGGGATCAACCTGAAGCAGCTCTACGGCTCCACCGAGACCGCCGTGTTCGTCTGCCTGCAACCCGACCACGAGGTCAAGGCCGACACGGTGGGCGTGCCCATCGATGGCGTCGAGATCAAGCTGGCCGACTCCGGCGAGATCCTCGTCAAGTCGCCGGGCCTGCTCAAGGAGTACTACAAGAACCCCGCCGCCACCGCGGAAGTGCTCACGCCCGAGGGCTGGTACCACACCGGCGATGCCGGCTTCATCGACGCCAGTGGGCACCTGAAGATCATCGACCGCGCCAAGGATGTCGGCCGCATCAAGGGTGGCCCGAACGACGGTGCCATGTTTGCCCCGAAGTACGTGGAGAACAAGCTGAAGTTCTTCCCGCACATCAAGGAGGCCGTGGCCTTCGGCGATGGCCGCGACCACGTGTGCGCCTTCATCAACATCGACTTCGAGGCCGTTGGCAACTGGGCGGAGAAGCGCAACCTGCCCTATGCCGGCTACACCGACCTGGCCGGCAAGCCCGAGGTCTACGAGCTCATCCGCGAGTGCGTGGAGAAGGTGAACGCCGACCTGGCGCAGGACGACAAGCTCGCCGGCAGCCAGATCAGCCGCTTCCTGGTGCTGCACAAGGAACTCGACGCCGACGACGGCGAGATGACCCGCACGCGCAAGGTCAAGCGCGGCTTCATTGCCGACAAGTACGCCGTGCTGATCGACGCGCTGTACGGCGGCAAGACCGAGCAGTTCATCGAGACGGCCGTGAAGTTCGAAGATGGCCGCACCGGCAGCGTGTCGGCCACGCTGAAGATCAGCGACGTGAAGACGTTTCCCGCGATAAAGAGGGCTGCCTGATGGGCGCGCGACAGACCGGGGACGTGATCCTCGATATCCAGAACATCTCGCTGGCCTTCGGCGGAGTCAAGGCGCTCACCGACATCAGCTTCAACGTGCGCGAGCATGAGGTTCGCGCCATCATCGGGCCCAACGGCGCTGGCAAGAGCTCGATGCTCAACTGCATCAACGGTGTCTACACGCCCCAGCACGGCTCGATCACCTTCCGCGGCCAGACCTTCAGCCACATGAACTCGCGCCAGGTGGCCGAGATGGGCGTGGCGCGCACGTTCCAGAACCTGGCGCTGTTCAAGGGCATGAGCGTGATCGACAACATCATGACCGGCCGCAACATGAAGATGAAATGCAACATCTTCCAGCAGGCCTTGCGGTTGGGGCCGGCCGAGCGCGAGGAGACGGTCCACCGCGAATTCGTCGAGCACATCATCGACTTCCTCGAGATCCAGGCCCATCGCAAGACGCCGGTGGGGCGGCTGCCCTACGGCCTGCAGAAGCGGGTCGACCTCGGCCGCGCGCTGGCCATGGAGCCGCAGGTGCTGCTGCTGGACGAGCCCATGGCCGGCATGAACGTCGAGGAGAAGCAGGACATGTGCCGCTTCGTCCTCGACATCAACGAGGAGTTCGGCACCACCATCGTGCTGATCGAGCACGACATGGGCGTGGTGATGGACATCTCCGACCGCGTGGTGGTGCTCGACTACGGCAAGAAGATCGGCGACGGCACCCCCGACGAGGTGCGCACCAACGAGGACGTGATCAGCGCGTACCTCGGCACGTCTCACTGAGGGCACACGACCATGGCTTTCTTCCTCGAAACCCTGATCGGCGGGCTGATGTCGGGCATGCTCTATGCCCTGGTGGCACTGGGCTTCGTGCTCATCTTCAAGGCCTCGGGCGTCTTCAATTTCGCACAGGGCGCAATGGTGCTGTTTGCCGCACTGGCGATGGCGCGCTTCGCGGAGTGGATTCCACAGCTCACCGGCCTGGACAGTCGCTTCCTGGCCAATGTGCTGGCCTTTCTCGGCGCGATGGCAGTCATGATCGCAGCGGCCTGGATCATCGAGCGGCTCGTACTCGGCAAGCTCGTCAATCAGGAAGGCATCACGCTGCTGATGGCGACACTGGGCATCACCTACTTCCTCGACGGCTTCGGCCAGACGGTGTTCGGGTCCGACATCTACAAGATCGACGTGGGCATGCCCAAGGACCCGATCTTCCTGCTGGAGTCGGTATTCCAGGGTGGTGTCCTGGTGAGCCAGGAAGACTTGGTTGCGGCCGCAGTGGCGGCGCTGCTGGTCGCGGCCCTGGCTGCGTTCTTCCAGTACACCGGCACCGGTCGTGCGCTGCGCGCCGTGGCCGACGACCATCAGGCCGCGCAGTCGATCGGCATTCCGCTCAACCGCATCTGGGTCATCGTCTGGAGCGTTGCCGGCTTCGTCGCGCTGGTGGCCGGCGTCATCTGGGGCAGCAAGCTGGGCGTGCAGTTCTCGCTGTCGCTGGTGGCGCTCAAGGCGCTGCCGGTGGTCATCCTGGGCGGCCTCACCTCGGTTCCGGGCGCCATCATCGGCGGGCTGATCATCGGCGTCGGCGAAAAGCTGTCCGAGGTCTTCCTGGGCCCCATGCTGGGCGGCGGCATCGAGATCTGGTTCGCCTACGCGCTGGCGCTGCTGTTCCTGCTGGTGCGACCGCAGGGCCTGTTCGGCGAAAAGATCATCGATCGCGTCTGAGCGCACAAGGAGAAACACATGCTCTACCGCGAGAACGGCCAGTTCAAGACCAGCTACAGGGCCGACCAGCAGATCTTCCCGATCCTGCAGGACCGCATCGTCATGCTGGCGCTGCTGGCGGTGGCCTTCATCGTCGTGCCGGGCCTGGCACCGGAGTACCTGTTCCGCGCCATCCTCATCCCGTTCCTGATCCTGTCGCTGGCCGCGCTGGGGCTGAACATCCTGGTGGGCTACTGCGGTCAGATCTCGCTGGGCACCGGCGGCTTCATGGCGGTAGGCGCCTACGCCGCATACAACTTCCTCATCCGCATCGACGGAATGCCCGCTGTGGCTGCCATCTTGATGGGTGGGGTGTGTGCCACCGTGGTCGGCGTGTTGTTCGGCATCCCGAGCCTGCGCATCAAGGGCCTGTACCTCGCGGTGGCCACCCTGGCGGCCCAGTTCTTCACCGACTGGGCGTTCCTGCGCATCAAGTGGTTCACGAACGACTCCTCGTCGGGATCGGTGAGCGTGGCCGACCTGTCGGTGATGGGCTGGACCATCGACACGCCGGCCGACAAGTACCTGTTCTGTCTGGCGTTCCTGGTGATCTTCGCGCTGCTGGCCAAGAATCTGGTGCGCAGCAACATCGGCCGCGAGTGGATGGCCATGCGCGACATGGACGTGGCCGCAGCCGTCATCGGCATCCGACCGGTCTACGCCAAGCTCACCGCATTCGCCGTCAGCTCGTTCTACGTGGGTGTGGCCGGCGCGCTGTGGGGCTTCGTGCACCTGGGCTCGTGGGAGCCGGCCGCTTTTTCGATCGACCGCTCGTTCCAGCTGCTGTTCATGGTGATCATCGGCGGCCTGGGTTCGATCATGGGCAGCTTCTTCGGTGCCGCTTTCATCGTCGTGCTGCCGATCGCGCTGGACAACCTGACGGTGCTGGTGGGTCTGTCCACGGCCACCGCTTCACACCTGACCTACATGATCTTCGGCGCATTGATCGTCTTCTTCCTGATCGTTGAACCGCACGGGCTGGCCCGCTTGTGGTCGATCGGCAAGGAAAAGCTGCGACTTTGGCCATTTCCGCACTGAAGCGGTGGGCCGCCTTGCGCACGGACCTGTTTTCCCCAAGCGCACTGACGAGTGCAACATCGTTCCACCTCTGGAGGCAGACATGAAATTGAAAACCCTCGCACTGGCCGCCACCTTCGTCGGCGTCGGCCTCAGCTCGTTGGCCACCACCCCTGCCTTTGCGCAGGCCAAGGAGCAGTTCTTCCCGGTGCTCACCGGCCGCACCGGTCCGGTCGCGCCGAACGCGACGCCCTGGGCCAATGGCCATAACGACTACATGAAGCTCGTCAATGCGCGCGGCGGCATCAACGGCGTGATGACGTTGCTCGAGGAGTGTGAGACGGCCTATGCCACCGACAAGGGTGTGGAGTGCTACGAGCGACTCAAGGGCAAGCATGGGGGCGCGACGGTCATACAACCGCTGTCGACAGGTATTACCTTCGCCCTGACCGAGAAAGTCGCCGCGGACAAGATCCCGCTGATCACCTCGGGCTACGGCCGTAGCGATACGGCCGACGGCCTGATGTTCAAGTGGAACTTCCCGCTGATCGGTCACTACTGGGTGGCAGGCGATGCCGTGCTGCAGCACATCGCGAAGAAGGAAGGCGGCTGGGACAAGCTCAAGGGCAAGAAGATTGCCGTGGTCTATCACGACAGCCCGTTCGGCAAGGAACTGCTGCCCATCGTCCAGGAGCGCTCCAAGCTCCACGGGTTCGACGTACTGCTGCTGCCCGTGGCCGCTCCCGGCGTCGAGCAGAAGTCCATCTGGCTGCAGGTTCGCCAGCAGCGTCCGGACTTCGTGATCATGCAGACCTGGGGCGTGATGACCCCCACGGCCATCAAGGAAGCCGTGGCAACCGGCTACCCGCGCGAGAAGATGTTCGGTACCTGGTGGTCGGGCGCCGAGCCCGATCTCAAGGACGTAGGCGCCGCTGCCAAGGGTTACAGCGCCGTGATGATGCAACACGGTGCCGAACCTCAATCGCAGGTCGTCAAGGAGATCCTCGAGAAGGTGCACGCCAAGGGTCAGGGCACGGGCCCCAAGGAAGAGGTGGGCACGGTGCTCTACATGCGCGGCGTCATCGGCGCCGTGCTCGCTACCGAGGGTGTGCGCGCAGCCCAGGAGCGCTTCGGCAAGGGCAAGGTGATGACCGGGGAACAGGCGCGCTGGGGATATGAGAACCTGAACCTGACCCAGGCCAAGCTCGATGCACTGGGGCTGAAGGGCGTGATGCGTCCGGTGTCCACCAGCTGCGCAGACCACCTGGGTGCCACCTGGGCACGGGTGCACACCTGGGACGGCAGCAAGTTCGTCTGGTCCAGCGACTGGCTGCAAGCCGACGAGCAGTTGATCAAGCCGCTGGTGAAGGCGTCGGCCGAGAAGTACGGGGCCGAGAAGAAAGTCACTCGACGCGCCCCGGCCGACTGCCAGAGCTAGTCCCCCACGCTCGCTGGCGCTCGCTGCCCCCCGAGGGGGCCCTTGCTGCGGACCGGCGTAGCCGGATCCGCGCAAGATCTTGATCTGAGCGGCCGAGGTGGTTTCGGGTTAGGTGCCGCAGTCGCTGGGCACTCGCGCGAAACCATGTACGGCCTGAACGGGAACACTGCAATGAGTACGACTTTGCTGAACGTCAACGGCATCGAGGTGATCTACAACCACGTGATCCTCGTGCTCAAGGGCGTTTCGTTGCAGGTGGCAGAGGGCAGCGTGGTGGCGCTGCTCGGCGGCAACGGCGCCGGCAAGACCACCACGCTGCGAGCGGTCAGCAACCTGCTGGCCGGCGAGCGCGGCGAGGTGACCAAGGGCTCGATCGAGTTGCGCGGCGAGCGCATCGAAACGCTGAGCACGGCCGAGATGGTCGACCGCGGCGTGATCCAGGTGATGGAGGGCCGCCACTGCTTCGCTCACCTGACGATCGAGGAAAACCTGTTGACCGGCGCCTATACGCGCAAGGACGGCAAGGCCGCTGTTTCGCAGACCTTGGAGAAGGTCTACAACTACTTCCCCCGCCTGAAGACGCGGCGCACCAGCCAGGCGGCCTACACCTCGGGCGGCGAGCAGCAGATGTGCGCCATTGGCCGCGCCCTCATGGCCAACCCGAAGATGGTGCTGCTCGACGAGCCCAGCATGGGTCTGGCACCGCAGATCGTCGAGGAGGTGTTCGAGATCGTGAAGGACCTCAACACCAAGGAACGCGTGACCTTCCTGCTGGCCGAGCAGAACACCAACATCGCGCTGCGCTATTCCGACTACGGCTACATCCTCGAAAACGGCCGCATCGTGATGGACGGTGCCGCGAAGGATCTGCGCGAGAACGAGGACGTCAAGGAGTTCTACCTCGGCGTGGGCGGCGGCGACCGCAAGAGCTTCCGCGATGTGAAGAGCTACAAGCGCCGCAAGCGCTGGTTGGCATGAGTCCTGCGCTCACTTTGGAGTCGGCATGAGCGACGAGTTCTTTGCGTTGCCGCCATTCAAGCCCGCCGAGGCCCTGCTGCAGCTCAAGCGCAGCCTGCGCGACTTGCGCACGCTGACCGAGCGCGGCGACGGCTTCGAGCTCAAGGGCTCCCCCGTGATCGCACTGGCGCTGGGCGACGGCGCCATCGACGCCCGGCTCGCGCGACGCCCGATGCGTGGCCTTCCCGAGTGGGACCGGTATGCGCTGGCCGGCAGCCCCGATATCCGCAAGTTCACCGATGAGGTCCGCCGCAGGCTGGCGCGCTGGACCGAGGAAGAGCGATGACCGCTTACTACGACGATCTGGAAACCCGCGACCCCGCCGAGCGCGAACGAACACTGATGGCGGCGCTGCCCGGACAGGTCGCGCACGCACAACGCGCCAGCCGTGCGATGGCCGAGCGTCTGGCTGGCGTGGACGCCGCATCGATCAACTCGCGGGCAGCCCTGGCACGGCTGCCGGTGCTGCGCAAGCATGAACTGCTGGAACATCAGAAAGCGCGCCGCGCCCAGGATCCCTTCGGTGGCTACTCGGCCATCGGCTGGCGCGGGCTGCAACGCCCGCAGGGCGCTCGCCGCGTCTTCCAGTCGCCCGGGCCCATCTACGAGCCCGAAGGCACCGCGGGCGACTACTGGCGGATGGCGCGCGCCATCTACTCGGCCGGGTTCCGTGCCGGCGACCTCGCGCACTGCAGCTTCAGCTATCACCTCACCCCCGCGGGCTCGATGATGGAGAGCGGCGCCCATGCGGTGGGCTGCACCACCTTCGCCGGCGGCGTCGGCAACACCGAACTGCAATTGCAGGCGGTGGCCGATCTGCGACCCCACGGCTACATCGGCACGCCCAGTTTCCTGAAGATCCTGGTCGAGAAGGCTGCCGAGACCGGCACCCCCATCGCCAGCCTGACCAAGGCGATGGTCGGCGGCGAGGCCTTCACGCCCTCGCTGCGCGACTGGCTGCGCGAGCGCGGCATCGACGGCTACCAGTCCTACGCCACGGCCGAAGCCGGCCTGATCGCCTACGAAACCACGGCCCGCGAGGGTCTCGTGCTCGACGAGGCGGTGATCGTCGAGATCGTGCGGCCGGGCACGGGCGATCCGGTGCCCGTGGGCGAGGTCGGTGAGGTCGTGGTCACCGTGCTGAACCCGGATTACCCGCTGGTGCGCTTCGGCACCGGCGACCTGTCGGCCTTGATGCCCGGCGCGTGCCCGACCGGGCGCACCAACACCCGCATCCGCGGCTGGCTCGGCCGCGCCGACCAGACCGCCAAGGTGCGCGGCATGTTCGTGCATCCCAGCCAGGTGGCGGAGGTGGCGCGCCGTCATCCCGAGGTACGCCGTGCCCGGCTGGTCATCACCGGCGAGATGGCCAATGACCACATGACCCTGCAAGTCGAGGCCGATGGCCCGCCCGACGGCCTGGGTGACGCCTTGGCCAGCAGCATCCGCGACGTGACCAAGCTGCGTGGCGAGGTCGAGGTGGTTCCCCTGGGCACCCTGCCCAACGACGGCAAGGTGATCGAGGACGCCCGCCGCTACGACTGAACCGTCGGTTGTCGAACACTGCACTAGGTAGTTCCCGACACGGACTCCGCTGGCGGCGCCCTTAGCATCGGCGCTGCCGCCTGCCAGGCATAGCCCTCTAGGAGACCGTCATGAAGAAGCTGCTGATTTCCGCCGTGTTTGCTGGCGTGGCCACCGCCGCGCTGGCCGAGTATCCCGAGAAGCCCGTCACCATCGTCGTGCCCTTCGCGGCCGGCGGGCCGACGGACAAGGTCGCCCGCGACCTCGGCGATGTGCTGCGCCAGAAGCTGGGGCAACCCGTCATCATCGAAAACGTCGGCGGTGCCGGCGGCACGCTGGGTGCGGCCAAGGTCGCCAAGGCGTCGCCCGATGGCTACACCGTGCTGCTGCACCACATCGGCATGGCCACGTCCCCTGCGCTGTACCGAAAGCTGCCGTTCGACTCGCTGGCCGACTTCGAGTACCTGGGTCTGATCAACGAAGTGCCGATGACCTTGATCGGCCGGCCCACGCTGCCCGCAGCCAACTTCGGCGAGTTGATGAAGTGGATCGAGGCCAACAAGGGCAAGATCAATCTCGCCAACGCCGGCCTGGGCGCCGCTTCGCACCTGTGCGGCCTGCTGTTCCAGCAGAACCTGAAGGTCGACATGACCACCGTACCGTACAAGGGCACCGGCCCGGCCATGACCGATCTGCTCGGCGGCCAGGTCGACATCATGTGTGACCAGACCACCAACACCACCGCCCAGATCGAGAGCGGAAAGGTGAAGGCCTATGCCGTCACAACGACCAAGCGCCTGACCACACCCGCGCTGGCCAAGCTGCCGACCCTGGATGAGTCCGGCATGAAGGGCTTCAACGTCTCCATCTGGCACGGCCTGTATGCGCCCAAGGGCACGCCCAAGCCGGTGGTCGACAAGCTCAACGCCGCCGTGCGCGCCGCCCTGAAGGATCCGGAACTGATCAAGCGCCAGGAAGCCCTCGGTGCCGTCATCGTGACCGACGCGCGACTGGCGCCGGCCGACCACAAGAAGTTCGTCGAGGCCGAAATCGGCAAGTGGGGCCCCGCCATCAAGGCTGCCGGCCAGTACGCCGACTGACCTCGGGGCCGAGGAGCCTGTCGGGCCTTGAGACGGGCGCGGCGGCGGGCATTGGGGCCGTCGCCTGCGCGCCTACAGGATGCGCATGGGGATGGTCACGGGTCCGTCGTTGACCAGTGCCACCCGCATGTCGGCCCCGAATTCGCCGCTGGCCACCGGCGCGTGGCGCTCGCGAGCCAACTGCAGCACCCATTCGTAGAGCCGGCGCCCCAGCGGCGCCGGCGCCGCGCCCGTGAAGCTCGGGCGATTGCCGCCCGAGGTATCGGCCGCCAGCGTGAACTGGCTGACCACGAGCAAGCCACCGGCGACATCGGTCACGCTGCGGTTCATCTTGCCGGCATCGTCGCTGAAGACGCGCAGCTTCAAGAGCTTGTCGACCAGCTTGCGGGCGTGCTCCTCGGTGTCCGTCGGCTCGGCGCACACCAATACCAACAGGCCATGGCCGATGCGTCCGGTTTCGCGGCCCGCCACCGTCACGCTGGCCTGGCTCACACGCTGCACCAACGCGATCACAACGGGTCTTTCGGGTCACCGAGGTGGGCTTCCACATCGGTGGGCAACAACTGGATCGTCGTGCGCAGTCCCGGTACCGCGCTCATCAGTGCCATCTCGACCGATCCGCGCAGGGCTGCCGCTCGCCCGAGGGTCCAACCGGCAGGCAAGTGCATGTGCATGTCGACGAACCTGCGTTGCCCCGCCCTGCGGGTGGTCACATGGTCGAAGCGGATGGTCTGATGCGCGAACTGCGCAAGCGTTTCCTCGATCAGCGAGCGCACCTCGGGCTCGACAGCCAGGTCCATCAGTCCATCCACCGATCGGCGGATCAACCGGTAGCCCTCGCGCGCGATGTTCGCTGCCACGGCCAGGGCCACGAGCGGGTCCAGCCACAGCCACCCGGTGGCTTGCACGGCCAACAGGCCGACCAGCACACCCGCCGACGTCCACACATCGGTGAACAGGTGCCGCGCATCGGCCTCCAGCGCCACCGAGCGATGCTCTCTGGCCTTGCGCAGCATGGCCCAAGCCAGCGCGCCGTTCATGGCGGAGCTGACCATCGACAGGACCAGACCGATCCCCAGCGACTCGAGCGGCTGCGGTGCCAGCAGGCGCTGCACCGCGGCCGCCATGATGGCCATGGCGGCCACCAGGATCAGCGCGCCCTCGAATCCGGAGGAGAAGTACTCGGCCTTGTGATGACCATAGGGATGATCGTCGTCCGGCGGCTGGGCGGCGACGGTCACCATGGCCAGTGCGAACACGGCTCCCGCCAGGTTCACCAAAGACTCCAGTGCATCGGACAGCAGACCCACCGAACCTGTGAGCCACCAGGCACCGGTCTTCAGCGCGATGGTGGCCACCGCCACCGCAACCGAGAGCTTGAGATACGACGCGACCCGCATGGCCCGGGATTGTCGCTGCGCGCGCAGGACAGGGGTTTGACTCACCCGACCGAAGCGCGATGGCAACACCGGGCCCAGACGCCCTCAACCCGTCTTGTCCAGCCTTACGAGTTCGACGCGCAGGAAGTCCCCAGCTGGAATGTCGCGGCCGTCGGACAAGCGCACCCAATACAACTGACCTGTGGTCGACGAACGCGTTGCAATGCGTTCGATGAATTCCTCGGCCGTGCGCACCTCGCCGCCCATGGTCGACAGTTTGCGTCGCAGGAACTCGCAAGCCATGGTGGTGTCGTAGTCGCGGCCGTTGCGCACCATGCGGATGTCCTTGCGTGCGGCCACCGCGGTCAGCAACCGATCGATCCGGGCCATCTCGGCAGGAGGTGGCGCAGCCGCGGCAACACCGGCCCATGCCAGTGCGCCTGCGGCCAGGAGTCGCAACAAGTGGCGACGCTCGCCCGCCGCAGCCCAAGCAGGCGTCGTCGGTTCAACCGGTGTGGCCATGGGTGCCAATTGTCGCCGCTGCGCCGCGACGGTGGGGCCCCGTAGTACCCGGGTTTAGCCGGTCAACTCGCCGCCTGGCGGCCTGCGCTGACCTGGATCAGGCGAGTGTCACCTTGGCGAACTTGCGTTTGCCGACCTGCACCACGTAGGTGCCGGCGTCGATCTTCAGTGCCTTGTCAGAAACCACCGCACCGTCGATGCGCACGCCAGACTGGTCCACCAGGCGCAGGGCCTCGCTCGTCGACGGCGCCAGACCGGCAGACTTCAGCAGCGCACCGATGCCCATCGGCGCGCCGGCGAGCGACACCTGGGGCAGGTCGTCGGGTATGCCGCCGCGGGCCCGGTGGTGGAAGTCGGCCAGCGCCGCCTCGGCCGCGGCCGCACTGTGAAAGCGCGTGACGACTTCCTGCGCCAGCATCACCTTGGCATCCTTGGGGTTGCGGCCGGCAGAAACTTCGTTGCGCAGCGCATCGATCTCGCGCTCGCTGCGGGCCGACAACAACGTGTAGTAGCGCCACATGAGCTCGTCGCTGATCGACATCAGCTTGCCCAGCATGTCGTTGGGTGCTTCGGTGATGGCGACGTAGTTGTTCTTGCTCTTGGACATCTTCTCGACGCCATCGAGCCCCTCGAGCAAGGGCATGGTCAGGATGCACTGCGGCTCCTGCCCGTACTCCTGCTGCAGGTGCCGACCCATCAACAGGTTGAACTTTTGATCGGTGCCACCGAGCTCGAGGTCGGCCTTCAGCGCCACCGAGTCGTAGCCCTGCATCAGCGGATAGAGAAACTCGTGCACGCTGATGGGCGTGCCCGCGCTGTAGCGTTCGTGGAAGTCGTTGCGCTCCATCATCCGCGCCACCGTGTACCGGGCGGCCAGCTGGATCATGCCGCGCGCCCCCAGCGGGTCACTCCACTCGCTGTTGTAACGGATCTCGGTGCGCGCGGGGTCCAGCACCAGGCTGGCCTGCTTGTAGTAGGTTTCGGCGTTGGCCCGGATCTGCTCGGCCGTGAGGGGTGGGCGGGTGCTGTTGCGGCCGGACGGGTCACCGATCATCGACGTGAAATCGCCGATCAGGAAGATGACCTGATGCCCCAGGTCCTGCAGCTGGCGCATCTTGTTGAGCACCACGGTGTGGCCGATGTGGATGTCCGGAGCCGTGGGGTCGAGCCCCAGCTTGATGCGCAGCGCCGTGCCAGTGGCCTCGGCGCGGGCCAGCTTGCGCAGCCAGTCGGCCTCCGGGATCAGCTCTTCGCATCCGCGGCGGGTGACGGCCAGGGCCTCCAGCACACGGTCGGTGACAGGATGGGCGGTGACTTCGGGCGTGATCAGGGGCTTGGACATGGATGGGATGGATCGGGCCTATCCCCGACGGATTGCGCCAGCGCGGTTGTTATACTGCCGAGCCCGCCCGCGGCGCTGCTGGGCAGCCCCCCGGGCTGTATTGCGGCCCGCAAGCGGATGCGAATTCTAGAGGAGCAGCCGTGGCCTGCTCCTGCGTTGCGGCCAGCGGCCCCGATGGCGGCCGCGCTTCACCCAGTACCGTGTTCACAGTGCCAGCCATCCACGACGAACTCCGCACCCGCCTGACCGCTCTGCACGCGGCGTTGCGCCGTCACCCGCGCCGGGTGGCACTCACGCTGGGCCTGCTGCTGGGCGGCTCGGCCGTCACGGCCTTCGGCATTGCCCCGTTGGCCCCGGATGCAGCCGACCTGCCACGTCGACTCGTGACCGAGGAAGTGACCCCGGCGGGTGTGCAGCAGCAGATCGAGGCACTGGCGCTGCATAACCTGCAGCTCACGCGAAGCGACCTGACCCGTGCCAGCGATACAGCGGACAGCCTGCTTCGCCGGCTGGGCGTGGTCGATGCGCAGGCTGCGATCTTTATCCGCGGTGACCGTGACGCGCGGCGACTGCTCGAGGGCCGCACGGGCAAGATGGTGCAGGCCCAGACCGACTCCGACGGTACGCTCGTGCGCCTCGTCGCGCGGTACCCAGCGCTCGACAGTGCCCGAGCGCTCACGCACTTCACGAGGCTGGTGATCGAGCGGCGCGACAACCGGTTCGTCAGCCGGTTGGAGACGGGCGAGTTGGTGGGTCAGGTTCGCTTGGGCAGCGGCACGATTCGCAGTTCATTGTTCGCGGCCACCGACGAAGCCCAGTTGCCCGATGCGATCGCCACGCAAATGGTCGACATCTTCTCGACCGACATCGACTTCCATCGACAGTTGCGCAAGGGCGACACCTTCAGCCTGGTGTTCGAGGCGCTGACCGCAGACGACCAACCCATCAACTGGGGTGAAGGCACGGGCCGCGTGCTGGCCGCCGAGTTCATCAACAACGGGCGCAGCCACCAGGCGGTGTGGTTCCAGGATTCCGGTTCCGGGCGCGGTGCGTACTTCAGCCCGGATGGCCAGAGCAAGCGCCGCGCGTTCCTGGCCAGCCCGATGGAGTTCTCGCGCGTGACGTCGGGATTTGCGATGCGTCTGCATCCGATACTGAACACCTGGCGTGCACACAACGGTGTCGACTACGGCGCGCCCACCGGCACGCCGGTGCGCACGGTCGGCGATGGCTTCGTCGACTTCGCCGGCAGACAGAACGGCTACGGCAACGTGGTGGTCGTGCGCCATGCGCAGGGCAAGACCACGTTGTATGCACACCTGAGCAAGATGGAAGTGCGCAAAGGCCAGGCGGTCGAACAAGGCCAGCGCATCGGCCTGGTGGGAGCCACCGGCTGGGCCACCGGACCGCATCTGCACTTCGAATTCCGCGTCAACGGCCGCCTCGAGGACCCGATGAAGGTGGCCCGCACCGCAGAGACCTTCACGATCGAGGGTGCGCAGCGCCTGGCCTTCCAGCAAACCGCAGCCGCTGCGCAAGTCCGGCTCGATCTGGCCGAAACCGTCGGTGGGCACACCGCCACCGACTGACCGCTGCGGCGCTGAGCGGCCCGCACCGATCTACCTGGGCCTGATGTCGGGCACTTCGCTCGACGGCGTCGACGCCGTCGCCGTGCGTTTCGATCCCAATGGCGCCATGCGGGTTCTGGGGCATGTCCACGAAGCCCTGCCACAGGCGTTGAGCACCGAGTTGCTTGCGCTGAACTCATCGGGACCGAACGAGCTGCACCGTGCGGCCCTGGCCGCCAACGCCGTCGCCTCCACCTATGCGCGGGCCGTTGCCCGGCTGTTGTCGGCCGCCGCATTGGCCCCCGACCAGGTGCGTGCACTGGGCGCCCACGGCCAGACCGTGCGCCACCGGCCAGGTGAGTTCGACGGCACCGGCTACACGGTACAGCTGCTCAACGGTGCGCTCCTGGCCGAACTGGCCGGCATCGACGTCGTATGCGACCTGCGCAGCCGAGACGTAGCGGCCGGCGGCCAAGGTGCACCGCTGGTGCCAGCCTTCCATGCCGCACGCTTCGCGCGACCGGGACAGACCGTGACCGTGCTCAACATCGGTGGCATCGCCAACATCAGCGTGCTCGGCGACGACACCACCGTACTGGGATTCGACTGCGGCCCCGGCAACGTCTTGCTTGACCACTGGTGCATGTGCCACCGGGGCAGACCATACGATGCCGACGGCGCCTGGGCCGCTGGCGGCACGGTTCAGCCGCAGTTGCTCAACGCATTGCTGGACGAGCCGTTTTTCCGACGCCAGCCGCCCAAGAGCACCGGGCGCGACCTCTTCAATGCGGCATGGCTTGGTGCACGCCTGTCTGGCAGCGCACCCATGCAACCACAGGACGTGCAGGCCACCCTGGCGGAGTTCACGGCCACGGCCGCGGCGCAGGCGGTGCGGTCGCACGCCCAAGCGGCCCGCCGCGTTCTCGTCTGTGGCGGCGGCGCATTCAATCGCGATCTGCTGCGCCGCCTTGCCGCGCAGCTACCCGACGTGGCGGTGACGATCACCGACGACGAGGGGCTGCCCGCGATGCAGGTGGAGGCCTGCGCCTTCGCCTGGCTGGCACGTTGTCATGTCGAGCGCGTGTCCGCCAGCCGCCCCGAGGTCACGGGTGCCCGCGGCGCAAGGCTGCTGGGCGCGCTTTATCCGGCCGGGTAGGAGCGCCACCGGACGCGGCACGCCGGCCGCGTCAGCCGTCAGGCCGAGAAACTCGAGCCGCAGCCGCAGGTGGTGGACGCGTTCGGGTTCTTGATGACGAATTGCGCGCCTTGCAGATCGTCCTTGTAGTCGATCTCGGCGCCCACCAGGTACTGCAGGCTCATCGCGTCGATCAGCAACGTGACGCCGTTCTTCGTCATTTGGGTGTCGTCTTCGTTGACGGCTTCGTCGAACGTAAAACCATACTGGAATCCCGAGCAGCCGCCGCCTTGGACGAACACGCGCAGCTTCAGATCCGGGTTGCCCTCTTCAGCCACCAGCTCGGCCACCTTGGACGCTGCACTGTCGGTGAAGATCAACGGTGCCGGTGGGGCAAGGGGAGCGGATTCGGCGCGGGCGTCGGCAATTGCGTTCATGAGGACTCCGAAATTGATGAGCAAGCAGATCTTGAAGATCGGTTCTGCCGGCGCACGCTCGGATGCGCCGGACCGGTCAAGAGGCGATGGGCATGCACCGCCCGGGTATCAGACGTCATTCGACGCCGCCAGCGTCAGCGCGGGTCGGTCCGCCGACTTCAACGGCCGCAACTCACCCTCGATCAGGGCGCCAGGATGCATTTCAAGCACCGCATAGCGCACATCACCGACGATGCGGGCATTGGGCTGAAGTTCAAGCAGTTCGGTTGCCTCTACCGGGCCAAGCACTTGGCCGTTGATGATCACATGCGCGGCCTTCACCTTGCCCTGGACCCGGGCTTTCTCGCTGATCACCAGCATGCTCGGATGATCGGCATCGGCCACCACGTCACCGTGGACCTCGCCGTCTATGCGCAAACCCTCACGGAAGCGGATCGTGCCCTGGAGAGCGGAACCCTCGCCCAGCAGAGACCGAATCGACGGCTGCGACTTCTTGCGATTCCACATGATTCGACCTCCTGGGCGGCGGTTGGGCTTCACAGCCGCGCCATTTGCGTGGCGCGAACCTCACCGCCTTCGTCCAGCACCCTGACTTGTACCGTTTTTACCACGGCCTGCGGCGGATGCTCGATTTCGCCTTCGACACGGGCATAGGGCGCCACGCGCAATGGCTGTGAACCCTGAGGGGCGCCGGTGGCCCATGGCTTGCCGTCCAGTGTGCCCGCCAGCGTGAACTCGAAGCGGCCGCTGAACGGGGGCGCACCCTTGCGGTTCTGCATCACCAGCAGCTGGTAGCTCAGGCGACCCGGCACATGTGCCTGCACCTGGATGGCACGCACCGCCAAGCCCTCGCCGCCAGCAGGCAACAAGCGCTCGAAGAAGCCCAGATCGGCTCGCAGTGCCAGGTTGGCGCCCTCGAGCTGCTTGACCTGCTGGGCCAGTTGTTCCTGTGCCGCGCGCTCGGCCTTGATCAGGCTGTCAGCGGTGTGTGCCAGCGCGGTGGCGCGGTCGCGCTCGGCACGCAGTTGCTGCGCGTCGGCCCGCAGCCGCGCGAGCTCTTCGGACGAGCCGCGCTCCAGGCCGGCAATGTCCTTGCCGAGTTCGAACGCCCACAGCGCGATGGCCGCCGAGAAGCCGAGAACCACTGCCACCGCCGCCCAGCGCACCGGCCATGGCAGATGGCTGCGCACGATGACCCTGGGCGCGCTGATCGTCAGGCGTCGACGCAACAATTTCAATCGCATCGGGTCCGGGCTCGGCTGAGGTTCGCAGGCGCCAAAGGCCGCGCGGGCGGCCTTTGGCGGGTTGCGCATGGTGCCGCGCAAACGGCAGTGGCGCCAGCGGGCGCCGTGCCAGCGCAACTGCGCCGCCGCACAATGCGGCAGCGCGCAGGTTCAGCGCTTGCTGAACTGCTTGCGGCGACGAGCGCCGTGCAGGCCGACCTTCTTGCGCTCGACCTCGCGGGCATCGCGGGTCACGAAGCCCGCCCGGCTCAGATCGCCCTTCAGGGCCGCGTCGTAGTCGATCAGCGCGCGGGTGATGCCATGGCGCACCGCTCCGGCCTGGCCGGACTCGCCGCCACCACGGACGTTGACCTGGATGTCGAAGGCGACCTCGTTGTTCGTGAGCATCAGCGGCTGCTTGACGATCATGATCGAGGTCTGGCGACCGAAGTACTGGTCAACCGGCTTGCCGTTGACCGTGATCTGGCCTTCACCCTTCTTGATGAAGACGCGCGCCACCGACGACTTGCGGCGGCCAGTGCCGTAATTCCAATTACCGATCATGGCCGCTCCTTAGATTTCCAGCGCCTTGGGCTGCTGGGCGGTGTGCGGGTGCGCACCACCGGCATACACCTTCAGCTTCTTGATCATCGCGTAGCCCAGCGGGCCCTTGGGCAGCATGCCCTTGACCGCCTTCTCGAGCGCGCGACCCGGATGCCGGGCCTGCATGTCCTTGAACTTGGTGGCGTAGATGCCGCCCGGGTGGCCCGAATGGCGGTAGTACACCTTGTCATTGGCCTTGTTGCCGGTGACGCGGAGCTTGTCGGCGTTGACGACGATGATGAAATCACCGGTATCGACGTGAGGCGTGTAAATGGCCTTGTGCTTGCCGCGCAGACGGAGTGCCACTTCGCTGGCGACACGTCCGAGCACCTTGTCGGTGGCATCGAGCACAAACCACTCGTGCTTCACTTCGGCCGGCTTGGCGCTGAAGGTCTTCATGAGGGTCTTTCAATGTGGGCGCGCCGCCTGGATTGCAGCAGGCTCGCCCGATGACGGCGACACATGCACCAGACGCACGCACAGGGCATGCGCACCGGACATGCACACCAGGCACGCGAAGGCATTGCTTATGAGGGCAACCTCTTCGAATGGCCCGATCGAACAGCTCGATTGGACAGCCAGATCGAGTCGCCAGTACGGCCAGTACGAATAGCCAGTACACGCAGACTCAACTTGACGGCCAGTGCGCTCTTCCCTCGCCGAATAGGGAAAAGCCCGAGAGTATAGCCCAATCGCGGCAGTCAATCACGCTGGCGTTCGCAGCCAGCCGCGCAGGCGACACACACGGCGAACGGATGTCGTTTAGAGTAAGGGTAATCACTGAGATGCGCCATGAACAACGCCACCGACACCCACGACCCAGCCGCGGGTGAGTTCCGCGACCGCGACGCCGCGCTGGAAGCTGCGCTGCCGCGCCAGCCCGTGCAGCCGCCACGGCTGGCCTGGATTCCGATCCGCGCGCTGGGGCCCGGGCACCGTCCCCGGATCCTGCAGCATCTGCTGGCGCTGTCCGAGCACGACCGCTACCTGCGATTCGGATTCCTGGCAACCGACGAACAGGTGGCCCGCTACGTCGATTCGCTGGATTTCACCCGCGACGAGGTGTTCGGGGTGTACAACCGCCGTCTGCAGCTGGTGGCGGTCGCCCACCTGGCCTACCCGCCCGAGGGCGATGCTGCGCCTGTGGCGGCTGAGTTCGGTGGCTCGGTGTCATCGCACCTGCGAGGCCGCGGATACGGCGCCCGCCTGTTCGAGCACGCCATGCTCCACGCCCGCAACCGCGGCCTGGACACGCTGTTCATCCACGCCCTCAGCGAAAACACCGCCATGCTGCGCATCGCCCGCAAGGCGGGCGGCAAGGTCGAGCGCGCCGGGGGCGAGTCCGATGCCTATGTCAAGCTGCCGCCGGAAACGCTGGCCTCCCAGGTCGAGCAACTGGTCGGCGACGGCGCCGCTGAGCTGGACTACCGACTCAAACAGCAGGCGCGCGCGGTGCGAACGCTGCTGGGCGCGCTGGACGAGGTTCGCCAGGGCGTCGCGAAGTCCGGTCAGGCCGGTCAGGGTTGACCCGCCCCGGATTCCCGGGGTAAAGCAGGCTGGTAACAGCCTGCAACGGGGTTCGCCCCATGGGCGAGGGGCGGTGCCTGGCTCGGCCCCCGCATATGATGTGACGGCACCATGATGCAGCAGACCCTACCGTGGATCATCGCGCTGGTCGCCGTGGCCGTGCTCGCGCCGATGGCCGTCTGGCTGGCGCTGCGCCCGCGTCGACCGGCCCAACCCAAACCGCTGCCAACCGAGTGGGCGCTGACGGCGCGACCGGTGTTCAGCAACGACGAGCGGCGCGTATACCGCCAGCTGCGCGAGGCGCTGCCGCACCACATCGTGCTGTCCAAGCTGCCCCTGGTGCGGTTCTGCCAACCCAACGATCCGCAGCAGGTGCGCTATTGGTTTGACCTGCTGGGCTCGATCCACGTCACCTTTGCCGTGTGCAGCGCCAACGGCCGCGTGCTGGCCGCCATCGATCTCGCAGGCGACCGCACCAACCAGTCGCGGACGCTGCAGATCAAGCAGGCAGTGCTGGGCGCCTGCCGGGTGCGCTACCTGCGGTGCCCGATCGACCACCTGCCGTCCATCCCGGAACTGCAACTGCTGGTGCCGCAAAGCGCAGCGGCCACGCGGGGCCCGCAGCCGGCACCCGCCATCTATCGCGCGCATGAAACGCTGACCACTTCGGTGGCCTCGCGCCGCCGCGAGCGCACCACGCTGTGGCAGGACTCTGGCTTCTTCCACGACTCCTTCTTCTCGCCCGATCGCCGGGCGGACGCCCCCGGCAGCGAGCACGGGGGGCTGAGCTCCGGTTTCGGCAGCTTGCAGGGCGCGCCGGACGAAGGCCCCCCCACCGTGCCCCCACGCGACATCGACCCCGGTGCGCCGGACGGCCCTCGTCCGCCGATCGTGCGTCATTGACGTTGACCACGCCGAGCGCACCCGCCAGCCGCCATCCATACGAGCGGCTCACGCCGCACGGCGTGCTTGCCGCCCTGGAGGCCGTGGGCCTGCGTGGCGACGGCCGCCTGCTGCAGCTCAACAGCTATGAGAACCGGGTGTTCCTCGTCCATCTCGAGGACGGCAGCCCGGCCGTGGCCAAGTTCTACCGCCCCGGACGTTGGACCGACGCGCAGATCCTGGAGGAGCACGCCTACGCCCTGGAACTGCAGGCCGAAGAAGTGCCGGTGGTCGCACCCATGCTGTTGCCCGGCGGTGCCACGCTGGCCCACCATGGGCTCGATGGCCAGGACTTCCGCTACGCCGTGTACCCACGCTGTGCCGGCCATGGCCCCGAGCTGGACGATCCGCAGGTGTTGCAATGGCTGGGCCGGTTTATCGCCCGGCTGCACCAGGTTGGCGAGCGCACCGCATTCGCACATCGGCGCATGCTGACGCCCCGGACCTGGGGCCACGATGCCGTGGCGCGTGTGCTGGCGCTGGACATGATCGACCCGGCCCAGCGCCCGGGCTGGGAAGCGGCCTGCAGAGCCGCACTGCAGCGGGTGGATGCGGCCTTCGAGCAGGTCCGGCCCCTGGTGCAATTGCGCCTGCACGGCGACTGCCACCCCGGCAACCTGCTGTGGCGTGCCGACGGCCCGCACGCGGTGGACCTGGACGACGCCTGCACCGGGCCGGCGGTGCAAGACCTGTGGATGCTGCTGTCGGGCACACGCGAGGCGATGGCCACGCAACTGGCCCATGTGCTGGACGGCTACCGGGCGCTGCGGCCGTTCGACGCCCGGGAGCTGGCGCTGATCGAGCCCCTGCGCACGTTGCGCATGATCCACCACAGCGCCTGGCTGGCCGAGCGCTGGACCGACCCGGCGTTTCCGGCCGCCTTCCCGTGGTTCGGCACAGCCAGCTACTGGGGCCAGCAGGCGCAGCAGATGCGCGAGCAGATCGAGGCGATGGACGAGCCGCCTTTGGCGTGCGCGCCCGTCACGGCCGCCTGATCAGGCACTGAGCAGCCGCGTCACCCGCTGCACATAGGCGGCCGGGTCGTCGAGCTGCCCGCCCTCGGCCAGCAGGGCCTGGTCGAACAGGATGTGCGCCAGATCGTCGAAGCGCGCGTCGTCACCCGCGAGCCGGCGCACCAGGGCGTGCTCGGCATTGACCTCCAAAATGGGCTGCGTGCTCGGCGCACCCTGTCCGGCCTGCTTGAGCAGGCGCGCCAGGTGGGCGCTCATGTCGCCGTCCTCGACCACGATGCACGCGGGGGAGTCGACCAGGCGGGTGGTCGTGCGCACGTCCTTGGCGCGATCCTTCAAGGCGGCCTTGAGCCGCTCGAGCGTGGGCTTGAAGGCCTCGGCGGTGGCTTCGGCCTGCTTCTTCTCCTCCTCGTCCTGCAGCTTGCCCAGGTCGACGGCGCCCTTGGCCACGCTTTGCAGCGCATGGCCCTCGAACTCGTAGAGGTGGCTGAGCATCCACTCGTCGACGCGATCGACCAGCAGCAGCACCTCGATGCCCTTCTTGCGGAAGATCTCGAGCTGCGGGCTGGCCTTGGCCGCGGCCAGGCTGTCGGCCGTGATCACGTAGATGGTGTCCTGGCCCTCCTTCATGCGCTGGACGTAGTCGGCGAAGGACACGCCCTCGTCCGCATGCGTGGAGGCGAAGCGATAGAGCTTGGCCAGGCGGTCGCGGTTGGCGTGGTCCTCGCCGATGCCTTCCTTGAGCACCGCGCCGAATTCGTTCCAGAAGGTCTGGTATTTGGTCTTGTCGTCGGCGCTCTCGCTGTCGGCCAGCGACTCCAGCATGCCCAGCACGCGCTTGGTGCAGCCTTCGCGGATGGCCTTGACGTCGCGGCTTTCCTGCAGCAGTTCGCGGCTGACGTTCAACGGCAGGTCGGCCGAGTCGATCACGCCTTTGACGAAGCGCAGGTACACGGGCATCAAGGCCTCGGCGTCGTCCATGATGAACACACGCTTGACGTACAGCTTCACGCCACCGCGCTTGTCGCGGTTCCACAGGTCGAACGGTGCCTTGGCCGGGATGTAGAGCAGCTGGGTGTACTCGCTGCGGCCCTCGACACGGTTGTGCGTATAGGCCAGCGGCGGCTCGCTGTCGTAGCTGATCTGCTTGTAGAACTCCTGGTACTGCGCATCGGTCACTTCGCTCTTCGGGCGCGCCCACAAAGCCGCAGCCTTGTTCACCGTCTCCCACTCGTCGGTGAGCACCTGCTGGCTCTTCTCGGCATCCCACTGTTCCTTGCGCATCAGGATGGGCAAGGAGATGTGGTCGGAGTATTTGCCGACGATGGACTTCAGGCGCCAGGTCTTGAGGAACTCGTCGGCCTCGTCGTCGCGCAGGTGCAGGATCACGTCGGTGCCGCGCTCGGCACGGGTGATCGTCTCCAGCTCGTACTCGCCGGTGCCCTCGCTGGTCCAGCGCACGCCCTGCTCCGGTGGCAGGCCCGCCCGGCGCGTCTCCACGGTGATGCGGTCGGCGACGATGAAGCCCGAGTAGAAGCCCACGCCGAACTGGCCGATCAGGTTGGCATCCTTCTTCTGCTCGCCTTCGAGGCGGGCCATGAACTCGCGCGTTCCGCTCTTGGCGATCGTGCCCAGGTGCGAGGCGGCCTCGTCGGCACTCATGCCCACGCCGTTGTCGCGGATCGTCAGGGTCTTGGCCGCGGCATCGAAGGTCACGCGGACCTCGAGGTTGGGCGCATCCTCGTACAGCGCGGCGTTGTCCAGGGCCTCGAAACGCAGCTTGTCGCAGGCGTCGGAGGCATTCGAGACGAGCTCGCGCAGGAATATCTCCTTGTTCGAGTACAGCGAGTGGGTGACGAGGTGCAGGATCTGCTTCACCTCGGCCTGGAAGGCATGGGTCTGCTTGGTCATGGGTGGTCAGGCTTGTTCTGGATCAAGGTCGTGCGCCCCTTTGGCGCGCGGGCGTCACTTGGGGGTGTGGCGGCCCATTTCAAGCGCGGCATCATCGCACCATGACCATCGCCGCCGAAATGCTGGACCTGCTGCGCTTGCGGCTGGGCCCGAACGTGCCCCGCGTCCGCGCGCTGCACCTGCCACCTTCGGCCTGGAACGGCACCAAGGAGGCCGAGTTCGGCGCCCTCGAGCTCGAGGACGGCTCAGTGGGCCTGAGCTTCCTGCTGCTCGGCGACACCCTGGCCGAACTCAGCGCCAACCAGCGCCCGCTGGCCGGCGCCGACCCACTGGCCCTGGCCCAGCGCTGGCGCGACGGCCAGGGCGCCGAGCGCGCGCTGGGCTTTGCCGCCGTCAATGCGCTGAGCCGCCACCTGTTCGACCGCGCCGGCTTTCTGCCGCCGGCCGCCACGGACTCCATCGGCGGGATCGATCCGCAGCCGGGCGAGCACATCGGCATGGTGGGGCTGTTCACGCCGCTGCTCAAGCAGGTGACCGCACGTGGCGCCCGTCTGACGGTGATCGAGCTGCGGGCCGACCTCGTGGGACGCCACGACGACCACGAGGTCACGCTCGACCCGGCCGCCTTGCAGGCGTGCGACAAGGTGCTGTGCACCAGCACCGTCTTGCTGAACGACACGCTCGACCACATCCTCGCGCAGTGCACCCGCGCGCGCGCCGTCGCCATGATCGGCCCCGGCGCAGCCTGCCTGCCGCAGCCGCTGTTCGCCAGAGGCGTGACCCTGTTGGGGGGCAGCTGGGTGCGTGACGTGCCGGCCATGCTCGCCGCCCTGCGCGAGGGCACCTCGTGGAGTCCGAGCGCCTACAAGTTCGCGCTCGCGCCTTCGGACCTGCCAGCCGATCTGCGCGACTGGTGAGGTCGCCTCACGGGGCCGCCGCGCCCGCTGCGTGGTTGTCGTCAGCGCGCAGGCGCCGCCAGGCCTTGATCGACAGGTGGCGCGCCAACAACAGCGGCGGCATGCGCAGCCAGTGCGCCCGCAGGTACAGCAGGAACAACGCCACCGAGGTCCCCGCCGGCGCCACCATCGGATGCTGCGACCGCAGCGCGCGCCACCACAGCGCATCCATCAGGGCCGACGTGGCCCGCCCCGGCGCCCCGGCGGCCGCGCGCTGCAGAACCTGCGGCGGCATCGGCGTGCCCAGGATGCGCGCCACGCTGTGCAGGCCGTACCACAGGGGTCGCTGCAGCCCCAGTTCGCGGCCACGATCGACCAGCGTGTCCCAATCACTCTCACCACTGCAGAAGTGCCGCAGCAGCAGGTCGATGTCGGACAGGTCACGCAGGCCGTGGCTCAGTTCCTCGTTGTGGAACAGGTGGACGATGCTGTGCAACACCATGTCGGCAGGCGCCAGGATGCGAAAGCCACCCTCGACCGGCAGTGCCTGCTCGAACAACCGCTGCACCGGCGGCTGCAGCCGGGCGGTCAGCGGCAAGATGGTGTGGTGGGCATCGATCACGGTGCCCCGCACGCTGTGCTCGAGCGGGGGCAGTTCGTGCATCCACTCGCGGTAGTAACGTTGGTCGTACGCGTCGTGATGGGTCGTGATCCAACCGAAGCGCCCGAGGCCGATCTCGACGGCCGCCAGCTGCGCGTGCGGCACGAGGATGTCGATGTCGGAGAACAGCCTCCCGGCCGCAGCGGGCAGCCCGGCCATCACGTAGGCTGCCCCCTTGAGCAGGACGGGCGGCTCATCGAGGTAGGCGAGCGCCTGGTGGATGTAGGCGCACTCGCGACGTACCTCGGCATGCTGGGCGCGCGCCAGCAGCAGCGTG
>JAKLLB010000180.1 GCA_023150345.1 Aquabacterium sp.
GATGCCATGGCGCGCGCTCCAAAAACCGTTCGGGGGACCCTGCGTCCCAGCCGGCCATCATAGCGGGCGGACCGGTGGCCGGCGTACGCCCTGAAGGAGGGGGCGGGGCTGGGCCGACACCCCCTTTCAGGGGTGTGGGGGCCCGCGGTGGCTGCCGGGCCCGGTCTGCGCGCAAGCGGCTGCCACCGGGCCCGTGAGCCACTGATCGAGCAGCGCGTTGACACGCTCGGGCTGCTCCAGCGTGAGCAGGTGGCCGCACTCGTGCAGCACCTCGAGCCGTGCGCCGGGCACCGCGTGCGCGATTTCCTCGGACTGCTCGGGTGGTGTCAGCAGGTCGTCGGCGCCGCAGGCCACCAGCACCGGGCAGCGCACGAGCGGCAGTTGCGGTCTGCGGTCGGGCCGGGCCATGATGGCGCGGTTCTGGCGCACCAGCTGGTCGGCGCCGGCGCGCTGCACCATGGCCAGGTAGTCGGCCACCAACGCTGGGTCGCGAGCGTGGCGCGGGTGCAGCGCAAAAGGCACGTTGGCGCGCAGCAGCTCGTCCATGCGGCCCTGTTCGATCAGCTCGATGGCGTTGCAGCGCAGCTTGATCATCTCCGGTGGGTCGGCCCGTGCCGTGCTGCCCAGCAGCGCCATCGCCAGCACCCGCTGCGGGGCCTGCTGCCAGACCTCCAGCGCCAGGATGCCGCCCATCGAGGTGCCCACCAGCACCAGCGGGCCGTCATGCTCGGCCAGCAAGGTGGCGGCCATCTCGGGCAGGGCGGTGCAGCGGGCGTGCACGTCGCTCACATGCACGCGGCCGTGGCGCCTCAGGGCGGGCACCTGTGCGCGCCACAGCGTGCCGTCGCTGGCCAGCCCGGGCAGCAGCAGGATCGTCATCGACATGTGCGCAGTGTGCCAGCGCGAGCGGCGCACCCGGACCGCAGCGGTCAGGGCTGATCCGGGCTGGACAGCCCCGGCCCGGATCGCACACGATCGCGGGCGACGGTTGCCACCATGCCCATCGACGACTACGACGACCTCGACGCCACGGCCCTGGGCGAGCGCGTCCGCTCGGGCGAATTCGACCCGGCGCAGCTGCTCGCCGCCGCGCGCGAGCGCATCGAGCGCCGCAACCCGGCGCTCAACGCGGTGATCCATCCGGCCTTCGAGGCCGCCGAACGCGAACTGGCCCTGCGGCGCGCCGCAGGCACCGAGCGCGAGGGTGTGTTCGCCGGGGTGCCGGTGCTGGTGAAGGACCTCGTGGCCAGCGTGCACGGTCTGCCCACCTGGCACGGCAGCCGCCTGCTGCGGGCGCGCCTGGGCCCGGCCACCCACGACAGCGAGATGGTGCGCCGGCTGCGCGCTACCGGGGCGCTCATCGTCGGCAAGACCAATACGCCGGAGTTCGGCCTGACGCCCTACACCGAGCCCGAGAGTTGCGGCCCCACCCGCAACCCCTGGGACACGGCGCGCACGCCCGGCGGCTCCAGCGGCGGCTCGGCCGCCGCGGTGGCGGCGCGCATGGTCCCGCTGGCCACCGGCGGCGACGGTGGCGGCTCGATCCGCATCCCGGCGTCGTGCTGCGGGCTGTTCGGGCTCAAGCCCACCCGCGGGCGCGTGCCCAGCGGTCCCGACCTGGGCGAGCTGTGGAGTGGCTATGCCATCGAGCACGGGCTCACCCGCAGCGTGCGCGACAGCGCCGCGCTGCTCGATGCGCTGGCGGGCATGGATTGCGGCGCGCCCATTCCCGCGCCGCCGCAGGCGCGGCCGTTCGTGCACGAAGTCGGCACGACGCCGGCGCGGCTGCGCGTGGGGCTCAGCGTCGAACCCTGGCTGGGCCACGGCGTGCACGACGATTGCGTGCAGGCGGTGCAGGCCGCCGCCACGTTGCTGCGCGAGCTGGGCCACCAGGTCTACGATGTCAGCCTGGCCATCGAGCGCGCTCCATTCTCGCAGGCCTACCTCACCGTATTGGCCGCCAACGTGCGCTGCGAGATCGATCTCATCGCCGGGCTGCTGCACGAACCCGCGCACCGGCGCGACTACGAGGCCGCCACCTGGGCCCTGGGGCTGATGGGCCGCGCCTACAGCGGGGCCGAGGTTCTGACGGCGCAGCGCCACCTGCAGCTGCTGGGCCGTGCGCTCGGGCGCCAGTTCGAAACCTTCGACGTCCTGCTCACGCCCACGCTGGCCGCACCGCCGCCGCCCATCGGAACGCTGGGCCCCACGCCGGCCGAGCGGCGGCAGCTGGCCGTGCTGGGCGCGCTGAACGCGCCGTGGCTGCTGCGCGCGTTGGGAGCGCTGCCGCAGATGGCCGAGAAGGTGTTCGACTTCATCCCGTACACGCCGGTGTTCAATGTCACCGGGCAGCCGGCGATGTCGGTGCCGCTGCATTGGAACGCGCAGGGCCTGCCCATCGGCGTGCAGTTCGTCGGCCGCTTCGGCGACGAGGCCACGCTGCTGCAACTGGCCGGCCAGCTCGAGCGTGCCCGGCCGTGGGCGCAGCGCAAGCCGGCCTTGGGCACCTGAGGTCCCGGCCGGGCGCCAGCGACCGCGCCGCGATCACGGGGGGTCGGCGCGGATGAGCCGCAAATCGGCGTCGGCCAACCCCACCAGCAGGGCGCGGCCATCGGCATCGACGCGGAACTCGCCGTAGCGCGCGCGGGACCAGCGCTGGCCTTCGCCCTCGGAGAAGAACCAGGCATCGGTGGCCACCGTCCAGCGACCGGCGCGCGGGGTGAGCTCCACGCGCAGTTCGCCCGGGGCCAGCGCCTGCCCGGGTTGCACCAGGCGCTCGAGCCGGGCCACGCCGCGGTCGTCCACCGGCCCGGCCACTTGCAGGCGCGGCACGCCGGGTGCTTCGCGGCTGGCACTGCGCGCCTGTGCCGGCAGCTTGAAGGCCAGGCGCATGTAGTCGCCCTGCATCAGCGAGCGCGGAT
>JAKLLB010000181.1 GCA_023150345.1 Aquabacterium sp.
GCCGACGCCATCGTCACATCGCTTCAGGATCCACGCTCCCCCTGGAGCGACGCATGTGGGAGATCTACGCCTACCAGGCTGCTGGCCGCGTCCTTCGACCGCCAGAAGCAGATGAAGGCGACGGATCGGGACTTCGCGAAGACCGGCGTGATCCCGTTCAGCCTGGACGGCAACAACTACGTGTTCTTCAACGGGTCGATCCGGGGTGTGCCGGCGAACTTCGAGGTCTATGACCCGGTCACCGAGTACTACGTGCTGGGCAACGGCTACTACAACGCCAATGGCAAGTGCCCGCCTGCCCATGTCTTCCGGGGTGGTGCCTGCCGATTCGATTACACGACCACGATCGAGATCCAACCGGAGCAGCAGCGTGACAGCGTGTTCGGTTCGCTCTCCAAGCGCCTGGCGGGTGGCCATACCCTGTCGCTGGACCTGGCGTACAACAAGTTCACGCTGACCAGCCGGATTGCGCCCCCGCCGGTGGACATGCTGATCCCGACCGGCACCGCGGCCGCGCCGCACGAACAGACTGACCAGCCGTTGACGGATCGCCACTTGGAGTTCCGCCATTTGCTCCGGCGTGATGTGAATTTCACCCGCTCGACGAGCGCAACACCGACGCCGCCTACGCCAAGAACCGGCGAATCGACCTCAAACTCACGAACCGCTGAGCGCCGCGTCACCGCGCTGCTGCGCCAGCCAGTCGCGCGGGGCGCAGCCCATGCGCACGCGGAAGGCGCGCGCAAACGCGTTCGGGCTGCCGTAGCCGACGCGGTCGGCCACCACCGCCACCGGACGCCCCTGCTTGAGCAGGGTGCAACTGACGTTCATCCGCCAGTCGGCCAGATAGTCGCCCGGCGTGACGCCCACCGCGTCTTTGAACGCGGCGGCGAAGCGCGCGCGTGACATGCCCGCCTGCGCCGCCAGCGCCTCGAGCGACCACGCGGTCTGCGGCGCATCGTGCATGGCGGTTATGGCGCGCGCGAGTTTCGGGTCGGCCAGTCCCGCCAGCAGTCCGGTGGCTCCAAGCCGCCCGTCCATCAGATAACGCAGCAACTGGATCAGTAGCAACTCGCACAAGCGGTCGATGGCGGCCTGCCGACCGCACTGGTCGCGCTCGGCTTCGGCAAACAGCAGCTCTAGCGTCGGCCCGAGGCCGGGCAAGTCCGCCAGCGGAATCAGCAGCATCGACGGCAAGGCCATGGCCAACGGATTGCCCGTCGAAGCGCCCAGATCGACCTCCGCACACAACAGCTCAGCGGTATCGCCGGGGGCGGCGACAAAACGATGCGACGTCACGCGCGGATAAAACAGCAGGCTCGGCTCGGTAACCAGCAGATCTTCATGCACGGGCGAACGCGCCGTAATCGGGCCGCGCCGCACCAGATGGATATAGCCATGCGGCGCCGCGTAATGATGCTGCCCACAGAAGGCGCCGCTGTGAAAAACGCGCGCCGAAAGCGAGTAGTGCCGGAGCAAGCCGGCCAGTCGATCCGCCATTCCACTCTCCATATAAGACGATAGGTTACGTATTTGATACTTTACGTGCCATATCGTACCAAACAAAGGGCGATCATGCCCACTTGCTCTTGCACCTCACCCACTACGGAGATAGACATGACCCAAATCGCCCCCCTGACCATCGACACCGCTGACGCCGCTACCGCTGCCACACTCAAGGCCGTCAAAGCCAAGCTCGGCATGGTGCCGAACCTGCTCGCCACGCTGGCCCACGCGCCGGCAGCGCTCAACGGCTACCTCGGCCTGTCCGAAACGCTGGGCACCGGCCGCCTGAGTGCCACCCAGCGCGAGATCGTTGCGCTGGCTGCCGGTCAAGCCAATCGCTGCCAGTACTGCCTGAGCGCACACACCCTGATCGGCAAAGGTGCCGGACTGTCGGCAGAGGCCATCGCCGCGGCCCGCACCGGCCAGGCGGCCAACGCACTTGACGATGCAATCGCCGGCTTTGCCCGCGCGCTGGTCGAGCAACGCGGCGTGGTGTCGGCCGACGCCATGGCCAACTACCGCCGCGCGGGGCTCGACGACGGCCTGATACTGGAAGTGATCGCCAACGTCGCGCTGAACACGCTCACCAACTACACCAACCACATCGCCGACACCACGGTGGATTTCCCCGTGGTCGCCGTCTGATCTCCATAGGCATATAAGGAGAACACGATGAAAATCGCACTCACCGGCGCTCTGCTCGCCAGCGCCCTCGTCCTGCCACTGGCCGTCACGGCCGGCGACTTTTCGCCCTATGTGGACAGCCAGGGCGGCATCAGCCGCCCCACAGACTTCCGCACAAACTTCGTCCACCTGGGCTCATATGCGGTGTTGGACGAAAAATCCGCCTCTCGCGGCCTGCACGATGTGTACACCGAAAAGGCCTCGGCCGAGCACTACCGCAAGACCGGCAAGTTCCCGGACGGCGCCACGCTGGTGAAAGAGATCCGCAAGCTCGAAACCAGCGCCATGACCACTGGCAACCCTGTGGTCTGGGGTTCCGATGCGGCCGTGTGGTTCGTGATGGTCAAGGACGCCAAAGGCCGTTTCGCCAGCAACCCCTTGTGGGGCGACGGCTGGGGCTGGGCGCTGTTCAAGGCCGACGCCCCCGCCAAGAATGTCGCCGTCAGCTACAAAGCCGACTGCATGGGCTGCCATGTGCCGGCGGCCAAGACCGACCGCGTATTCATCCAGGGCTATCCGAGACTGACCCAGCACTGACTTGCTGCCGGGTTACGCTTCGCGCAGGATGGCACCTCCGTCCTGCGCGAGCCACCCTTTCCGGAAGCGCGCCATGCCGACACTCGACGCCTTGCGCATAGGAATTTCAAACGGTCTGGTCTGTGAAAAGCCTGGAAAGCCCGACTCAGCCCTGGGTGGGCAGCCGATG
>JAKLLB010000182.1 GCA_023150345.1 Aquabacterium sp.
ACCAGGGCGACGGTGGTGTTCTCGGCAATGTCGAACGAGACGCCGCGCACGGCTTGCGCGCGCTGCATCACGCCGGCTTCCTTGCCCATGCGGAAGTCGACCCGCAGGTCCTGGATGGAAAGCAGCATCGGGTGAACTCCGGGCGCGTTACTCGAGGCCGCGCAGCTTGGGGTCGAGCGCATCGCGCAGCGCATCGGTCATCAACGAGAAGGCGGTCACGAACATGGCCATGAACAGCGTGGCCGCGCCGAGCTGCCACCAATGGCCCAGGATCAGCTCGGACTGCGCCTCGGCCAGCATGGTGCCCCAGCTCACCTGGTCGATGGGCACGCCCAGGCCCAGGTAGGACAGGATCACCTCGGCCTTGATGAAGCCCACCACCAGCAGGCCCATGCGCACCAGGATCACGTGGCTGACGTTGGGCAGGATGTGGCGGAACATGCGCGAGGTGAGAGAGGCGCCGATGGCCTCTGCGGCGCGCACGTACTCTCGCGAGCGGTGCTTCATGAACTCGGCGCGCACCTGGCGGTACAGCCCGGTCCAGCCGGTCAGTCCCAGGATGAGCACCACGGTGCCGATGCCGCGGCCGAACACCGCAGCGAAGGCGAAGATCAGCAAGATGCCCGGAATGGCCTCGAACACGTTGTAGAGCCACTCGAGGAAGTCGCCCACCTTGCCACCGAAGAAGCCCGACAGCGCCCCCAGCAACGTGCCGATGAGCGTGGCGGTGAGGGCGGCCATCACGCCGACGAACACCGAGATCTCAGTGCCCTTGATGGCCTTGGCCAGCACATCGCGCCCGAGCCGATCGCCGCCCAGTGGCAGCGTCTGCGCGCGCGGCGCGTCCACCGTCTTGTACTGGCGCGCGCGCTCGGCCCATTCGGCATATCGCGGCGCCAGCGGGTCGACCGCCGTCAGGTCGGCCATGGGACCGCGGGCGGTGTCCACGGCGGCCTGCTGCGCCGCGGGCGCCGGCCCCATGAACGTGGGTCGCGCATTGGGCACGCCGATTTCCTGCTGCCACCCGCTGGCCACCAGGCGCAGCGCCGAGGCCATGATCAGCAGCACGAAGCCCAGCACCAGCAGCAGCGACACCACGCCGACGCGGTCGCGCCGGAAGCGCCGCGCCGCGGCATGCCACACCCCTTCGGAACGCTCGATGGCGCTGATCGCGCTGATCGCACCGGCGGCGCCGCTCATTTGAGCACCACCCGGGGATCGACCAGCTTGAAGGCGAGGTCGACGAGCAGGTTGATCAGCATCGTGAGAAAGGCCAGGTACACGGTGACCGCCTGGATGACGGGATAGTCGCTGCGGTTGACCGCCAGCAGGATCTCGCGCCCGAGACCCGGGATGGAGAAGAACACCTCGATCAGGAACGAGCCCACGAACACGCCGGGCAACTGCAGACCGACGTTGGTGAGGATGGGGATCATCGCGTTGCGCAGCACGTGCTTGAACAGCACGGTGTTCTCGGTCAGGCCCTTGGCGCGAGCCGTGCGCACGTAGTCCTGGCCCAGTTCATCGAGAAAGAAGGTGCGGTACAGCCGGGTCTGCGGCGAAATGCCCACCAGCACCGCCAGCAGCACCGGCAGCGGCGTGTAGACGGCCAGGTTGGTCAGCGTGCTGTCGCTCCAGCCCTGCACAGGGAACCAGCCGAGCTGGAAGCCGAACAGGTACTGGCCGATGATGATGTAGACGAGGAAGCTGATCGACAGGGCCACGGTGGTCACCACCATCAGCACGCGATCGGTGAGCGAACCGCGGCGGTAGGCCACCCACATGGCCAGTGGCAGTGCCAGCAGCACATCGAGCACGAGGATGGGCACCATCACGGTCAGCGTGGCCGGCAGGCGGGTGGCGAACAGGTTGCTCACCGCCTCGTTGGTGGCCCAGCTCTTGCCCCAGTCGAAGGTGACGATGCCCTTGACGAAGATCCACAGCTGCACCCAGACCGGCTCGTTCAGGCCGAGTTGCTCGCGGATGGCGGTGATCTGGTCGGGCGTGGCGTTCAGGCCGCCGAGGATCTCGGCGGGGTCGCCACCAAAGTACTTGAACAGCACAAACACCAGCAGCACGACGCCCGCCAGGGTGGGGACCATCTGCCACAGGCGCCGTATGAGATAGGCCAGCATGTCGGGCGCACTCCAGCGCAAGGGGGCGGCTGGCGCTCGTGGCAGGGCCGCCCGCATCGGGAAATTTCAGGATGCGGGAGTGTAGGGGAGCGCGTGTGCGCCCCCGCCTGGGGGTTTGCCCCGGTTCCGGCGGGCGGCCGACCGAGGTGAAGGGCCGGGCGCGCCACCGGGGTTAACGGGCAGGCGCGCGCAGCGGCACGCGGATAGACTCGCCGGTTTGCCGATGTCGCAGCGCGAGCGGCCGTGCCGACCCGGCGCGGCATGCGGCGCGATGCACCGGCGCACGCCCACGAGACCGCCCGTGCCCATCATCCCGAGAACGCTGCTGGCGCTGGCCTGTACCGCGCTGCTGGCAATGCCCCGGCCCGCCGCCGCGCAGGCACCCAAGGTGCTGCGCTACGCGTTCCCGGTGGCCGAGACCGGGTTCGACCCGGCGCAGATCTCGGACCTGTACTCGCGCACGGTGGCCGCCGGCATCTTCGAAGCGCCACTGACCTACGACTACCTGGCGCGCCCGGCCCGCATCGTGCCGCAGACCGCCGCGGCGCTGCCCGAGATCACCGACGAGGGGCGACGCTTCGTTTTCCGCATCCGCCCGGGCATCCGCTTCGCCGATGATCCGGCCTTCGGCGGCCGCCCGCGCGAACTCACCGCGGCCGACTACGTCTACTCGATCAAGC
>JAKLLB010000183.1 GCA_023150345.1 Aquabacterium sp.
CTGCCGACACGTCCGAGCGCGCCAGCCCGATCAGCCGCACCGTGTGGTCGAGCAGGGCGGGGCTCATCAGCGGGCAGTCGGCAGCGGCTTCGATGACGGCCGGCGACACCTGCAGTTCGGCCAGCCGGCGTTCGGCAAACGCCTGCCGCAGCCCATAGGGAGTCTCCGGAAACCGGATGCACAGCGAGAAGCGGCGCAGGTAAGCCGCATCGAGCTGCTCGACCTGGTTGCCGATCCAGATCACGGGCTTCGGGTTGTGTTCGAGCAGATGGCTGATCCAGGCCTTGCTCATCGACGACCGCCCGGAGAAGCGGCCGCCGAAGAACGAATCCTTCAGCGGGAAAATGTCTTCGGCCTCGTCCAGCACGAGCACGGCGTTGCGCTGGCCCCGCGTGAACAGCTGCCCCAGTGCCAGGCTGGCCAGCCGCTCACGGCGCGTGGCCTCCAGCCCCTCGCGATCCTCGTTCTCGACCTGATAGCCGCACGCGCCCATCTCGTGCACGAGCTGTCGCGCAAACGCGGTCTTGCCGGCGCCGGGCGCGCCGTGCAGCAGCAGGTTGAAGCCTTGCGCACCCGTGGCGATCGCACCGCGCAGCGCTGCCTGCGCCACTTCGAGCCATGGAGCCAAATGCGGCCACGCCAATGCCGCATCGCTGTCGGGCGGGGGCAGCGGCTGCAGCACCGCCGCGGTCAATGCGTCGGCCGTGTCATGCGCCGAGAACAGCAGCCGCACGCCCAGGCCGGACAGCGCCAGCAGATCCTCCAGGTCGGCCCGGCTCGACTCGTCGGCGTCGGTCACGAACAGCCCGCAGCGCCGCAGTGTCGGGCTCGGCCAATCGAAGGCTTCCTCGGCGCTGGCGGCGCACACCCGCTCGACCGCACGCCGCAGTCGCAGCGGCGTCCTCACGAAGCACAGGATGCAGGAGTCGAAAGTGCTCGAGTGCAACGCTGCGGCCAGGTTCAGGAAGGCACGCTCCCAGCCCGCCAGGCCCAGCTCCTCGGCCAGACGTCTGACCTTGCCTGCCGCGTCGTGCGGGTGCTCGACACAGAACTGCTGCAGCCGCTCCTGGACCGCGCGCAGCAAAGGTCGCATCGCAGCCGTCTGCTGGCACAGGGCTTCGGCAAGGGCCGCGGCATGCTCCGGATCGGCCAGGGCGTCGGCCTCCGACGTCGCGGCCAGGCGCGCACGGCCGTTGGACGCGTGCACTTGTTCCACCGCCGAGGCCAGACGCAGCTTCAGCGGCGTGGGCAAGATGCCGATGAACGGAGCGAGCACCCGCCCCAGGTCGTCGTAGTCGCGGGCGGGAAACTGCCCGGGCAGGACCTCGATGCACCGCAGCAGCGCCAGTGCCACCACCGCATTCGCGCGCCCGGTCGGCTCATCGGGGTTCAGCTGCCCGTGCGGGCTGGAAGGAGAACTGCAGTTCATCGTGCGGCCCTGTCGGATCCAGGGCCGCATATTGCGGGCGTCTTGCGACGGATTGTGTCGCTTGGGGCCCTTGTTCAACCGCAGAGGGAGTGTGTGATGATCAATGAACCACAAGCTATCGAGGCCTGCATCCGCAAGCTGCTGATAGACCATGTCAACGAGCCGTTCAACATCCTGCGCGAGTATGGCGCCGTGGCACAACTGCGCGGCCTACTTCTAGCCGGTGCGTTTATGACGCCCGTTCAGAAGGTGACCATTACGGGTGTGCGTTGGCCTGGCCATCCCCAGAATCCCCGCGTCCTACGGGTCCAGCAGGAGATCAAGATAGACCTCTCCCAGAATTGGCTTCTTCGGGGTATGAGCAAGACCTCGACTCTGTCTACCGATGACGAGCGCGCAGCGTGGCTCAAGGGCAAGGAAAAGACTCTGGATATCGCAATCTTTCGGGACGATGTGGAGCTTGAGTGCACGGGCAATGGCTCGGGCGACATCGTGGCAAGCGTTGCAAGCAAATTTGTAGGCGCAGCGATCGAAGTAAAGGCGTCACCTTCAAAGATGCCCGAGCAGAAGGGCAAGTACGTCGAGGACATCAAGGCGTTGCTCGATTTGAAGATCAATGCGGGTGTTAGCGACTGCTACTTCGTTCTCTTGGACAAGAGCATCGCGCTCTATGGTGGCGCATTGCCGACATCCTCGGCGCGCCAGTGCATTGTTTGGGACCACAGCCGGCCTCAGGGTATCCACTTCAAGCCACCGAAAGGGTCCTCGGCCATCAACGTGAACTCTCTGCAGAGTGCGGGCCTCTACATCGCGAACACGGCCCCGAGCCAACCCTACGTCGAGATCTGGACCATCGAGCAGCGCAGCGGCACCTGGCAGCCTGTTCGCTACTACGCATACTGATCCGCCGGCACCGCGCGCTCGTATCGCCGCGACGACCGCGCGAGTTCATCCGCCATCGCCGCCCGCAACGCGGGCGGTGCCAGCACCTCCACCCGCGCGCCCAGACTCAGCAGCCACCGCCGCAGTTGCGCCGTATCCAGCACGGTGGCGCTGATCTGCTGTGAGCCGTCGGCGGCGTCTTCGACGCGTTGGTCGTCGGCCAGCGGTGTTTCGGTGAGCAGTTGCCCCACGCCTTCCCATGCGCGCAGGCGCAGCCGGATGCGCTGGTTGCCGCCAAACCCCAGGGCGCCCTCGGCCAGCCACCGGTCGATGTCGAACGATTCGATGCCCGAGGGCCTGTCGTCGAGCTCGGC
>JAKLLB010000184.1 GCA_023150345.1 Aquabacterium sp.
ACGCGCTCCAGCTGGTACCAGGGGTTGGCCTTGCGGTCCGGGTCGTGCGCGCCCCACTGGCCGAGCCACTGCTGCATCCACGGCAACCAGGCCAGCGCCGGCGTCGCCCTTTCGGACCAGACTTGCCGGCTGACGCGCATCGGATGCAGTTCGCGCAGCAGGCGTGCGGATTCGGGCGTGACCGCCATGCGCACCCACGGCGAGACCCATTGCGCATAGGCACGCTCGGCGGCCTCGGACAGCGCCTGCACCTTGTCGAATCCAGCCGGGTTGGCGTCGAACGGCAGATCCTCCAGTCGGCGTGGTTCGAAGCGGGCACCGGTGGCGGCGTCGCCCGGGGCGGCATCGTCGAGAACCATCTCGTAGAGGCCGGGCGCAAGGTCCTGGATCGTTCCGGCGTGGTGCAGGATGGCGCGGTGCTCGCGCCGCGCCACGCCCGCCGACACGAAGATGCCGAGGTGGCCCACCTGCTTGTGCAGCAGGTAGACGACACGCTGGCCGGCAGCCACCAGGTCCTCGGTCGTGGCAAACACCTCCTTGAGCCAGCCCAGCGCCTGGTGCGGTGGCGTGATGTTGTCGCCGTAGGAACTGAAGATCACCAGCGGCGCCCCGATGCGCTTCAGGTCGGCACGGCAATGGCCGTCGACCACGACCTCGCCGTCCTCGAGCCGATTGCCGACAAACAGTTCCCCGGCGATCGCCAGCATCTCTTCGCCGGCCAACTGGTAGAAGCCGTTCCACCAGCGCTCGAACTCCAGGAAGCGGTCGTGCTCGGCCTCGGGCTGCGCAAAAAGCGTGTCGTACTTCCTGAACACGCCCTCGGGCCGCAGCGCCTCGAAGTTCTGCACCAGCCAGGCGCCGTCGAAGCGGCCGTTGCCCAGGTCCGACATCCAGTGCGCCGGCCAGACGCCGCCGGTGAAGCCACCGAGCAGGCGCATCGGGTTGATGCCGCGTTCACCCGCCCAGTACGACAGCGGCGAGCCATTCAGTACCGCCATCGCCGCGCGATGCTCGCAATGCGACAGCGCCAGCGTGATCGCCCAGCCGCCCTGGCAGTTGCCGTAGACGATCGGCGCCTTGCCGCGATGGCGCTTGGCAACGATGTCGATGAAGGCTGCCAGCGTCTGCACGACGGCCCCCATCGTCTGTCCCTCGACCGGCTCTGGGTCGAAGACGACGAAGTAGACCGGGTGGCCCTCGAGCAGTGCCATGCCGACTTCCGAATCGCGCTTGAAGCCGCCGATGCCGGGGCCATGCCCGGCGCGCGGGTCGACCACGATCACTGGCGCGGCGCCCTTGCGCACGTGCTTCTCGAGCGCATCGGTGCCACAGCGCGTGACGCGCAGCAGCCGGTAGTTCGACGGCGGTTCGAGATCCCGGCCGTCGGCCACCGGTTCGGACTCGAAATGCAGCAGGGGCGGCATGCCCGCGGCCTCGTGTGCGTTCATGTTGGCTGCACGTTCACGCAGCGTGTCGGCCGCCGCAGTGGCGCGCCACAGTGCGTCCAGCCAGTAGCGGGCGACCAGGCGACCGGGCGTGAGGCGCGCAGACGCGGCCTCGGCGGCGGTGTTCGGTGTCGGCATGACGTCTCAACTGCAGCAGCAGCCGCCGCGGCCCTTGCCGGCCGCACCGGCACCCGCACCACACCCGCCGGCGGGGTGCTGATGCGCGGCCGGCGCGCCTGTCGCGGCGCCCGCCTCATAGCCGGCCTCGCCGAGTGCGGCGACCAGCTCAGGCACCTGGTGCGCGGCGTGCTCCCCGTGGACACGCGCGATGCCGCTGCCGAGCTCGACCTCGACGTCCTGCACGCCCGGCACGCGCTTGAGCGCCTTGGTGACCGACGCGACGCAGGACCCGCAGGTCATGCCGTCGACTTTGAGTTCAGTGGTTTGCATATCGGGACTCCTTGGGTTTCAGTGCTGGTGGCCGCCCTGGCCACCGGGAGGAAGCTGGCGCGTGTCGTCCTTGGGCTTCGTGTCCGACCCGCCGCCATGTCCACCGTGGCCGCCATGCCCGCCGTGCCCGAACAAGTGCATCAGCGGGCAGGCCAGCAGGATCAGGAATGGCAGCAGTTGCCCAAGGTGCGCGTTGTGGCGGAAGAACATCCAGGCCACTGCGGCAGCCAGACCGATCCACAGCACCCATTGGTTGATGCGGGACCAGTTCGGGCCGGACGGGCGACCGTTGCCGTGTTCATGGGAGTGGTTCATGGAGAATCTCCTGGCTGCCTTGATGCGTCGATCACTGGTTCTTGTGGAACTTCGCGTGGTCGTGCACGGGCTTGGTCCTCGCCTTGGCCTTAGCGCTTGACGCCGCTTCGGCTGGTGCACAGGGCATGGACTTGGCCGAAGGCGCATTGCGCTCGGCGCCGTGGTCATGGCGCTTCATCGCGCCGGCACTGCAGTCCATGGACATCGGCATGGAAGCCGCGGCAGCGGCAGCCTGGGCGACCGCGGGACGTTCCTGTGCCACCGCGGCAGAAGCGCCGAACGCGAGGACGACAAGGGACGACAAAACGAAGGGGGTACGCATGACAAGACTCCTGCTGAGAGGACGGACACGGAACGCAGACACGAACGGGGAATGCCGCTGCCTGACAGCGCCGCTGCGGGCGCGATGGCGAACGGAAGGCAGGGCGCGA
>JAKLLB010000185.1:0-2170 GCA_023150345.1 Aquabacterium sp.
CGCTGTAGACCGCGGCGCCGAAACTCAACATGCCGCCCTGCCCGAGCAGCATGTTGTAGGCCAGGCACACGATGATGGCGATGCCCATCTGCGACAGCATGGTCTGGGCGAAGCCGCTGGTCCAGACCAGCGGTGCCACCGCCAGCAGCAGCGCGAACAGGCTCCAGATGATCCACCGCCCCACGTTGTAGGGCCGGAAGTGATAGTGGGGTCGGTTCTCGTGGATGTGCATGGCCGTGCCTCAGCCTTCGCGGGTGCCCATCAGGCCCTTGGGCCTGAAGATCAGGATGAGCACCAGCAGCAGGTACGGCAGGATGGGCGCCGCCTGCGCCAGCGTGATGCGCAGCAGCGGCCACCCAGGGCTCGAAGGCCCCACCTGGCCGCCCAGTCGATTGACGGCGTCGGCGATCGACGCGTCCACGGTCAGCGGCAGCGTCTGCAGCAGCCCGATGAGCAGCGAAGCAACGAATGCCCCGGCCAGCGAACCCATGCCACCGACCACCACCACCACGAAGATGATGGAGCCCACCACCGCCGCCATCGCCGGTTCGGTGACGAAGGTGATGCCGCCCACCACCCCCGCCAGCCCGGCGAGCGCGCAGCCGCATCCGAACACCAGCATGAACACGCGCGGCACGTTGTGCCCCAGGGCCTCGACCATCTCGGGGTGGGTGAGCGCAGCCTGTATCACCAGGCCGATGCGCGTACGGGTGAGCAGCAGCCACAGCGACACCAGCATCAACAGGGCCACGCCGGCCATGAAGGCGCGCGTCATGGGGAAACGCGAGCAGCTCGCGGCCTGACAGACGGCGTCGGAGGCCGCTCCCCAGGCGATCGACAACCCCGACGTGGGGCTTTGCACCACCGTGAACGCAGGCCCTTGCAAGGCGGCCGGGGGATCGAAGGACAGCGGCGTTCGACCCCAGATCAATTGCACCAGCTCGAGCACCACGTACGACAGGCCGAAGGTGATGAGCAGTTCTGCGACGTGGCCGAACTTGTGAACCCGGCGCAACGCCGTGCGCTCGAACACCGCGCCGAGTGCGCCCACGGCCAACGGAGCGAGAACCAGCGCGACCCAGAAGCCCGCGACGCCCGCAAAGGTATAGGCCGCATAGGCGCCCACCATGTAGAAGCTGGCGTGCGCGAAGTTGAGCACACCCATCATGCTCAGGATGAGCGTCAGGCCCGAACTCAGCATGAACAGCATCAGCCCATAGCTCAGGCCGTTGAGCACGTTGATGAGGATCTGGTCCACGGTTGTGCTGTCGGTGAAGTGCGATCCGTTGGAGGCGGGTCAGCCCACCAGAAAGACGCACGGCCCGCCGGAGTGGGGCTCCGCCGGGCCGGCAGGCCGCATCGAGCGCGCGTCAGGGCCGCTTCATCTGGCACGACGTGGGCGTGCTGGCCACATAGGCGTCGTACTGCTTCACCGGCTGGAAGCCGTAGCCGGTGTTCTCGACGCTGTAGGGGGCCTTGGCATCGGCCTTCTTCCACACCGTGATGTACAGCCCCTGCTGCAACTGGTGGTCGGCCTTGCGCATCTCGACGTCGCCGCCGAAGCTCTTGAACTTCAGGCCCGACATGGTGGCGGCCACTTTCGCCGCATCGGTGGTCTTGGCTTGGGCCATGGCCGAGCCCAGCATCGCGAACGTGTGGTAGGTGGCCAGCGTGTACCAGTCGTCCTTGAACTTTTCCTTGAAGGCGTTGGCCAGCTTGCCCGCATCGCCAGGCATGTTCGAGTGGCCATAGGAGACCATGTAGACACGGCCTTCGGCACCGGCACCCAGTGCGGTGGGTGTCCCGGTCACGCCGGCGTAGTAGGTGAGGAACTTCACCTTCAGGCCGGCATCGTTGGCCGCCTTGATCAGCAGCGTGAGGTCGGAGCCCCAATTGCCGGTCAGCACGGTGTCGGCGCCGGCAGCCTTGATCTTCGCGATATAGGGCGCGAAGTCACGCACCTGCGCCAGCGGGTGCAGATCGTCGCCGACGATCTTGATATCCGGCCGCTTGCGCCCCAGGATCTCCTTCGCGTAGCGCGAGACTTGATGCCCGTGCGCGTAGTTCTGGTTGATGAGGTAGACGTTCTTGATGTCGGGCTGGTCCTTCACCCAAGTGGTCAACGCCTCCATCTTCATCGAGGTGTCGGCATCGAGCCGGAAGTGCCAGT
>JAKLLB010000185.1:2180-2510 GCA_023150345.1 Aquabacterium sp.
CTTGCTGTTGGTGAGGTCCGGATCGACGGCCGCGTAGTTGATGTAGACGACTTCCTTGCCGGGATTGCGCTCGTTGTGCTTGCCCACCGCGTCCATGATGGCCAGTGCCGCGCCCGACCCGTTGCCCTGCACGATGTAGCGCACGCCCTGGTCGATGAGCGACTTGACGGCGTTGATGCTCTCCTGCGGGCTCAGCTTGTTGTCGATCGGCACCATCTCGAACTTCACCCCGGCGGGGTTGTTCTTGCTGAAGTGCTCGGCCATGTACTGGTAGCTCTTGATCTGGTTCTGCCCCACTGGCGCCATGAGGCCGGACAGCGGATCGACCCA
>JAKLLB010000186.1 GCA_023150345.1 Aquabacterium sp.
CTGCAGGGCCGCATGCTAGAAATGCCCGCCCGCGCCTGCTTGGTCGCATCCGCCAACCCGATTGTGAATTCGCGCCACCTCCCCCACGCCAACCTGGGCCTGCCGCCACCCGCGCAGGCTCGGGTGGCATTGGCGTACGCGCAGGCGGCGCTCGAGGAGGCGCGAGCCCATGGTCTGGCGCCGTCCGACCTGGGCCTGCCGCAGCCGCTGCCCGACCCCCTGCCGGCGCTGCGATACATGGCGGCGCTGGAGCAGGCCGCACGGCTGGGTGACATCGACGACTTCGGACTGCGGGTGGGCGCACGCATGCGCACGGCCACCTTTGTGGCCTATGGCCAGGTGCTGCTGTCGTGCCCGGACTTCGGCACCGCGGTGCTGCAGACGCGACGCTTCGAGGGCTTGGCGCACGACCTCGGCCGCAGCGAGCTGCAGGTCGATGGCGAGGTGGCCACCTACCGCTGGCACTGCCCGTGGCTGGACCGGCAGCCGGGCCGGCACACCTGCGAGTCGGTGATGGCCGGCATCATGGCCTTCGGCTCCTGGCTGGCCCAGCGCCGCCTGCCGCTGCGCTCGCTCGCCTTCCCACATCCGCCACCGAAGCCGTCCACCCGCGCCCGGCTGGACGATGCGTTCGGCGTGGGGGTGCGCTTCGACGCCAGCTGCACCGAAGCCCGCTTCGATGCAGCGCTGCTGGCCGAGCCCATACCCAGCGCCGACCCCTCGCTGTTGCCGGTGCTGCAAGGGCATGCGGCATCGTTGATGGCGGCGCGCGAGGCGGCCGTGCGCGCGGCGGCAGGTGAGGCCGGCAGCGAACTGGCGCAGGCCGTGCGGGAGTGGATCGCACGTCGCCTGGCGCACGACGGTGCCCGCGTGGACGAGGTGGCGCGCGAACTGGGCTGCTCGGGGCGCACCTTGCAGCGTCGCCTGGCGCAGTCCGGCACGCCGTTCCAGGTGTTGCTCGAATCGGTGCGCCGGGAGCTGGCGGCGCAGTACCTGCGCGATCCTGCGCTGTCGCTCACCGAAGTGGCGTTCCTGCTGGGCTATGCCGAGCACAGTTCGTTCACGCATGCCTATCGCAGCTGGTTCGGCTGCTCGCCGCAGCAGGCGCGTCAGCGCCAGCGCGGCGGCTGAGCAGGCGCCGCGCTGCCCCGGGGCAAGGGGCCCAGCCGTGCCTCAGGCCGCCGCCACCCGCAGGCCCAGGCCGTCGGCGCGCTGGTCCCACAGCATCTTGCGGTGCAGTTCGCGCACCTGGGCGGCCAGTACGCGCGGGCGCACGCCGTCGGCGCGGGCGATGTCGGTCAACCGGCGGCCGGCGGCGAGCTGACGCAGCAGCCAGCGCTCGGCGGGGTCCATCGCCAGGGGATCGGACAACAGGTCGACCGCATGCAGCGGGTCGGGTGATACGTCGCGCGGCTCGAAGTGTTCGAGCATGCGCTTGGCCATCCAGCCGGGAATGTCGGCCCCGCCCACCAGGGCATCGGCCGCCAGGGCGGCCAGGGTGCGGCCCTGGGCTGCGTGCGGCGCCAGGAAGTTGTCGGCGCCGGCCTGCAGCGCTTCCATCAGCAACCGCTCGTTGCCGGGGTCGCTGGGGCCGTGATGCGGCGGCTTCGCTGGCTCGGGTTCGAGCTCGGTCAACTGCCCGGGCAGGGTGTCGAGCCAGGCGCTGCATGCCGCGTCCTGCACCACGCAAGGCGGCACATCGATCACCACCAGCTCGGTCTGCAACCGGCTGGAGCCGGCTCGCAGCACGCGCACCATGTCGAGCACATGGCCGTCGCCCAGCCAGGTGCCGCACACCACCAGATCGGGCGGCTGCCGATGCATCAGCACCCGGGCAGCCACCAGCGTATGCGCTGGCCCGATCACGGACCAGCCGCCGGTGGCGACCAGTTCATCGCGCCATGCATCGGTTTGTGCCGGGGCGCCTCCGGCCAGCAGCACGCTCTTCATGATCCCAACGCTCGCTAGTTACTGCATGTAACGGAGATTGTGAGGGCGCGGTGTGCGCCGACCACCCCCAAGCTGCGGGGGCGCAAGGGCTAGGCGCAATCTTTGTTGAGTTGGGGCGTGAAGGAAGTCACGCCACGGGCTGGAAGCTGTGCGCGGCGGCCATGTGCCAGTAGGTTCGAAACACCATGTGCGGCCAGTCGGCATCGCCCCGCTCGGCGGCCAGCAATTCGCCCGGTTGCACGGTGGGCAGCAGGTTGGCCAGCAGCCGCACCGAGTGATCGCTGGTGCGGCGCACGATGTGGGCCGTGGTGATCTGGCCCGGATGCTCCAACCCGGCCGCCTGCACCAGCTCGCGCAGGGCCTCGAGCGTCTGCTCGTGGAAGCGGTACACGCGCTCGGCCTTGTCGCCGACCACCAGCGCCTGCTGGCGCAGCGGGTCTTGCGTGGTGACCCCGGTGGGGCACGCGCCCGTGTGGCAGTGCTGGGCCTGGATGCAACCCAGCGCAAACATGAA
>JAKLLB010000187.1 GCA_023150345.1 Aquabacterium sp.
CCCCATTCGTCGTGATGGCCACGCAGAACCCGATCGAGACCGAAGGCACCTACCCGTTGCCCGAGGCCCAGCTCGACCGCTTCATGATGAAGGTGCTGGTGGACTACCCCGATGACGACGAGGAGTTCGTCATCGTCGAGCGCGTGATCGGCGCGCCCATCGAGGTGGAGCCGGTGGCCAGCATGGCCCAGTTGCTCGAGTTGCAACAGGAGTGCCGCAAGGTCTATGTCGATCCGAGCTTGATCACCTATGCCGTGAAGTTGGTGGGCGCCACCCGGCGGCCGGACTGGCACGGTCTGCCCGAACTCGCCCGCTACCTGAGCTTCGGTGCCAGCCCGCGAGCCAGCATCGCGCTGGTCGAAGGCGCGCGGGCGCTGGCGTGGTTGCGCGGGCGGGGCTATGTGCTGCCGCAGGACCTCACCGACCTGGCCGCCGACACCCTGCGCCACCGGTTGGTGTTGTCGTACGAGGCGCTGGCCGAGGGCTTGAGCGCCGACGACGTGATCGAGCGGGTGATGAAGCACGTTCCGGTGCCCGCGCGGCCCATGCAGCATCCGGATTGACCATGGGCGAGCACGACCGCTCCACCGCAGACGCGCTGCTGCGCCGCCTGGAGTGGACGGTGCTGCGCCGCCTCGACGGGCTGCTGCAGGGCGACCACCGCACGCTGTGGCGCGGCGGCGGCCTCGACCTGGCTGACCTGCGCGAATACCAGCACGGCGATGACGTGCGCCACATCGACTGGAACGTCACCGCGCGGTTGCAGGTGCCCCATGTGCGCCAGTACACCGACGACCGTGATCTCACCGCATGGTTCCTGGTCGATCTCACCGGCAGCATCGAGTTCGGTTCGGCCGAGCGAACCAAGCGCGAGGTGGCCGAGGAACTGGTGGCGCTGCTCGCCCGGTTGATCACCCGCCATGGCAATCGCGTCGGGGCATTGCTGTATGGGCTCGATGGCGCGGGCCAGCCGCCGCGGCTGGTGCCACCGGGCACGGGCCGCCGGCAGGTGCTGGCGCTGGCCAGCCGCCTGCGCGAGAGCGCGGCCCCGGGTGCGCGCGTCACCGTGCTCGGCGATCTGCTGCGCGCGGCCGAAGGCGTGCTGCGACGCCGATCCCTGGTGTTCGTGGTCTCCGACTTCATCAGTGAGCCCGGCTGGGACGACGCCCTGGGGCGGCTCGCGCGCCGGCACGAGGTGATGGCGCTGCGCCTGTATGACCCGCTGGAGATGACGCTGCCCGACCTGGGCCTGCTCACCCTGGCCGATGCCGAGACCGGCGAGCAGTTGCAGGTCGATACCGCCGATCCGGGTTTTCGCAGACGGTTCGAAGCCCTGGCCGGACAGACCGAGCACGCTTTGCGCGAGGCGCTCGCGCGCGCCGGCGTCGATACTCTGGAGGTGACCACTGCAGATGACCTGCTGACCACCGTGCTGCGCTATGCCGCCCTGCGGCGCCAAAGGCTGCGCGCGCGACCGGCGATCGGCATGCCCGCCGACCTGGCGCCGGCGCGCCCAACGGTCGAAGCCGACGCCACCATGAGCTGAGCATCATGACCTTCCAGTGGCCCGACCTCTTGTGGAGCCTGCTTGCACTGCCGGCGCTGGTGGCGCTGTACCTGTGGCTGCTGCGCCGCCGCCGGCGCGCACCCGTGCGGCTGTCCAGCCTGGCCCTGGTGCGCCAGGCCGCCGGCCAGGGCCCGGCCTGGCGCCGCCACGTACCCCCGGCGCTGCTGCTGGCCGCCCTGGCCGTGCTGCTGGCCGCCACGGCGCGGCCGATGGCGGTACTCAAGCTGCCCTCGCAGCAGGAAACCATCATGCTGGCGATGGATGTTTCGGGCAGCATGCGCGCCGCCGATGTGCAACCCAACCGGCTGGTGGCTTCGCAAGAGGCGGCCAAGGCCTTCGTGCAGGCACTGCCGCGCCATGTGCGCGTGGGCGTGGTCTCGTTCGCCGGCACCGCCGCAGTGGTGCAGCCGCCCACCCACAACCGCACCGACGTCGCCGCGGCCATCGACCGCTTCCAGCTGCAGCGCGGCACGGCCATTGGCTCGGGCATCGTGCTGTCGCTGGCCACGCTGTTCCCGGATGAAGGCATCGACCTGTCGCAGATCACCGGCCAGCGCGCCATGCCGGGCGAGCAACCGCGCAAGGCATTCACGCCAGTAGAGCCCGGCACCTTTGGCTCGGCCGCGATCATCTTGCTCACCGACGGCCAGCGCACCACCGGTCCTGATCCGATGGAAGCGGCCAAGATGGCCGCCGAACACGGCGTGCGCGTCTACACCGTGGGCATCGGCACCAAGGCCGGCGAGGTGATCGGCTTCGAGGGCTGGAGCATGCGCGTGCGCCTGGACGAAGACACCCTCAAGGCGATCTCCAGCCTCACCCGTGCCAACTACTTCTACGCCGGCACCGCCGAAGACCTCAAGCAGGTCTACGAGGGCCTGTCCA
>JAKLLB010000188.1 GCA_023150345.1 Aquabacterium sp.
CGGCATCGCCTTCGTCGGCCAGCGATCGGGCGAGCACCTCCACCTCCGGCGGCTGGTTGCTGCCCTCGGCGCCGCTGGATGCGCCGAGGGCGCGAAAGGCCAGCGTCACGGCCGGCGCCAGCGTGCCCGGCAGCGCCAGCACCGGCCGCACGCGGGTCTCGGCGGCAAAACGCAGCTGCTCGAGCAGCGATTGGTCCCAGGGATCGTCGACGGCGACCACCAGTTCGTCGCCGTGCATCATCAGGGGCAGCACGCCCTCGCGCTCGGCCAGCACGCGCGGCAGGCGCCGCAGCGCCTCGGCCTCAGGCGTGAGGCGGCGCGGGTCGACCAGCGGTACCCCCATCCAGGCCGCCAGGGCGCTGTTGAGCTGCAGCGGCGTGAGCGCCCCGGCGTCGAGCAGCATCTGCCCGAGCAGCCGGTGCGGCCGCGTGCGCCGCTGCACGTCCAGCGCACCATCGAGCGTGGGCGGATCGATCAGGCCGCGGTCGACCAGCGCTTCGCCCAGGTGGCGGGCGCGGCGGCCGGGGGGCGCATCGAGCGCATGGCGCAGGTCGTCCAGCGTGCCGGGTACCGTTTTGTGCACCGGGTGGGCGTCGTCGAGATCGACGGGTTGGGTATCGGACATCGGGCGTTCGGGCCTCATTGCCCGTGTGTGACCAACGGTGTCGAGCCTAGCGCGCAGCGCGCCTCGCCGGGCGTGCAGATTCGCCCATTGCGGCGGCTGCGCCACGCCGGCCGGCGCCCGTCTTGCCCTGGGTCAAGCGGTTCGGGTGTCGCCCTTGAAATACCCCACCCAGTACCCCACGTGCGCCGATATGGAAACCGCTGCCCTGCACATCGCCTGCGCCGCCTGTGGCGCCGTCAACCGCGTGCCCGCCGCTCGCGCGGGCGACGACCCCACCTGTGGCCATTGCCACCGTCCGCTGCTCGACGGCCATCCGCTGGAGCTCACGGACGGCAACTTCGATGCCGTGGCGCGCGGCACCGACCTGCCGCTGCTGGTGGACTTCTGGGCGCCCTGGTGCGGCCCCTGCCGGCAGATGGCGCCGCAGTTCGAACAGGCGGCGCAGCGCCTGAAGGGCCGTGTGCGGCTGGCCAAGGTGAACACCGACGAGAACCCGGCCCTGGCCACGCGCTTCGGCATCCGCAGCATCCCGACGCTGGTGCGCCTGGAGCGCGGCCGCGAGACCGGTCGCGACAGCGGAGCGCTGCCAGCGGCGCGGATCGTGGCCTTGGCCGAGAGCCGTTGACGGCAGGTGCCGGGCGCCGATGCCGGGGGCCGGCTCAGTTGCCCTTGCGCCGACGTTCGACGTCCACGTCGACCATGTGCCACCAGTCGTTCCAGAACTGCGGGCGGCGGTAGCCGATCACCCAGGGGTGCAGCAGATCGTTGCTGATGCGGTGGACGTGGATCTTGTAGGGCATGTAGGCCGTGGCCAGCAGCTTGGCCTGCCGGAACAACTCTTCGCGCCGGGGGCCGTCGGGGATGCGCTGCATTTCCTCGTAGATGGCATCCATCTCGGCGAGCTTGAAACGCGACAGGTTCTGGCTGCCGGCCTGCGGCCCGTACAGCCGGGCCAGCGACTGCGAGCCGTCGGGCGACGCGGCCGACGACCCCAGCATCCACAGCTGCAGCTTGCCGGCGCGCGCGGCCTTGAGCTGCTCGGGCCACTTGCCTACGGCGAACTTGGTGCGGATGCCCAGCGCGTCGAGGTTCTTCTTCCACTGCTCGTCGAACTGGCGGCTGATCTGCTCGGGCTGGGTGGCCACTTCCAGCGTCAGCGGCGAGCCGTCGGGCTGCTCGCGCCAGCCGTCGCCGTCGCGGTCCACCCAGCCGTACAGGTCGAGCAGCGCCTTGGCGCGCGCCGGGTCGTACAGCCCCATCTCCGAGCGGAACTCAGGGTCGTAGCCGGTGGTGTGGGGCACCACGATGGAGTGCGCCACCACCGCCTGGCCGCGGCGGATGAGCCGGATCTCGCGCTCGACATCGATGCCCAGCGCGATGGCCCGGCGCAGCGCCACGCGCTCGGGTGTATAGCCGCCGACCACCGCATCTTCCATGTTGAAGTAGGTGAAGCCGGTGTCGGAGTTCACGCTGCGGATGCCGACGATGCCGCGCTTGGCCAGGTTGGGTGCGAGCTTGCCGCCAGGCATGGCCACGTTGGCGAAGTCCAGCGGCAGTGGCCCGGAGCTGGTGGCCAGCGCGTCGATCTGGGCATTGAGGAACGACAGCCAGCGCGGCTGGTTCTCCTCGATCACCGAGATCTCGACGCGGTCGACCATCGGCAGGCGCCGGCCCTTGAAGCGGGCCAGGATGGCCTGCCCTTCGGCATCGCCGGGCGCCGGCTCGGCGTCGTAGAGCATCTCGCGGAACTCGGGGTTGCGCTCCAGCGCGATGAACGACGAGCGCCGCC
>JAKLLB010000189.1 GCA_023150345.1 Aquabacterium sp.
GAGTTCCGGCTCAAGACGGTGAACCCGGTGTTCCTGCAGCACCTGGACGCGCTGTGGATCATGAGCAAGTCATGGTCCGAGAAGCACAAGGTCACCAAGCCGCTGGACTACAAGAACAAGGAAGAGACCCACGCCTCGATGAACATGAACGGCACCGGCCCCTACATGCTGGTCAGCCGCGCCCCGGGGATCAAGACCACCTACAAGCGCAATCCGAACTGGTGGGGCAAGAACGAGGGCAATGTGCAGGAAATCGTCTACACGCCCATCGCCAACGATGCCACCCGCCTGGCCGCGCTGGTTTCAGGCGAGATCGACTTCGTGCTCGACCCGGCGCCGCGCGACATCTCGCGCCTGCGCAACACCCCGGGCGTGAAGGTGATCGACGGACCCGAGAACCGGGTGGTGTTCATCGGCATGGACCAGGGCCGCGACGAGCTGCTCTACAGCAGCGTCAAGGGCAAGAACCCGTTCAAGGACCTGCGCGTGCGCAAGGCCCTCTATCACGCCATCGACATCGAGGCGATGAAGACCAAGCTGATGAACAACATGTCGGTGCCCACCGGCGGCCTGACACCGTCGCCGCTGGGGTCGTACAACGATCCCTACATCGAGGGGCGCTTCCCCTACGACATGGCCCTGGCCAAGAAGCTGATGGCCGAGGCCGGCTATGGCGACGGCTTCGAGGTGACGCTCGATTGCCCGAACAACCGCTACATCAATGACGAGGAAATCTGCATCGCGCTGGCGTCGATGTGGGCGCAACTGAAGATCAAGGTCAAGGTCAATGCCATGCCCCGCGCGACCTATTTCCCCAAGCTCGAGAAGCTCGACAGCAGCATGTACATGCTCGGCTGGGGAGGCGCGGTCACCGATGCCGAGACCACGCTGACGCCGGTGCTGCGCAACCGTGGCGAGAAGGGCGTGGGCTCGTACAACTACGGCAACTCGAAGAACGACAAGTTCGATGCGCTGGCCGCGCAGTCCAGCACCGAGGCCGACCCGAAGAAGCGCGAGGAAGTCGTCAAGGCCGCGCTCAAGGAGTACAAGGACAACGTGCACACGCTGCCGCTGCACCGCCAGATGATCCCCTGGGCCGCGCGCGCCAATGTGAATGCCGTGCACCGGGCCGACAACTGGTTCGAGATTCAGTGGGTGACCGTCGGCAAGTGATCGCCTGACCCTTGAATCACCGGGCGCTCGACGCCCGGTTTTCGCCTCTGGGTGCTCCGTCGAGCGGCACCCGGCGCGCTTTCAGCGCGTCGCCCGCTGGCGCACCGCCTCCAGGTACGCCAACCCATCGGGTGGCAGGCCGCTGCGCTGGCTGGCCCAGATCATTTCGCCCAGGCACTCCATCACCTCGTGGTGTGCCTCGTGCAGCGACTGCCGGCGCGCGGCGAGTTGCTCCACCGCTGCGCGGATGCCGGTGGGCTGGTCGATGCTGCATTGCTCGCTGATCGACAGGTGCATCGCCAGGTGCAGGAAGGGGTTGGTGCGCCCGTCCTCCACCGTGTAGCTGGCGGCCAGGGCTGCGTCCAGGTCGGCCAGGTCGACGTGGTACTCCGGGTGCTCCTGTGCCCACTGCGCGGCCAGCAGGTCCATCGGCGCCATCGGTTCGCCGCGGACATGCCGCGCCCAGGCCTCGCAGAAGAAGCGCCGCACGTCGTGCTGGGATGGCTGGAACATGGTGCATTCTCGCTCGGGGGGGCCAACCAGGCCGCATGCCCGGGCGGTGACCGAGCTGTCGCGCGTGCCCATGGGCATGGCCCATGTGTGCACGACGCGAACTTGCATCCAAACGCCGTCGAGGCCAAAATACACACATGAGCGTACACACATTGAGGGTGAGATGGAGACCCTGACCACGCGTGTCTTCGACAACGGCAACAGCCAGGCCGTGCGCATCCCGGCCGAATTTCGGCTCGAGACCGATCGGGTCAGCATCACGCGCACCGAGTCGGGCGACCTGGTCATACACCCGCTGAGGGCGGAGCGCGGTGCCGCACTCCTGGACGCCTTGCGCGCCGTAGGCGAGATCGACAGCGATTTCATTGCCGCGCTGGAGGCCGAGCAGGCCGCAGCGTTGCCCCTGCAAGAGCGCGAGGCGCTGTGATCTATCTGCTCGATACGAACATCCTGATCTACCTGATCAAGAACCAGCCGCCGGGCATCGCGCGCCGTGTTGATGCCCTGCCGCAGGAGGCCCGACTGTGCATGTCGTTCGTGACGTGGGCAGAACTGCTCAAGGGTGCCGAGCGCAGCACGCGCAAGCCCGAGGTGCTGCGCCGGCTGGACGCATTGGCCCGGCAGGTGACGGTGCTGTACCCGGGTGGCCCCGCGATCTGCCAGCACTATGCCGAGCAGTTCACGCGCCTGAAGGACGCTGG
>JAKLLB010000018.1 GCA_023150345.1 Aquabacterium sp.
CATGGGTGCCTCGTGGGTGTTTCGCGTTTGACAAATGTGTTTGCTTATTCTGAATTGGCGTGCTTGAATTGTCAAACCATGCAAGCTGCCCAGCGTCCCTCCGCTGCCCGCCCCGCGCCCGCGCCATCGGCCCGGGCCGCCACCGCAACGCCTGACGACGGCTCGGCCCAGCGCTCGGTGCAGTCGGCCGAAACCGGCGGTCGCCTGCTGCTGGCGCTGGCCGACGCCGGCACGCCGCTGGCGCTCAAGGACCTGGCCGAGCGCGCCGGGTTGAGCCCGTCGCGCACCCATCCCTATCTGGTGAGCTACGCCCGGCTCGGGCTCGTGGAGCAGCAGTCTGCGAGCGGGCGCTACGCATTGGGGCCGGCCGCCCTGCACCTGGGCCTGGCTTGCCTGCGGCAACTCGATCCGCTGCGCGCAGCCGAGCCGGTGGTGCTGGCCCTGGCCGAACACACCGGCCATGCCGTCGCCCTGGCCGTCTGGGGCAACCAGGGTCCGACCATCGTGCGACTGATCGATGCACGCGAGCCCTTGCATGTGGCCCTGCGCGTGGGCAGCGTGATGTCGCTCACCGCCACCGCCACGGGTCGCGCATTCGCCGCGGCCTTGCCGCAGGACCAACTGCTGCGTGCGCGCACTGGCGCGCTGGGCGAACCGCTCGGCCCGTCCCCCTGGAGCGGCAGCCGCGGCGAACTGGAAGCCATCGCCGCCGAAGTGCGGCGCCACGGCGTGGCACGGGCCGTGGGACTGCCGATACCGGGCGTCAACGCGTTCAGCGCACCGGTGCGCGACCACGAAGGCCAGGTGGCGCTGGTGATCACGGTGCTCGACCACGAGGATCGGCTCGATCCGCGCTGGCAAGGCGACGCCGCACAGGCATTGCGCGAGGCGGCCCGAGAGGTGGCTTTGCGGCTGGGCGCACCCCGATAGGCGTCGGGCCGCTGCGGTTCAGCCGCTGGCGGTGGCGCCCACACCCAGCCGCGCAAAGGCCAGCACATGGCCGTCAGGGTCCAGCGCGTAGGCAGCGTCGTGCCCCCAGTTGCGCGGCTGCAACGGGCTCAGTTCGCGTGCGCCCGCGGCGATGGCCCGCGCATGCGCCCCTGCCGGGTCGTCGACCATCAAGTAGAGCTCGGCGCGGGCACCGGCGCGACCGCCGGCGGGATCGGGCAGCGCGTCGCCCAGCAGTCGGCGGATGCCGGCCTCGGGCATCAGGCCGAGCACGGCACCACCTCCCAGCTCGAACTCCGTCATGCCCGGCACATCGAGCCGCGGGGCTCGCCCGAGCGCGGCGCGATAGAAGTCGCGGCTGCGCGCGCCATCGGCTACATAAAGTATGAAATACGCGTCCAACGCATTCTCCGGCCTGCCCCGCTGCCGGGCGAGTGCGCGCAGCGTCAGCGAGCGCGCACGGCCAGACTCTGCAGCGAGCGCCCGATCAGGCCATGCTCATCATAGAGCGCCGACTCGGCCAGCCCGGTGCCCTGTGGGCCCAGCGAGGTGCGCGCATCCAGCCCGATCCACTCCCCTGCCGGTCGACGCAGCAGGTGGATGGTGAGATCGGCATTGACGAACAGGTACCGCCGGTAGTCGAGAACCGCGCTCACGCCGTTGCCGGAATCGGCGGCCACCGCCACACGCTGGTAGCCGCTGGGCGCTTCGCCGGCGACCAGCGGATGGTTCAAGCGCATCCACACCAGGCATGGCCCACGGAACAGCTCGCCGCGGCCCACCCGAGCCTCGACCAGGTCGCCGTAGCCCACATGCCCGCCCTCGAACGGAAAGCGCTGGCGCCCGCTATCGTTCGGCCCCCTTTCGGCTGCGGGCAGCGGGTGGCCCGGCAGTGCAGACGGCAACTCCAGACCGGCCTCGCGCTGGCACAAGGCGGTGAACCGGGCCACCTCCTTGCCATCGGCGAGCAGTCGCGCGGCGTAGTGCGCCGCATTGCGGCCCACATAGTCAGCGGCCACCTCGACCTCCAGGCGCCCGATGGGCACGGGCCGCAGCAGGTTGGCGGTCAGCCGTGCCAGATGGGTCAGGCCGTGTTCGCGGGCGGCCTGCTCGATGGCCCGGCACACCAGCGCGACCGGTGGGCCGGCGTGCTGGTGACCGGCCTCCCAGGGGCCCCGGGTCAGTTCGCTGGCCTGGAAGCCACCTTCAGGCTGGGGGGTGTAGGCACTGGTGGGCAGGACGCGCATACGGTGACTCCAGGCAGACCTTTCAATCATGCCCTGTCGCGCCTGCCCGATCTGGCACCACGGCGACACGCAACGCGATGCCGGACGCCCCCGCCCGGCGCTGCCGGATGGCCCGCGTGACCTATGGCCGACACGGCGCATGGCGATGTGCCGCATGATCCCGCGACGCACCCTTCCATGGAGGTGACCGATGCACGGGACAACACCGCGGGGCACCAACAGCCCCTCATTGCCGCAACCCACGCCCCACCAGCGCCGGCCGGGCAGCCGGCGGCACGCGATGGCTGCTGCCCTGGGCTTGCTCGTGGCAACGAGCGCTGCACTGAGCCAGGGCTCGAGCGCGCTGGTGGTCGAGGTCGACCGGGCGCAGGACGTCGGGGCGATCCGCGATGTCTTCGGCGTCAATCGGCGGCCGGGCTTTGCCGATCGCAGCGGCGGAACCTCGATGAACGCGGCCAACCTCTACGCCGCCTTCGGCGTGTCGCAGGTGCGGCTGCACGACGCCGGGCTCGACCTGTGTCCCACCTACACCGCGGCGTCGAAGCTCAACACGGGCACCACGCCGGTCCAGGAGGTGCAGGGGTGCGAGCTCAGTGGCACCGGCTCGATCCCGGTCTTCACCTGGACGCCGCTGTCCAGTGCCGACGCGGACCTGAACCTGAGCTCGAACTACGACTTCTCCAATGCCGATACCGCGCTCAACGAAACGGCCGCCACAGGCGCCGCGGTGTACCTGCGCCTGGGCGAGAGTTACAACGGCCCCAACAACACCGGCGATCCCGTGGCCTGGTCCAAGGTGGCCACCAACATCTACCGCCATGTGATCGGGCAGTTCAAGCCCACGCCGGGCGTGGCCGCCGTCGACCCGGTGTTCGTCGAGGTCCACAACGAACCCGACGGTGGCTTCTGGCGCGGCACGGCTGCCGACTTCTACACACTCTTTCGCGAGACCGTGACGCGGGTGCGCGCCGCTGCGAGCGCCACCGGGCGCTCGGTCCACATCGGCGGTCCGGGGTTCACGCGCAGCATCCTCACGTCCAGCCAGGTTGCCGGCAACCCCGCCAACGGGTTCATCGCCGGTGTCGGGCGCGAGAACCTCGACTTCTACTCGGCCCACCTGTACAGCACCTGCGCCACCGCCACCTTGGCATCGACGGCCACGTTCCTGCGCTCGCTGCGCGCGTTGGTCGATGGCCAGGGCGGCACGGGCCTGCCCCTCCACATCACCGAATGGAACATCGGCCTGGGCAACCAGTGCGGCAACGCGCTCTATGGCGAAGCGCGCATGCAGTCGTTTGCCAGCGGCGTGCTCACGCAGATGCAGGACCCGGCGCACGCCATCGAGGCCGCGCACTTCTATGCCGGCGTCCCCATCATGGGGCTGTTCGACTTCACCAGTGTGAGCGGCAAGGCGCGGGTCAACCCTTCGGCCTGGGCGTTCTGGGCCCACAGCCGACTGCGCGGCGCCACGCAAACGGCGCTGCAGGTCTGCCAAGGGGCCACCTGCGCCAGCGGCACCGCAGCCGAAACCATGCCCCTGCTGGGACTGGCGGCGCGCCAGGGCGACGCCACCACGGTGGTGCTGACCAACGACGGCACCAACGCACAGGCCACGACGCTGCGCCTGCGCAACGTCGGCAGCGCTCGCCTCGATGCCACGTTATTGACACCACCCCCCACCGCGCAGGACCTGCCCAACACCGGCAACCCGCTGCAGGCCGATGCTGCAGCGCTGCAGAGCCTGTTGGCCCAGCCCACGCGCGAGACCCGCTCGGGTCTGCAGCCCCAGAACGGCACCCTGGAATTGATCGTGACGGTGCCTGCACGCGGCCTGCTGGTCGTGCAGCTGGCACCGCCGCCAACGCTGACCTCGCAAGCCGACTGCCTGTTCGATTGGGGTGAGCGCCACTACCCCACCTACCTGCAGCCTGCCCCGCAGTCGTCGCAGACACTCGGCGACTACTACTACCGCGCCTACCCGGGCAGCCGCACCTATCTCGGCATATCGCTGACAGGCTCGCGGTTGCTGTTCCTGGACGACCGCGGCGGCGGCATCCAGGACCTGGGCGCGCTGGACGGCTGGCTGGCCACGGCGGGGTGCAACTGAGGGCGGACCGTCGGGGCCGGCAAGCGCGGCCCCACCATCACCGAAGCTCCGGGGAGGCGATGCCGATCGGCACACTGGCATCCTCAGGCACCGCCGCCCTCAGCGAGTCGAGCGTTGCAGCGCCCAGCTCGAATCGGCGCGTCAGCGATTGCAGCTCCCCGGCACGGCCCTGAAGGCCAGCTGCCGCAGCCGCGAGCTGCTCGGCCAGCGCGGCGTTTTGCTGGGTGGTGCCGTCGAGCTGGGTGTTGGTGTCGTCGATGCGCATGAGCACATCCCGCTGCTGCACCGCCGTGCCGCCCAGGCCCTCGACCGTTCCGGCCACCTGGGCCAAGGTCCGAACCTCGGCCGCCACCACGGCAAAGCCCCGCCCCTGCTCGCCAGCCCGTGCCGCCTCGACCGATGCGTTCAGCGCGAGCACATTGGTCTGGAACGCGATGCCGTCGATCGTGTCGACGATCACCGTGATGCGGCCGGCTGCAGCCGCGATGTGCTGCATCTGGTCTGCCAAACGTGCCACGGCGGCGTCGCCCTGACCGGCATCGCCGCGAGCGCCTGCGCCAGGGTGCCGGCCTGCTGGGCCCCGCCCGAACCTGCGCCTTCAGGTCTTCGGGGTCCTCCTGCACCATCAGGGCACGCAGCTGGCCCATCCAGTCCAGTTGGGCCGCGTTGAGCCGGTGCGCCAGCTCGATCTGGCGGTTGTGATGCTCCACGATGCGCTCGATCTGAGCGCCCAGCATGCGGGCCTGCCAGATCGCACCACCGGCCAGCACCAGCAGCAGCCCGAGCACCAGCCCCAAGCCAAGGACCAGCCAATGTTTTACCCCGATACGCGAGGTCACCTTTGATAGGCCGGCCATGGCTCAGTGCGGCCAGATCATGTCGGGCAGATAGTCGACGGCGACCAGGGCGGCGATCGCCACCACCAGCCATATCGCCGCGCAGGCCAGTCGGTCACCCAGATCCTGCAGGTTTGGCTTGTGCATCCCACGACATCCTTGCCGCCGGTCGGCGGCCATCCGTTCGATGGCGTCGCAGATTAGCGACCGCTGACGCCCAGGGGAAGTCGATCCTTTCGATGGCAGCCATCGATGGCACGCATGGATTGCGGGCTAGCCCGCCATCGACGCAGCGAGGTGCGGAGCGGTGCACCAACGCCACCTGATCGCCCACGTTCGCTCAGCTCATTACAGACGCTGGGCTGAACAAGCGCGCCGCGCCGTCGTCCTGCGCCTGTGCGCAACGACCAGCCGCCGCTGGCGAAGCGCCGCCCTGCTCGACCCCCGGCGGCGGCGGCAGCTTGCGCTTGCCATCGGGGCCGGGCCCGGCGGCTTCGCCTGGAATGGGACTGCGCGCGACAGGGCCTTGCGGCACCGGATGCGCCCGCGGGCCGTACACCGCCGCCAGGCTGGCCTCGCGCAGGGCCGGGTCGGGTTGGGCGGCTTCGAACGCCGCCTGCGCCGCGCGGGCATGCTGATGCGGCGAGTATTGCAATGTGCCGGCTTCGGCCACCGCCGCATGCTGCACCGGCACCGCGCCGGGCGAGGCCGCGGGCACGCGCTCGCGCTGCCGTCGTGCCAGGCGCTGCAGGATGTTCCAGGCCTTCTTGTGCTCCTGGATGGGCCAAACCTCGACGCGACCGCTGGCCTCGTAGGCCCGCCAGATGTCGATGCCGCGCTGGCTGCGCAGCACGACGATGGTGGCGCGGTCGGTGCCGACGCCGCCGCAGGAGATGTCGGCCAGCTCGGCCGCGAAGTCGCCGCAGTGCGCGCACTCGGGCCGCTGGTACTCGTGCATGGCGGTCTCGAGCGGAATCGTCACCACCGCGCCGTTGCGTTGGTGGATCAGCACCTCGCCCTTGACGTTGAAGCGCTCGATCTGTTCGAGCGCGATGCCCATCTCGCCGGCGATGCGTTCGGTCATCAGCTCGGGGCGGAAGACCTCGGTGCAGAACAGGCCGATGCTGAAGTCCACACGCGCGCCCGGCCCTGCCATCGATTCGCGCTGGCGCGCGGCGATCTGCGGCTTCTTGCCAGGCACGAGCAGCAGCGACGGGTCGGTGCACTGCGTCTTGCGCAGCGCGGTGATCTGGCAGGGCACACCCACGAAGGCCGCGCGCTCCACCCCGGCCTTGGCCAACCCGGGCAGGGCCAGGTTGTTCGGGCAATAGGTGTACCAACTGCCGGCGCTGTCGCGTATCTGTTCGACCGTGGTGGCGATCTTGGGCGTGGGAAAGCACGGTGCATCGCCCTCGCCCACCGAGGCCACCACGGCGCCATCGATCAGACCACTCTCGCGTGCCCAGGCCAGCAGCGAGGTGACCACGCCGCCGTCCTGGCCGCGCTCGCGCGTGCCGGCATCGCGCGTACGAGCAACGAAGATGTGGCGGTAGACACCGAAGATGCCTTCGTAGGCCGGCTGCGGGCCGAACACGACATCGCGCAGGTGGGGCTCGCGCGGCCACATCCTCGGGCAAACGCTGGCGCACACATCGCAGCCGATGCCCTCGCTCACGCCGCAGTGATCGGATGCCCCCTCGCTGCCCGCGCGCTTGGCCGGCTTGCGATCGCGCATCTCCATCACCCGGTGCGGACAGGCGGCCACGCAACTGCCGCATTCGCAGCACGCATCGGCGGCCACCACCAGGTTCATCATGTCCTTGAAGCGCGGACGCAGGGCAGTCGTCATCGGAGAGCAGTGGTCAGAGAACGCGGGAACGCAGGGCGGCGACCGAACGGCGCGCGGCCGGCTCGCGCCGCGGCTGCAGCAGGAAGTGCGCCAGTGCCGGCAGCAGCACCAGCGCGCCCAGCATGTTCCACAGGAACATGAAGGCGAGCAGCAGGCCCATGTCGGCCTGGAACTTGATCGGGCTGGCGACCCAGGTGACCACGCCCACGGCCAGCGTGACGCCGGTCAGCATCACCACCTTGCCGGTGAACTGCAGTGCGCTGTCGTAGGCCTCGGCCAGGCTGCGGCCCTCGCGCAGCCGCACCAGGGTGACCGACAGGATGTACAGCGCATAGTCGACGCCGATGCCCACGCCCAGCGCCACCACCGGCAAGGTCGCCACCTTCACGCCGATGCCCAGCACCACCATCAGCGCCTCGGCCAGCACCGACGTCAAGGCCAGCGGCAGCACCGCCACCAGCACGGCGCGCCAGGAGCGGAAGGTGATGAAGCACAGCAGCACCACCGCGCCATACACCAGCAGCAGCATCTGGCGCCAGGCCTGCGTGACGACGATGTTGGTGGCCGCCTCGATGCCCGCCGAGCCGGCCGCCAGCAGGAAGTGCACGTCGGCCGTATCGTTGACCGCGGCGTAGGCTTCGATGTGGCCGACCACCCGGGACAACGTATCGGCCTTGTGGTCGCGCAGGTTCACGTAGAGCGTGAGCAGGCTGCAGGCGTCGTTATACAGCCCGCGCGGTGCACCGGCGGTCACGGTGTTGAGCATGTCCTGGTTGGGCAGGAACTCATACCACTTCGGGTTGCCTTCGTTCAGCCCGGCCAGCACCCGTCGGTTCAGCAGCGCCAGGGTGTGGGTGCTTTCCACGCCGGGCAATTGACGCAGCTGCCACTCGAGCGCATCGACCTTGTTCAAGGTCGCGTACTGGGCGCACTGCCCCTCGGGCGTGCGCACCATCACGGCCAGCGTGTCGCTGGCCGCACCGTAGGCCGTGTTCATGAACGCGACGTCGCGGTTGTAGCGGCTGTCGGGGCGCAGCTCCGGCGCCCCCGGGTCCAGGTCGCCGATCTGCAGCTGCAGGCTCAGCGCCGCGCCGGCCAGCCCCAGCAGCACGGCGCACAGCACCGCTGCGGTGGCCCAGCGCCGTTGCGTGAATCGACCCAACACCGCCCAGACCGGGTGACCACGCGCGGCGTCATCGCGCAGGCTGCGCCTCGCCGCCCGCGCATCGACCCCTGTGTACGACAGCATCACCGGCAGCAGGATGAGGTTGGTGAACACCAGCGCCGCCACGCCGGTGGATGCCGCGATCGCCAGCTCGCGGATGACGCCGATGTCGATCACCAGCAGCACGGCAAAGCCCACGGCATCGGCCATCAGCGCCGTGAGCCCGGCCAGGAACAGACGCCGGAAGGTCAACCGTGCCGCCACCAGCCGCGGTGCGCCGCGGCCGATGTCCTGCATGATGCCGTTCATCTTCTGCGCGCCGTGGCTCATGCCGATGGCAAACACCAGGAAGGGCACCAGGATGGAGTAGGGGTCGAGCGTCTGGCCCAGTGCCGGCAGCAGGCCGAGTTGCCAGACCACGGCCACCATCGAGGCCAGCACCACCAGTGAAGTGGAGCGCACGCAGCGCGTGTAGGCGTAGACCGCCAACGTGGCGATGGCCACCGCCAGCGCGAAGAACACCAGCACCGCGCGCACGCCGGCGATCAGGTCGCCCACGATCTGGGCAAAGCCGGTGACGTGGATGGTCACCCCTTGCGACGCGTACTTCGATCGCAATTCGTCCAGGCGCTGGGCGAAGACACCATAGTCCAGCGGTCGCCCCTGCGCATCCTGCGCCAGCAGCGGCACGTAGATGACCGACGAGCGCGCATCGAGCGCGACGAGCTGACCCACCTCGCCAGAGCGGGCAATGTTGGCGCGCAGTTGCGCCAGGCTGCCCGCCGAGCCGTCGTAGCCATCGGGGATGACGGGTCCGCCTTCGAGACCGTCTTCGGTGACGCCGACCCAGCGCGTGGTCGGCGTCCACAGCGACTTCATCTGGTTGCGCGCCACGCCGGGCAGCAGGAAGACCTCGTCGCTCAACCGACGCAGCGCATCCAGGTAGCGGGCGTCGTAGATGGTGCCAGCGGGGTTGGCCACGGCGATGCGCACCGCATTGCCCAGCCCGCTGAGCTCGGCGCGGTGCGCGAAGAAGTTGCGGATGTACGGATGCGCCGCGGGTATGGCCTTCTCGAAGCTGGCGTTAAGCTGCAGACGCGTGGCCTGCCAGCCCAGCAGCAGCGTGACGATGGCGCAGGCCAGCACCACGATCCAGCGGTGATTGAACAGCCCCCGCTCGACAAACGAGCCTGAGCGTGGATCGAGCGGTTCGGTCATGACAGGGTTGGCTGCACGCGGGCGCGTCGGGTCAGGTGTGTCAGGGAGCCGCAGGTACCGGCAGGGCGCCCTGGATGGTCAGCGCCAGCAACCCGCCGGGTGTAGCCAGCAGACCGTTGGGCGGCGGCAGCGGCTGCGCATGCAGCGGCACCAGGCGCTCGCCGTCACGGCCCAGAACGAAGCCCGCCTGGCTGACTGCCAGCAGGCGGCCGCGTCCATCGCGTGCCAGCGCCGTGATGTTGGCCCGCATCGGCGTCGCCAGCGGGGTCCAGCTATCGCCGCCATCTGGCGAGCGCAGCACCGTGCCGCGCAGGCCGGCCAGCACGATCTCCTGCGCGGAGGCGAGATCGGCGGCGAACCAGCTGCCCTTGTAGGGCGTCTCCAGGCGCCGAAACGTGCGGCCCTCGTCGTGCGACAGCATCGCCAGGCCCTGCTCCCCCGCCAGCAGCACGGCGGCCCCGTGTTGGCGCGCCGCATACAGGTGCAGGCCCTTGGGGTTGGGCAGGCGCGGCGTCCAGGCGCTCCAGGTGCGACCGCCATCGTCGCTGTGCAGCGCCAGCCCGTAGGCACCGACGACCAGCAGCCGCTGCGCGTCGCGCACGAGCAGGTCGAGCCACGGCTTGTCGGGGCCGTCGGTCACCAGCCGCTCGGCGTCGCGCACGGCACGGGCGTCGCCCGACGCGCGCGCGGAATCCAGCACGATCTGCGCCGCGCGCCTGCCGTCGAGCAACCGGGTCCAGTGCTCGCCGCCGTCGTCGGTGGCCAGCAGCGCCCCGCCATGCCCCGCCGCCCAGCCGTGGCGCGCGTCGGCAAAGCGCACCACCGTGAGCGTGACGCTGGTGGGCACGCTGGCCTGGCGCCAGGTGCGCGCCCCATCGTCGGACAAGGCCACGATGCCGCGCTCGCCCACCGCCACGATGCGCGTGCCGGCCAGCGACGCATCGAGCAGCACGCTTCGGGCCGGCTGCGCTGCGGCCACCGCCGGGCGGTCGAGTGCATCGCCCACCGCGGCGGCACTCGCGCAGCTGCATGCCACCAGGGAGAACGCGATTCCCGCCGCGCGCAGCAGCCAGGGGAACGGCACACGCGTGGTCACGGTCGAACCTGACCTCAGCGCACGCCTTCGCCGGCCAGCGCGTCGGGCGTGAACACGCTGTCGGCATGGCGCGGTTTGATCGCGTACTGCGAGTTCTTGGCGTTGTACAGGTTGCCCAGGAAGGCCTGCCCGGACACCAGGTCGTTGAAGCCGAACGATCCCACCGGCGTGCCGGGCAGGTCCGGTGCCACGAAGGTCTGCGCCCACAGCGTCTTCCACAGCTGGCCGTTGGCATCCCAGCGGTCGCCGAGCACGCAGATCCACGTGTCCTCGTCGCAGTAGTAGCGGTTCTTCGGCGCCTGGTGGCGCTGACCGGCGCGCAGGCTGGCCTCGACCACCCACACGCGGTGCAGTTCCCAGCGCACATGGTCGGGGTTGAGGTGGTGGGCGCCGATCACCTCGGCATCGGTCTTGGGCTGCAGCAGCTTGTTGCCGTTGTACGGAATGATCATCTCGCGCTTGCCCACGAGCTTCCAGTCGAAGCGATCGAGTCGGCCGTTCCACACCTCGATCTCGTCGAAGCTCATCACGCCGGCGGTCGACGGCGTGGGCGTGTCGCAGCACGGGTTGGGCAGCTTGCGCACGCGGCGCTGGCCGGTGAGGTAGACCCAGGCCTGGTCCTTGGCGCCGTCGATGTTGACGCGGCCGACGATGGCCTCGCCGGCGCGAATCGGCGGGCCGGAGTTGATCAGCCGGATCATCCAGTACTCGTTGCCCTTGGCGAACTGCTCGGGGCTGCCGTCCTGGAAGTAGTAGGGCACCTGCTGGTCGGCGCGGCCCTCGGTGGTGAGCACCGCCTTGCCGTCGGTCGTGAGCTGGTACTGGTTGACCTGGAATTCCCACGAGGCGCCGCGCCAGCGCAGCATGTGGTTCCACATCACCTCCGCACCGTTCTTCGGGATCGGGAACGGGATGCCGCCATATGCGCCCTCGACCACGTCACCGTTGAGCTTGGCGCGGGTGGCGTTCTTGAAGGTGTGGTCGTAGACCCACTGCGGTGCCGCCGCCGTGCGGCGCGTGGGATAGACGTCGATGCGGTAGCTGTCCGGGTACTTCTTCAGCATCGCCTTCTGGCCGTCGCTGAGCTTGTCCGCGTAGGTGTCGAGGTTCTTGGCGGTGATCGAGTACAGGCGCTTGTCGTCCTTGAACGGGTCACCGCGGCGGCCACCGGGCTTGTCTCCGGCGATCGGCGTGGTATGGCCACCCGACCAGGCCGGGATCGAGCCGTCCTTGTTGGCCGCCTTCTCGGCGCCGAGCGGTGTGAGTTCACCTTTGAGCTTGGCTGCTTCCTCCGCGCCCACGGCGGCCAGGGCAGGCAGTGCGAGCGCGGCCACCAGTGCCGCGAGCAAGGGCTTCATGTTCATGGCGTGTCTCCGACTTCGGGGTGTTCAGAACGTGCGCCGCACCGACAGCGCCAGGTGGTTGCGATCGGCCAGCGGGTTGCCGTCGCCATAGCGGGCGTGGCCGCCGGTCAGCAGTGGCGCATAGTTGACGAAAGGAACGGCCTTGCCGATGTAGTGCGTGTAGTTCACCGCGAACTGCCACACGCCCAGGTAATTGCCTTCCAGGCCGACGTTGGCGCTGCCGGTGCCCTGGGCGCCCCAGCCGGCTCCGGTCACGGCCGAGTTGCCCGACACCATGTAGCGCACCCCAACGGGCACGCTGATGTCCAGGCCCGCGAGGGCCTGACGGTAGCTGGGCGTGAAGATCACCTGCAGCGCCGTGGCATCGCGCGTGCGGCCCTCATCGAGCACATGATCGGGGTCGTTCTTGGACACCACGCGGTTCCATGCCAGCTCGGCCACGAGGCTGGATTCGCGGGCGATGAAGCTCGGCCCGAAGGTCGCCAGCGTCGACAGGTTCAGGTGCGCGGTGCGGCCGGTGGCATGGCGCGGCTGCGGCACGCCGATGCCGCCCGGGTAGAGCATGTTGCTGCTCCACAGCGGCATGTCGTCACGCACCGAAGCCTCGAGCGCGAGGTTGAAGTCGCCCACCGAGTGGGTGGCACTGACGCCCACGGTCTTGACGTTCTCGGGAAAGCGGTAGAACCAGCGCCCCGGCAGGGTGCCGTAGGGGCTGGGCTGCGCGGCCGGGTTGAGCCAGCCATAGAGCTGGCCGCTCTTGTCGTGGTAGCGCGCGAAGTAGAAGCCGAGGTCGGTTTCGTCCAGCCGCCACTTCAGTTGCAAGCCGAACTGACCACTGTCCCCGGCTTCTTCGTCGGCACCCGCAACCAGCGCGAAGTTGCCCAGGCCCGGGATGTTGGCGAACTCGGGCTGCTTGGAGCCCCACGGAATGTTGGCCGTCGAGAAGTAGCTGCCCGCGGGTGCCAGGCGATCGGCTTCCCAGCGGAACTGCACATAGCCGCCGATCGACAACTGCGGCGACAGCTGCAGCTGCGCCGACAGTTGCGGCACCGGGCGGATGATTTCCTTGAACTGCGCGTTGGGCGAGGCCAGCAGCTTGTCGATGTCCACCGGGCCTTGGGCCCGTGCGATGCCGTTGTCGCCGAAGAACAGGCTCTCGCCATACTGGAGCGCGTGACGACCCAGTCGGGCGGTGAGCTTCACGCCGTCGCCCAGGCGCCAGCCACCGAACACGAACGCGTCGAGCAACTCGCCGTCGCCGCCGGCGGCGCGGCGGGTGTCATCGGGAAAGCGGTCGGACGGCGTCTGCCCGATCGTCGGGTCGTTGGGGGCTTGCGTCTTGCGATGCAACCGGTCGTCGTACCAGGCGGCGGCGCTCAGGCGCACGCCGTGGTCCTTGCGCCAGACCGCGTCGAACTCCGACAGCAGATCCAGCCGCGCCGACACCAGGCCGCGCTTGTGGAAGTTCTGATCGCCGGCGTTGAAGTTCAACGCCTGCGGAAAGCTGAAGCTGGCCGGCGCCGGCGCGGGCGCTCCGGTGGGAACCTGCCGGAACGATTCGGCCAGCGCCGGATCGGCCTGCCCGGTGCGGAATTTCAGGCTGCCGCGCACGCTGTTGTCCCAGCGCACCGACCAGTCCGGATTGCCGGTATCGATCTCGAACGCCTGCGCGCCGCCGGCCAGCATCGCTGCCACCGCCAGCACAGTCAGGCGCGAGCTTGTCGCTGTGTTCATGCCTCGTCTCCTCGTGTCGTGTCCATCAACGGCGGCCACCACCCACCCTACGTGGCATGGCACCGACCCAACTCGGGCGTGCGGCTGTTGGCCGCCGTCGCACAACGCGCCGGCAACAGGCCTGCTTGAAGGCCCATGCACGACACGCGAAGCGCGGCATCGGGTTGAAGCGTACGGAGTCCCGGCACCGCTGAAAAACGACTTGTGTGCATGCATCCCATGGACGGCGTCGATGGATTACGGGTTATCCCTTGAGTCGACAACGCCAGACGCCGCGGCTCGAGCGAGCGACCGACCGTCTGCAAGCCGAACGAGGCAAACCACCGAGTACGAGGTCGATCGGGCCTATCGAGCCTGGTACCGCGGCTCGCGCCGCTCGACGAACGCATCGATGGCTTCGCGACCGTCGGCGCTGGCGGCCAGCGTCCGCGAGTCCGCCGTGGCGCGTTCACGCATCACTTCCTGCGATGGCACCGCATGGCTGTGGCGGATCTGCCGCAAAGCCTTGAGGGCGGCCCGCAACACCAGCGGCGGCTTGTCCAGCAGATCGCTCGCCCACGCGGTGGCCACCGCCAGGGCCTGACCGGGCGGTGCCAAACGGTTTACCAAGCCCACCTGGTGTGCCCGCACCGCATCGAGAGCGGCACCAGTGAGCATCTCGGCGGCCACTGCGTAGGGCAGGTTCTCCCACAGCAGCATGTAGTTGCCGCGGTCGACTTCGGGCAGTCGCAAGCTGGCGCCCTCGGCCATCACACGCAGGTCGGCGCGCAGCATGAGGTCGACACCGGCGCCCACCGCCGGTCCATCCACCGCGACGATCGTCGGCTTGTCGATGCGGCCGCTCCAGTAACGGTCGTGCCGGGTGGCCTCCAGGAAGACGCCCAGCACATCCTCGCCAGCAAGCGCGCGCTCGAACCAACTGCGGTCGGCCCCGGCGCAGAACGCGCGTCCGTTGGCCGCCAGGATGGCCAGCCAGGCATCGGCATCTTCGTCGTAGCGTTGCCAGGCCTCGCGCAGCGCCTGCAGGGTGGCCATGTCGATGGCATTGAGCCGTTCTGGCCGATTCAGCGTGATCGTGACCAGCCGGCCCTGGCGCTCGTAAGTCACTGGCGCCGCAGGCACCTCACACCCCCCGACGCTGCGCGGCCCAATAGGGCGCGCGCAGCTCGCGCTTGAGCACCTTGCCGCGATCGCTGCGCGGCAGCTCGGCCACCCGGTCGATGCTCTTGGGCGTCTTCACGCCACCCAGTCGCTCGCGGCACCAGGTCAGCAGCGCCGCGTCATCGACGCCGGCCGCGTCTCGCAGCACCACCACCGCCTTCACTGCCTCGCCCCAGTCGGCGTCGGGCACGCCGATCACGGCGCACTCGGCCACCGCGGGGTGGGCTGCAAGTACCTGCTCCACCTCGGCGGAGTAGACGTTGAACCCGCCGCTGATGATCATGTCCTTCTTGCGATCGACGATGTGCAGGTAGCCGCGGTCGTCGAAGTGGCCGACGTCGCCCGTGTGCACCCAGCCGTCGACCAGCACCGCGGCGGTGGCTTCAGGATTGCGGTAATAGCCGGTCATGGCCTGATCGCCACGCACGCAAATCTCGCCGTCGACGCCGGGCCCGACGATGCAGCCCTGAGCATCGCGTATCGCCACCCGGCAGAACGGCAGGCCTGGGCGCCCGGCCGCGGCCAGGCGGTCGTCGTCGGCGATGTGTCCATCGATGATGAACTCTTCGGGCCTCATGCAGCTGATACCCAGCGCCTCGGTCTGCCCATACGCCTGGGTGACGACGGGCCCGAAGGCCTCGATCACCTCACGCAGCCGCGCCACCGACATCGGTGCGGCCGACCAGGCCAGGAACTTCAGGCTCGACAGGTCTCGTTGCGCGCGCGTGGGCTCGTCGAGCAGGCGATAGATCACCGTGGGCGGCAGGAACAGCTTGGTCACGCGATGGCGCTCGATTGCCTCGAGCACCGCACGCGGTTCGGCCCGGTCGATCAGCACCAGTTGCCCGCCTGTGGCCAGCACGTGGTAGGCCAACCCGCCTGCGGCATGCGTGATCGGTGCGGCCACCAGCATCACCGCCTGCGGGTCGGGCATCCAGTGCAGACAGAAGGCAACGAACGCGTGATAGGCCCGGTGGGGCATCATGGCCATGCGGAAGTCACCGCTGGTGCCCGATCCTGTCTGCAGCCAGGCGGTGGACTCCAGCGCCACTTCCACCGACGGCTCGCCGTCGCTGGCGCCCGCACACCAAGCGGCCAGGTCACTGACGCCCGGCAAGGCCGCGTCCAGGCACACCAGGCGCTGCAGCCGCGGCAGGCGTGGTCGCAGGGCCAGCACCGCATCGGCGTAGCGACGCTGGAAGAACAACACCTCCACGTCTGCGAAGGCGAGGATGCGCTCGTGGTCGGACGCGGCGCTGCGCGTATCCAGCGGCACGTAGGCCATGCCCGCGCGCATGACGCCCAGGCTGCACAGGAATCCCAGCGCATCGTTGTCGCACCACACCGCGGCATGGCGGCCGTGGCCGCGTTCTTCGGCCAGCAGCGTGTTGGCCACGCGCCGCATCCAGCTGCGTGCGTCGCCGTAGGTGATGGCCACTGCCCCCTGCCGCAGGCACACGGCGCCGGGATTGACGAGTGCGCCCCGCTCGAGGAAGTCGCTCACCGACACGTCAGCGCTCGCCCGTCACCGGGTGTGGGTAGTGATAGGGCGGCACGAAAGTGCCCGGGTACGTTTCGTAGCGGTGGCTGGGCGGAGCGTCGGGCGGGTACTCGGCGCTCACGCCCGGCATCGGCAGGCCGGTGCGCCCCCAGCCTTCTTCGTACGGCGTGTAGAAGGTGGGGTACCAGCGCATCACCGAGATGCGCCAGATGCCGTCCTCACCCTTGGCGTACTCGTTTTCGTAGGGGCCTTCGGCCCAGTGGCCGAGCTGGCCCAGCACACCCACCTGGATGAGTGCGCGCCAGCGGCCGCGGGCGTGCCTGCCGTCGGCATCCACATGCACCAGCCCCTGCAGCTGCAGGTGGTTGTGCAGCTGGCCGCGGCTCAGGCCGTCGCCCTGATCGTGCTTGGCAATCAGCCCACCCACCAGGCGCCGGAACACGGTCTCGGCCCCAGCGCTGCCGCGATAGACGCCGCGCCCGGAGATCTCGATCTCGCAGTCGTCGCTGAACAGCGCCAGCACCTGCGTCCACAGCGCCTTGTCGACGTAGTAGCCGTAGGCGCGCTGCAGGCGCTTGACGGCCTCGGTGTCCTCGAGCAGCTGCACCCGCTGGCGCAGTGCGCGCAGCTCCTCGCGCAGCGCGGCGATTTCGGCGTCCGCACCCATGGTCATTGCCCCGCCTGCGCGCGCGCCGTGGCCAGCTCGTCGCGGCGCCGCGCAGTGGCCGCGGTATCCACCTTCCAGCTGCCGGTGTCGAGCACCACGCCGTAGACGTCGCGCGCCCGTTCGGCGCTGACGAAGCCGCTGCGCACATCGTCGAGCACGCGCGCGGGGTCGCGCCGCAGGGCGTCGCCCCAGCCACCACCGCCAGTGGTGTAGGTCTCGCAGGCCTCTCCCGGGAAGATGGGCTCGGTGACGAAGGTGCGCAGCGACCGGCGTTTGCCGTCGACGCCGGTGATGGTCATCGCCGACAGCGGCCCGCTGCCACCACCGACCACGCCCGCCGGCGCGCTGCGCTGGCCGTCGCTGTTGCCGGTCATCAGCAGCGAGACAGACTCGGGCAGCGTGCGCGCGACGAAGCGCACGTAGGCGCCGGGCGAGCCGCGGTACTCGCCCGCACCCTCCCAGTCGGGCAGCACCTCGTAGTGCGTCACGAGGTACGGCGACGAGGACTCGAAGAACTCGACATTGGGCCGCGTGAGGTTGGCGCAGGCACTCTGGAAGCCCACGCCCAGCCAGCCGTCGTGGCCCTTGACGCCGCCGCCGCCGCTGTCGCTGCCGAAGGTTTCGGTGAAGTAGTTCTGGGCGTGGCCGGTGCGCGGGTCGATCACGTCGGCGCGCGTGCCGATGTTGATCGGGCAGTGGTGCCGGCCCCAGCCGCCCATCGCCCGCTCGGGCAGCGCCTGGCCCAGCGCCATCATCGTCGCCTCGACGATCTGCGTGCCCACCGAGATCTGCGAGGCGCCCACCGTGGCCGGGTAGCGCGGGTTCACCACCGTGCCCTCGGGGATCACGAAGTCCACCGCCGACAATGCGCCGCCGTTCTTGGGCACGGTCGGGTCGAGCAGGTAGAACAGTCCCACCATGGCGCTGCAGATCGTTGCCCCCACCGGGCAATTGACGAAGGTGGCTTGCGCATCGCTGCCCGAGTAGTCGAGCGTGAGGCGGTCACCCTCGACGATGGCGTCGACCCGCACGGTGATCGGCCGGTCGGTGCGGCCATCCCAGTCGCACGAGGATTCGCCGTGATAGCGCCCGTCGGGGATGCGCGCGATCTGCTCGCGCATGCCGCGCCGCCCGGCGGCGACGATCTCGGCCATGCAGGCTTTCACCGTGGCCAGGCCGTACTTGCGGCACAGCGCGCCGACCTGCTCCTCGGCATGCGCCATGCAGCCGTTGATCAGCCGCGTGTCCATGTCCAGCTCGGTGGGCATGCGAACGTTGCGCAGCACCAGGTCCCACAACTCCTGCTGCAGCACGCCCTGGCGGATGATCTTCATCGGCGCGACGTTCAGGCCCTCGGCGATGATGTCGTAGGCGCCCGGCCCGTAGCCACCGGGCAGGAAGCCCCCCGTGTCGCTGACGTGCGTCTTGGCCTGGAAGAAGCCCAGGTGCTCGCCTTCGAAGAAGATCGGCCGCACGAAGTTCCAGTCCGGCAGATGGCCGCCACGGACGATGTAGGGGTCGTTGGCGACGATGAAGTCGCCGGGTGCGTAGTCGCCGTGGAACTTCGACTCCAGGCCCTTGATCGCCTCTTCGGCCACCAGGGTGTGGATCGGCGCGGCACTGGCGGCCACGACGATGCGGCCGTCGGTGTCGAGGATGCTCTGGCCCAGGTCGCGCGCCAGCGCGGTGACGAACGACTGCGTCGAATACAGCACCTTCTCGCCCACCTGGGCGGTGAGGTACTGCAGCTTGTTCCACACCACCGAGAAGGTGATGGGATCGATGTCGGCGCGCGTGGCGCCAGCGGGGGTGGTCATGCGCGTGCCTCCAGGACGGTGGTGACGAAATTGCCGTAGCGATCGACTCGGGTGGCCACCCCCGGCGGCAGCACGAAGGTGGTGAAGGTCTCCTCGATGATCGCGGGGCCGGCCACGCTGTCGTCGCGGCCCAGGCGGTTGCCGTCGTAGACCGGCGTGTTCACCAGGCCGGCGCCGGCGAAGTGCGCCATGCGTGTGCCCTTGCGCGCCTGCTCGGCGCCGCGGCCAGCGGCGATGTCGCGCAGCACGGGTTTGCGCATGCGCGCCGAGCCCGACAGGTGCAGGCGCACGATCTCGGTGGGGTAGGCCGGGTCGCTGTGGCCCACCGTGGCCTTGTGCACCTGGTGGAATGCCGCGGTGGCGGCGGCCAGCGCATCGGCGTTCACTGCGCCGCCAGGCAGGGGCGCGTTGCGGTCGCGGAACTGGCCCCAGTAGCGCATGTCCATCGAGCGCTGGATGACGATGTCGGCCTCGGCCACGCCCTCGCGGCGCAGGGTCTCGCGCGCCTGGGCCTCCATCTCGTCGTAGGCCGCCTGCAGGGCGGCGAAGTCCACCTGCGCAGTGGCGACGTGGAAGGCGCGCTGCCAGTCATGCTTCAGGTCGCAATACATCATGCCGAAGGCGCAATAGATCGGCGCGACCTTGGGCACGATGAGCTTGCGGATGCGCAGCTCCTGCATGATGCGCACGGCATGCACCGCAGCGGCACCGCCGGCCGCGCACAGCGCGAAGTCGCGCGGATCGTAGCCGCGGCGCGCGAAGGCCACATCGGTGCCGCTGGCCATGGTGGTGTTGATCACCTCGTAGATGGCGGCAGCCGCCTCCAGCACCGTGAGGCCCAGCGGCTTGGCGATCTTCTCGGCGATGGCCTGCTCGGCCAGGTCCTTGCGCAACCGCGTTTCGCCGCCCAGGAAGAACTCGGGGTCGATGTAGCCCAGCACCACGTTGGCATCGGTCACCGTCGGTTCGGTGCCGCCCTTGCCGTAGCAGGCCGGCCCGGGCGCCGCCGAGGCGCTGCGCGGCCCCACGCACAGCCGCCCGCTGGCATCGACGTAGGCGATGCTGCCGCCGCCGGCGCCGATGGCCGTCACGTCGACCGAGGGCAGCGCGAACTTCTTGCCGTCGATGATCTGCTCGCGCACGGTGTCCACAGCGCCGTCGTGCACCACGCCGACGTCGAAGCTGGTACCGCCCATGTCCACCGACAGCACATTTCGGTGCTCGTGGTCCAACCCCAGTGCCAGGCCCAGCGAGGGCCCGGCCGCCGGGCCCGACAACAGCAGCACCGCCGGGTTCTCCTTGACGATCTCCGGCGTGGCGATGCCGCCGTTGCTCTGGATGAACAACAACTGCCCGCCGAAGCCGGCCTCGGCCAGCAGCGTGCCGATGCGGGTGACGAACGCGGTGACCACCGGCGCCACGTAGGCGGCGAACATCGTGGTGCTCCAGCGCTCGACCTCGCCGCTGACCGGCAGCACCGTCGACGACAGCGCCACGCACATGGCGGGCGCCTCCTCGGCGATGATCTGGCCGATGCGGCGCTCGTGCGCCGGGTTCACCGGCGAGTGCATCAGGGTCACGGCGATCGTGGTCACGCCCTGGTCGCGCAGTTCACGCACCGCGCGCCGCACATCGTTTTCGTCCAGCGGCGTGATCACCGCGCCGGTGCAGTCCACGCGCTCGGTCACCTCGGTCATCAGGTGCAACGGCGTCAGCAGCCGCGGCGGGTCGGCATGGAAGTCGTACATGTCGACCGGGCCTTCTTTCCAGTCGGCCTTGGCCACCTGCGGAAAGGCCATGCGCAGTCGGTAGCCGCGGGTGGCGATGGTGCCCATGCGCGGGCCCGAGTGCGTGGCCACCACGTTGGTGGCCATCGTCGTGCCCAGCACCAGCGACTCGGTGCGCCCGAGCAGCTCGGCCAGTGTCAGCTCGCAGGCCTGGGCCAGCTTGCGCAGGCACTCCAGCGTGCCCTGGGTGGGGTCGTGCGGTGTCGTGTGCGCCTTGCGCATCACCGCCACGCCCTGCTCGTCGATCAGCACCCCGTCGGTGAAGGTGCCGCCGCTGTCGACTGAAATCCTGTATGCCACGCGTCGCTCCATGTGCGGCTCGATGCGCCCGCAGGAGCAGGCCATGCATCGAAGCGCCGGGCGACGGCCCCCATGGCCACCACCGGTCGCTTGCGCCGTGGCGGGTTTATAGGCAGTGGCGGCCGGGCAGGGAAATGAAGAATATCGAAGCGGGGTATCCACCGCACCGATAGATGCGGGCGGCGGATGGTTCCTGGCTGTCAAGCCGGTGGCGTTTGCACCTCGTCTTGCGCCATTTCCTCCACCATCACCCGGCGCAGCCACAGGCTGCCGGGATCGCGGTCGCGCAGGGCATGCCAGGCCACCACCTCGCACATGGGCGGCATGTCCACCGGCAGCGGCACCTCGCGCAGCGGCAGGTAGCGCGCGTAGTACTGCAGGAGGCGGCGCGGCACGGTGGCCACGCGTTGCGTGTCGACCAGCATGCGCAGCAGCGAGCCGAAGTCGGTGGCGATGACCTCCACCCGCCGGCGGTGGCCCAGGCTGCCGAGGAACCACTCGTCCAGCGAGGGCGTGCGCGGCCCGCCGAAGCGCACCGCGACATGGCCCAGTTCCAGGAAGCGCTCGAGCGTGAGCGCATCGGCCACGCGCGGGTTGCCGGCCCACACGGCGCAGGTGAAGCGGTCTTCCATCAGCACCGTGGACAGCGGGCCCAGGCGCAGGTATTGCGAGGGCAGCACCAGGAAGTCGACCTCGCCGCGTTCGAGCACCTCCCAGGGCGTCTCGGACACCGGCAACACCTCGACCGTGACCCCCGGCGCCTCGGCCTGCAGCCGCGGCAGCAGGCGTGCCATGAGTACGGTGGCGACATAGTCCGACAGCAGCAGCTTGTAGTGGCGCACGGAGGTCGACGGATCGAACTGCGGCCGCGCGCTGATGGTGGCCTCGACCTGCAGCAGGATCTCGCGCACGCCACCGGCGATGGTTTCGGCCAGCGGCGTGGGCAGCATCACGCGCCCGGTCTGCACCAGCAATTCGTCGCCAAAGTACTCGCGCAGCCGGCCCAGCGCGCTGCTCATCGCCGACTGGCTGAGGTTCATGCGTTCGCCGGCGCGGGTGATGCTGCGCTCGGCCAGCAGCGTGTCGAGCGCCACCAGGAGGTTGAGGTCAAGTCCCTTGAAATGCATGCAGCCCTGCCGTTGGGTTGGGTGACAAGTGTCGAGGTATACCCGACTCCTGCCCGGCCCAGCCAGAGCTCCGTGCGCGAGCGGTCAGCCGGGGGTGGGCGTCGCTGCGGGTGCAAGGCGGATGCGGGCGTCGACCGCCCGGGCGCCCTCGGGCCACACGAGCAAGGGGTTGAGGTCGAGCTCCTCGATCTCGGGCAGATCCTGCACCAGGCACGACACGCGCTCGATCACCTCCGCCACCGCCGCGCGGTCCAGCGCCGGGCGGCCGCGCACGCCTTCGAGCAGGGCCGCGGCGCGGATCGAGCCCAGCATGGCCGCAGCCTGCGCGGGGCCCACCGGGGCCAGCTCGAAGACGACATCGCCCAGCACCTCGACGTGGATGCCGCCCAGGCCGAACATCAGCAGGTGGCCGACGCCGGCGGCCCGGCTGGCGCCGACGATCAGCTCCTGGCCGCCCGACAACTGGGCCTGCACCAGGAAGCGCAACGGTGCCTCGGCCGCCAGGCCGGCCAGTCGCTCTTGCAGGGCGCTCACGGCGGCATGCACCGCGGCCTCGTCGCGCAGGCCCAGCACCACGCCGCCGACATCGCTCTTGTGGCTGGCGGCCTCGGTGTCGATCTTCACCACCACGGGGAACCCGATCGCGCGCGCCGCCGCCGCGGCGGCCTGGGGGTCATCCACCACCTGCGCCGCCGCCAGCGGAACGCCATAGCACGCCAACAACGCGTATACATCCTGCGCGTCCAGCTGCACGCGACCCAGGGCGCGTGCGCGATCCACGATCGCCCGTGCGCGTGCCGCATCGATGCCCGCCAGCCGGCGCGGCCGAACCTCCGGTCGCTGGCGCAGCCGCGGTCCGCGCCACAGCGCCGCCAGCGCGCGTGCGGCATCGCCGGGGTAGGCGAAGCACGGCACACCGCCGTCCTGGAGCACGGCGCGGGTGGCCCGGAAGCGCTCCTGCGTCAGGTCGGTCATGAAGTTGCACACCAGCGGCTTGCGCTGTTGCGCACTGGCCGCCACGATCTCGCGCGCGATGGCCTGGGTGTCGGTGAACGAGGGCGTGACGAAGGCCACCAGCAGCGCATCGATGGCGTCGTCGTCGAGCAATGCCTGCAGCGCGGCGCGGAAGTGCTCGGGCCCGGCAGTGGCGATCACGTCCACCGGGTTCTCCAGCGCCGCCTGCGGCAGCAGCGCCGCGCGCAGCCGTTGCACGGTGGCATCCCCCAGCGGCGGCACGCCGAGGCCGTGCGAAACCAGCGCATCGGTGGCGATGACGGCCGGGCCGCCGGTGTTGGTGAGCACCGCCGTGCGCGGGCCGCGCGGCGCCGGTTGCGTGGCATGGGCCATGGCGGCCCGGATCAGCTCGCCCTCGTCGTCGAAGGCAACGATGCCGGCGCGCTCGAACACCAGGTCCGTCACCCGACCCACGCCGGCCAGTGCGCCGGTGTGCGACGAAGCGGCCTGGGCGCCGCGCTCGGTGCGCCCGGCGCGCATGGCCAGCACCGGCTTGCGCGCCGTCACGGCACGGGCCACCTCGAGAAATGCCGCCGGATCGGCCAGGCCTTCGGTGTAGAGCACGACGACACGCGTGCCTTCGTCCTGCCCGTAGTAGCGCAGGATCTCGGTGATCGAGACATCGCAGCCGTTGCCGTTGGAGGCATACATGCGCACGCCCACGCCGATGTCGGCCAGCCCCTGCAGGATGAACCCACCGACGCCACCGCTTTGCGCCACCAGCGAAACCCCGCCGGCAGCAGGCAGCGTGTTGGTGAAGTTGCAGTAGGCGCGCAGTGATGGGTCGGTGTTGATGATGCCCTGGCAGTTGGGCCCGAGCACCCGAATGCCGTGCCGCCGCGCCTCGTGCAGGAAGGCGTGCTGCAGGCGCAGGCCTTCGTCGCCGAGCTCGCCGAAGCCGGCCGAGTTGATGATCACCGCGCGCGCGCCCTTGGCGCCGCATTGCGCCATCAGGCCGGGCACCTGCGCGGCCGGCACCACCAGGTGCACCAGGTCCACTTCACCCGGCACCTCGGGCAGCCCGGGATAGGCCGCCAGGCCGCGGATCTGCGACGCACTGGGGTTCACCGGGTAGACCGGCCCGCGGTAACCGAAGGCCTGCAGGTTGGCGACGAGCGAGTGGCCGATGGCATGCTCGCGCGCCGAGGCGCCGACGATCGCCACCGAGCGCGGCCAGAACAGCGCATCCAATCCGGCGTCGACGGCCTCAGGCTCGAGGGGGATTCTCATGCGCGCTCCATCAGCTGCTCGACGAAGGCCTCGACGTTGATGCGCGTCTGCTCGTCGGAGACGCAGCGCAGGTCGTTCAAGTCGCCCGAGATCACCAGCGAGGGCACGCCGGTGCGGGCTTCCAGGCGCTGCGGCAGGCCATAGCGGTTGTTGGAGTTGTTGGGGCAGGTCTTGGCATCGTGGTAGAGGATGCCGTCGACGCCGAAGCGCTCGATCATCTCTTGCAAGTAGCGTTCCTTGTAGGCCTCGTCGCGCACGATGAACAGCTGCAGGTAGGCGCGTGCCATGCTGCGGAATGGATCGGCGCCGTCGAAGGCCTTGAACACCCAGCTGCTGCAATAGGTGGAGGCCACCACCGCCGTGCGCTGGCTCGCAAACAGCTCGGAGTGCTGGCGCAGCCGGCCCCACACCGGCATGCCTTCCCAGTACAGCCGAAGGCGCTCGCGCTCGACGGCGGCCACGCCGTCGGCGATGCGCTGCTTCATCTCGGCCAGCAGCTCGCGGTAGTACACCAGTGCCTGCGGCGTGCCGCGCAGGCACACCGCCGGGCCCATGTGGATGGTGCCGTCAAAGAAGCTCAGCGGCGCGGGCCTGTGCGCGGCGGTGGCCAGCACCTCGCCCCACAGGTCGCTGCACTGGCGCGACAGCGCCACCGTCTCGCGCAGGCGGTCGATGTCCAGCCGGGTGCCGGCCACCTGCTCCAGCGTGGGCACCAGGGCCTCGATCTGGCGCGCCACGTCTTCCACCGGGCCGGCTTCGACGTCGATCACGCTGCGCGGGCTGGTGATGCCGATGCACGGCACCTTCAGCTCGCGGGCGTACCAGCCGAACCAGTCCTGCACATCGCGGCACTGGTTGGTGTTGTAGACCAGCACGTCGGGCTTGGGCACGCGCCGGATCTGCGGATAGGCCTTGCTCAGCGGCGTGGTGCCCTTGAGGTAGGCGCCGATGTCGGAGGTCAGGTACGAGCAGATATCGGGCGAATAGCCCAGGGCGTTGGCCACCGGGATGAGATCGGTGGCGCAGCGCGACGAACCGAGCACGGCGCCGTGGTTCTCGGGGAAGTACACCACGTAGCCCATGGCGCGCAGCAGCTCGGCCGGGCCGACGCTGGTGCACCAAGCCACCTTGCGGCTGCCGGTGCGCGAGGCCTCGTCGAGATCGAGGAAGTAGTCGCCCATCAGGCGGCCCATGTGGGCGGCGGCGGCGATGGGCTTGCGCTGCGGATCGTTCATGCGGATTCCTCGCGGGATTCGGTGGATGTGTCGGCGGCCGTGCCGTCCAGGGCATGCAGCGCGGCGCCGATGGCGCCCACAAACTGCGGTTGTGCGCAGGTGAGCACCGGTCGCTCGATCAGCTCGGAGGTCATCTGCACCAGATACGGGTTGTGCGCGACCACGCCACCGGTCATCACCACCTGCTCGCCCAGCGCGTCCATCTCGAGCACGCGCTTGACCATCGAGTAGTAGATGCCCTTGACGATATCGGGCACCGGGCGGCCGGCGCGGATGCTTTCGAGCACCTCGGTGGCGGAGAACACGGTGCAATAGCTGCCCAGCTTGACCATGTCGCGCGCCTGGCGCGCGTACTCGTCCATCTGCGGCAGCGACACATCGAGCCGGTGCGCCATTTCCTCGAGGAAGGCGCCGGTGCCGGCGGCGCACTTGCGGTTCATCTTGAACGACTGCCGGCGGCCAGCGGCATCAACCTTGACGACCTTGTTGTCCTGGCCACCGATGTCGATCACCGTGATGGCGCGCGGGAAGGCTTCGTAGGCACCGCGCGCCAGGCAGCCGATCTCGGTGCGCGTGGCCTCGGTGATGAAAGCCACGTTGTTGCGGCCGTAGCCGGTGGCCACCGCCGCCGCCACATGCTCGCGCGCGGCGCCTGCCATCTGCAGTGCATCGTCCAGGCAGGCGCGCGCGGTTTGCGCGAAGTCCACCCCGCTCTTGCGCACGGCCTGCCCGAGCACGCGACGCTCGGCGTCGATCAGCGCAACCTTGGTGCGTGAGGAGCCCAGGTCGAGCCCCAGGTACAGGGGTATGCCGTGCGGAGGCGGTTCGAGGCGGGCGTTCATCGCGGCGCAGACGGTGCAGGACGATGCAGCCAGCGTAGGCCGTCGGCCGTGCTCGCGCGAGCCGGTTGCGGCGGCGCCTGTCCACTTCCGGCAATGCGCTGGGTGGGGGAAACCCCGTTGCGGCGCGCGCGCTGGGCGTGGCGTCGGCTATGCGCGCAAGGTCTGTGACGGGCTGCGGCCGAAGCGCCGCGCGTACTCGGCCGCAAAGCGCCCGAAGTGGGCAAAGCCCCAGCGCAGCGCGATGTCGGCCACGCTGCCGTCGGCGCGCGACAGGTCGGCGTGCGCGCCCTGCAGCCGCACTTCACGCAGCCAGCGCATCGGCGAGGTGCCGTGGCAGGCCTGGAAACCGGCGCTCAACGTGCGCAGGCTCACGCCGGCGGCCTGCGCCACTTCGGCCAGCGTCAGCGGCTCGGCGGCGTGGGCGCGCATGTACTCCTGAGCGCGGCGCACGTGACGCGGCGCGGGCGCGTCCACTGGCGCCGCCAGCGCATCGCTGTAGCTGTGGCGGTGCTCGGTCAGCAGCGTGAGGATGGCCAGCTCGGCGAACTGCCGGTACAGCCGCGGCGCCAGCGCCGGCGGTGGCGGCGCGGCAGCGCGGTCGAACAGCAGCGCGGTCAGGGCGAGCCAGCGCTGCTGCGCGGCGCTGCCTTCGGCCATCATCGGCTGAAACTCGGGCGGACGCGGCAAGGGCCGCTCCAGCAACTGGGTGCACGCCGCGGCCACCTCGTCGCGCGAGAGCCGCACATGCAGCCGCTGGCTGTCGGCGCTGAACCGCTTGTGCACCGGGCAAGTGGCCGAATCGATCACCACCAACCCCGCGCCGCCACCGCCCTGCACGCGGCCGGCATCGATCTGGGCGCGGCCCCGCAGCTGCGTGCTGACGAGGTAGAAGGACTGCGAAGCCTGCTGCTGCAACTCGACTTCGACATCGAAGCTCAGTGCGGAAAGCAGCATCGGCCCCATCGCGTCGCGGCGCCAGCGCATGCGAAACGCCGACGGCGCGCCCAGCACGCGCAGCCGGTTCGGGCTGTACACGCTGGCCAGCTGGCACGAGGCCTGCTCGGGATCGGCCACCTCGGGTGCCCCCGCGCTCCAGGCCGCCGCAGCCTCGCAGGCCCACGCGGCCGTGCCGGCATGGCCGGGGGAGTGGGCGGTGGCGAGGGGCGCGTTCATCGGCAGGTGCAGCAATCACCGGCCACGCTCGGCGGCGGGCCCGGTGGCCGAAGCATAGGCCGCCCGGCGCCCCGGCGCCAGGGGGCTTGCGCGGGTGCGCCTCAGGCCGGATACAGCCCGTGCACCTGGGCGAACAGCCGCGTCAATCCCAGCAGCGCACCGGTGTGCGGCATCGGCTCGCCCAGGCGCTGGCCGATTTCGTGCACCGCGCCGACGATGGCATCGAGCTCGATCGGACGCCTCGCCTGCACGTCCTGCAGCATCGAGGTCTTGAACGCGCCGAGCCTGGCGGTGATGGCGTGGCGGTCTTCCGGGCTTTGCGCGATGGGGCAGCCGATGCGCGCACCGATGGCGGCCGCCTCATGCATGACCGCCGTGCAATAGTCGCGCACCAGCGGATCGGCCAGCACCCGGTCGATGGTGGCGCCGGTGAAGGCGCTCACCGGGTTCATCGTCAGATTGCCCCACAGCTTGTACCAGATGTCGGTGCGCACGTCGGCCGAGGCGGTGACCTCGAAGCCCGCGCGGCCGAGCAGCGCCGCCAGCTCCTGCACACGGGTGCTCACGCCGCCACCGGGCTCGCCGATGATCAGGCCCTGCCCCATCTTGTGCTGCACGAAGCCGGGCTCCGAAGTCGCGGTGCTGGCGTGCACGACGCAACCCACCACATGTTCGAGCGCGATGGCCTGCGCGATGCGGCCACCCGGATCCACGCTGGCCAGCGGCTGCCCGAAACCCGCACGACCCAGGCAGAACCACCACGGCACGCCGTTCATCGCCGGCAGCACCACCGTGTGCGGCCCCAGCAGCGGCGCGATGCGCGGCGCCACCTCGGGCAACGCCGGCCCCTTGACGGCAATGACCACCAGGTCCTGCATGCCGAGTTCGGCGGCTTCGGCGCTGGCCACGGCGGGGGCCTGCACCAGGCCCTGCGCCGTCTGCATGCGCCAGCCATGCTGACGCAGCGCCGCCAGCGTGGCGCCTCGGGCCCAGGCCGAGACGTTCACGCCGCTGGCGGCCAGCCGCGTGCCGATGAACCCGCCGATCGCGCCGGCACCCACGATGCAAACCTTCATGTCGATCCCCGTGACTTCGCGCGGCGCAGATTGTCCTGCAGCCACTGCGGCACGCGTTCGTCAAAGCCCAGCGCCACGCGCCGCACCTCGGGGCTGTCGGTGGGGGCGTGGCCCACGCCGAGCGCCGACGCGCGCGGCGCGTCGATCGCCACCACCGTGCCGTTCAGGCAGCCGAGTTGGCTGATCTCGCACTCGACCACATCGCCGGCATCCACGCTGCGCGAGTGGCAGGGCGTGCCCATGAGGATCACGTCGCCGGCCAGCAGCGTGATGTGGCGCGCCAGGTCGGCGATCACGTAGTGCGGGCCCCAGATCGTCTCCTCGCCGATGTGGGCCTCTTGCACCACCTGGCCGTTGACGCGGGTGCGCAGCGTCTGCTCGAACAGATTCACGCCACGCACCAGGCCGGGGCCTATGGGCAGCAGCGTGTCGGCGCCCTTGACGCGCAGCATCGAGCCTTGGTCGGTGTCGCGGAAGTCCTGCAGCCCCATGTCCAGCGCCGGGCAGAAGCCCTCGATGAAGTCCCAGGCCTCGTCGGGCGTGACGTTGCGGCAGGTGCGGCCGATGACCACCGCGTACTCGCCCTCGTAGTTGAGGTAGCGGCAATCGGCGGGCTTGAGGATCTGGCCACGGTGACCGTTCAGCGCGGTGGGTGGCTTGGTGAAATAGGTGGGCGTGGCCGTGGGCCGCGGCCGGTCGCGCGTCTCGATGCTGCGCGAGCTGTACGAGATGTGCACCGCCATGATCTTGCTGGGCGACACTGGCGGCAGGGTGCTCGCCGCGTCGGCATCCAGCAGCCGCCCATCGTCCAGCCGCAGGCGGCCGGCGTGCGCGCCGGCCTCGACGATCGTGCCCCAGAAGGCGCTGCCGCCCACCAGCACACGGCGGCGCTCGACGCGCGGGCCGCGCATCACGGCCGGCAGTTCACCGAACGGGAATTCGAAGTTCATCGGACCGCGCTCATGCAACCTCAAACCAGATGTGGATGTTGCCGGTGCCGCGGGCATTCTCGTAGTCCGACAACGGCGTGCCCTTGGCGCGGCAATCGGCGCCGCCCATTGCGCCGACCATCTGCAGGTAGTGGGCGCCGAAGGCCTCCCACGGCAGCTTGCGGTATTCGTCGTCCCACCGCTCGATCACGAGGTCGTGCCGGCCCTGGCGGAACAGCTCGATCGCGCCCTTGTCGCTTTCGATGTGCTCCGGCCGCGAGACGTTGCTCTCATGGTACAGGCGCGGGTGCTGGGGCACCCAGTCGATCTCGTTGAACCTGTGGCTCAGCGCACCCGAGGCCAGCAGCATCACGCGCAAGCCCGAGCGGCGGATACCCTCGCCGATGATGGCGCCGCTTTGCAGGAAGTGCGGCCAGCGGCAGTTCTGGCAACTGCTGACGGACACGACCTTCACGCCCAGCAGGTCCAGCCGCATCTGCTTGATCTGGTTGAGCGTCGCGTACTGGCGGCCCAGGCCGGGGTTGCAGATGGCGCGCACCGGCACCTGGCGTTCCACGCCCACGGCATCGATGGCCAACGCCAGCTCGGGGCAGCCCGCGTAGTCGTAGTCCACGCCGTGCAGGTACCAGGGCATCTCGTCCGAGACGTACCAGCCCTGGTATCGCGCAGCGCCGTCGACCAGGTGGTAGCCGGTGGTGAACCAGTGCGAGTCGAAGATCATCACCACGTCGGGCCGGGCCGCGACGATGCGCTCGCGCAGCCGCGCGTAACCCGCGATGAGATCGGAGTCCCGGCCCGCCCCCATCATCTTGCGGAAGTCCTCGCATTGCATCAGGCCGGGGTGGTGCGACGCGATGGCCGCGCCGACGATCTGTCCCATGGCGGTGTCCTCGGTTGGGTTCAGCGCGCACTGAAGCTGGCGCGGAAGGGCTGGTTCGGCACGATCACGTCTTTCACGTCGCAGAAGAACTCGAAGCTCCAGTCGCCGCCTTCGCGGCCCACGCCCGAGCGCTTGATGCCGCCGAAGGGCGCGGCGAGATCGCGGATGCCGAAGCTGTTGATCCAGATGAAGCCGGTGCGCACGCGCTCGGCCAGCGCGATGGCATGCGAGGGCTCGCCGTAGCACACGCCGCCCAGGCCGTAGTCGGTGCCGTTGGCCAGGGCCACCGCCTCGTCGTCGCTGGCAAAGGTCTGCAGCGTGAGCACCGGGCCGAACACCTCGTTCTGCACGATCTCGGCATCCTGGGCCACGTCGGTCAGCAGCGTGGGCTGGACGTACTGCACGCCGAAGGGGTGCCGCTCGCCACCCCACAGCACGCGCGCACCGGCGCCGCGGGCGCGCTCGATGTAGCCCAGCACGCGCTCGACCTGGCGCGGGTGGATGATGGGCCCGACCTCGGTGGCCGGGTCGCGAGGATCGCCGATCACCAGCCGCTCGACGCAGCCGCGCATCGCGGCGACGAAGCGCCCGGCCACCGATTCATGCACCAGCAGCCGGGTGCCCGCCAGGCACACCTGGCCGGCATTGCGGTACATCAGAGCGGCGGTGGCCGCGGCGGCATCCAGATCGGCATCGGCCAACACGATGAAGGGGCTCTTGCCACCGAGCTCCAGGCTGCAGGGCACCAGGTTGGCCGCGGCCGCGTGCGCGATGGCCTTGGCCGTGGGCACCGAGCCGGTGAACGAGATGCGGGCCAGCCGCGCATCGCGCACCAGCGCTGCGCCGGTGACCGCGCCCGAGCCCTGCACCACGTTGAGCACGCCCGGCGGCAACCCGGCCGCATGCGCCGCGTCGGCCAGCAGCGAACAGGTCAGCGGCGCCCACTCCGGCGGCTTGAGCACGCAGGTGTTGCCCGCGGCCAGCGCCGGCCCGAGCTTCCAGGTCGAGAGCATCAGCGGCGCATTCCACGGCGTGATCACGGCCACCACGCCTGCGGGGTCGTGGTGCACGCGGTGGTGCGCCTGCTCGGTGTCGATGCGGCGGTCCTGCAGCGTCAGCGCATGGCGAGCGAACCAGGTGATGTTCTGCATCGCGCGCGGCACCACGCCGTGCCGCATGCGCGACAACAGCACGCCGGCATCGCGGCTCTCGAGCTGGCAGAACGCCTCGGCACGACGCCCGATCTCATCGGCAAAGCGCTCGAGCAGGGGCAGGCGCTCGGCCGCGGTAAGCGCGCTCCAGGCCGCGAAGGCCCGTTGCGCGGCGCCCAGCGCAGCATCGACATCGGCGGGCGAACCCTCGCTGATGCGTCCGAGCACCGCCTGGTCGATCGGGCTGCGCAGCTCGAAGTCGGTGCTTGCGGCCACGCGCTGGCCGTCGATGTAGTGGTGCGGCGACACGGCCGCGCCCGCGACTTCCATGTATACCGGGCTCATGCGAACCTCACACTGATGGAGCCCAGGGGCCCGTAGTCGGCATGGAAGGTGTCGCCTGCAGCGCAGGCCACCGGCCGCGTGAACGAGCCGGCCAGCACGATCTCGCCGGCGGCCAGCGACTCGCCGTGCGCGGCCAGCTTGTTGGCCAGCCAGGCCACGCCATTGCCCGGGTGGTTGAGCACCGCAGCACCCAGGCCCGACTCCTCGATCACGCCGTTCTTGTACAGCAGTGCGCCGGCCCAGCGCCAATCCACCGCATCGGGACGCATCGGCCGCCCGCCCAGCACGATGGCGGCGTTGGCGGCGTTGTCGGCGATGGTGTCCAGCACCTTGCGCGGCGCCCGGCTCACGCGGTCGAGCTGCTCGATGCGCGCGTCGATCAGCTCGAGCGCCGGCACCACGTAGTCGGTGGCGTTGAGCACGTCGAACAGCGTGGCGCGCGGCCCTGCCAGCGGTCGGGCCAGGATGAACGCGAACTCGACCTCGAAACGCGGCACGATGTAGCGGTCGGCGCGCAGCTCGCTGCCGTCGCGCAGCAGCATGTCGTCGAGCAGCGTGCCATGGTCGGGCTCGGTGATCTGCGAGGCGATCTGCATCGCCCGCGACGTCAGCCCGATCTTGTGGCCGATGACGCGGCGGCCCTCGGCGCGCTCCACATCCATCCACGCGCGCTGGATCGCGTAGGCATCGTCCAGCGTCATGCCCGGGTGGCGCTTGGAGAAGTGCTCCACCTGCACGCGGCTGCGCTTGGCCTCATGCAGTTCGCGCGCCAGTGCATGGTGGTCGGCGGGGGTCAGGGTCATGCGGGCTCCGTGGTGCGTGCGGGCCCCTACAGTACCGCACCGCCATCGACGTGCAAGGTCTGGCCGGTGATGAAGGCCGCATCGTCCGAGCACAGGAAGGACATCGCACCGGCCAGGTCGCGCGGTTCGCCGGTGCGGTGGATGAGTTGCTGCGCACGCACCGCATCGAAGATGAACGCCGGCACATCGCGCGCAGCGGCGTCGGTGCGCGTCAGGCCCGGCGCGATGGCGTTGACCGTGATGCCGTGGTCGCCCAGTTCACGTGCCAGCGCGCGGGTCAGCCCGATGTTGGCCATCTTGCTGGCGATGTAGCCGGTGAAACCCGGCGGTGGCGCCCACGCCGAGCTGGACGCCAGGTTGACGATGCGGCCCCAGCCGCGCTCGATCATCCCGGGCGCAAAGGCCTGCGCCAGCAGGAACGAGGCCTCGGTGTTGACCGCCAGGATGCGGCGCAGCGTGGCAGCGTCGAGCTGGTCCCAGGCGGCCGCGGCCTGGTACGCCGCGTTGTTGACCAGGATGTCGACGCGCCCGGCCGCGGCCAGCGCCTCGCGCACCAGCCGCCGGATCTGGCCCTCGTCGGCCAGGTCGGCCTGCAGGCACCAGCCGCGGCGCCCGGCACGCTGCACCAGCGCCAGCGTCTCGTCGCACTGCAACAGATCCACCAGCACCATCTGGCAGCCATCTTCGGCCAGGCGCTGCGCGAACACCTGGCCCAGGCCACGCGCGGCGCCGGTGACCAGGGCCACGCGGCCTTCGGTAGGTGTGCTCATCGTCAGGGTCCTCGTGACTTTCCCGAGCGAAACGGCAACGTGGCCAGGAAGGCCAGCTTCTTCCAGCCGAGCAGCTTCAGGCCCGCACGGGCGCCGGCGGCGTCGAGCCGCGCCTGCAGCGGCATGGTGCCGAAGCTCTTGCCCTTGATGACGAGCTCGTCGCCCACGCGCTCGAGCGCCTCCACCCGCATCAGCTCCTCGTCGGCCGCTCCGCGCAGCACCAGACCATCGGTCGGTCCGGGTGCCGACGCGGCAGCGGTGGTGGCCGGCACACCGCCGTCGTGCCGCACACCGGCGGCCATCGCGTCGAAGTCCATCCCCAACGCTTCGAACATCTTGATGGCGGTGGCGCGGCCGGCGCCATAGACCCCGCCGCCCGGGTGCTGGAACGGACCGGCCAGGTACAGGCGCTCGACGCCGGGCACGGTGTACTGGCCCAGGTCCGGCGTGGGCCGGTGGCCGGCGCTTTGGTAGAAGTACGGCGCCACGCCGTGCAGGTCGCCGCGCATCATGCTGTTGGGGCTGGAGCGCTCCAGATCCACCGGGCTCACGATCGTGCGGGCGATGATGTTGTCATCGGTGAGGTTGCTGACGAAACGCCGGTAGTGGGCCAGCGAGAGATCGCCGATCTCCTCCTTGATGTCGTCCCAGTGTCGCCCGGACCAGCGCGCGTCTTTCACCTGATAGGGCGCGAAGGTGATGCCGTGGAACATGCCCGCGCCGGCCGGCACGCGGGTGCGGTCGCCGATGCTCTCGTCGCCGCCGGCGCACAGCCGGCGATCGGTGATCAGGCCGCGCCGGATGTCGTCGAAGTCGGCGATCATCTCGTCGAGCCGGTCGGTGGCCATGAACTCCAGCATCGTGGCGTAGCCCACCTCCTCGCCGGCGTGGTAGCGGCACGGCTCCTTCAGGTCGTAGTGGCTGACCATGATGGAAAACGGCGCCAGCGTCGCGCGCTCGGCGCGCTGCAGCACCGGCTCGGGCACGCCCTGCACGAACTTGCGCACCACGTGCGGATGGATCGCGCCGATCACCGCATCTTTCGCGGCGATGGTCTCGCCGCTGGCCAGCCGCACGCCGCTGGCACGGCCGCCGCTGACCAGCACCTGCGCCACCTCGGCGTTGCAGCGCAGCTCGCCGCCGTGGTGCTGCAGGCACCGCACCAGCGCTTCGGTCAGCTTGCCGCTGCCGCCGATGGGCTGCGAGACGCCGTAGGTGTGGATGATCCCCGGCATCAGCAACACGCCCATGCCGGTGCCCAGCTCGTTGGGGCACTGCAGGTTCTCGCTGACCAGGCGCAGCAGATGGATCTTGATCTTGTCGCTCTCGTAGAGCCGCTCCACCAGGTCCAGGCAGTCACGGTTCATGTAGTCCAGCAGCAGCCGGCCTTCGTCGCTGCGGTCGAGCATGGCGACCAGCTCGCCCAGCGGCGGCGGCGGCGCATACAGCCCCGGCATGAACATCTGCAGTACCTGCTGGCTCATGCGCACGAAGCCGCGGTAGGTTTCGGCGTCCTTGGGCGAGACCCGGGCGAAGCACTCGCAGGTCTTGTCGAGGTCCTTGTAGGTGAACAGTGTCGACTGGTCCGGGAAGACGGTGGCGTGCGGCACCGGCGAGTACTGGTACTTCAGCCCGTGCTGCGACAGCAGGCCCAGCTCGTCATGGCGCAGCATCGGGTTGCCCTGGATCATGATGTGCACGCTGCTGTGCTCGTCGTGCCAGTAGCCCGGCGTGTTCAGCTCGCGCGTGGACACTCCGCCGCCGGGATAGGCCTTGCGCTCGAGCACCAGCACCTTCTTGCCGGCCTTGGCCAGGTAGGCCGCGGCCACCAGTCCGTTGTGGCCGGCTCCCATGGCAACGATGTCGTAGGTCTGCATCGGCGGTTCTTTCCGGTCGCGGCCCGCGGCCGATCAGGGGTGGGTTGCCAGCACGCGCCCCAGCGCGCGCTGCAGGGCGCGCTGGCGGTTGCGCCAGGCGGCGGAGCCCACCAGGTGACACGCACTGCGCACCAGTTCCTCGAGGTTGGCGGCGCACAGCGCATCCAGCGAATCGACGCCCAGCGCCTCCAGGCGGTCGATCACGCCGGGGCCGATGCCTGGCGATTTCAACAGGATTTCACGTTCATTGCTCGGAAACGCCACGGCCCGGTCCTCTGGATGACGGCCCGTAGCGTAAGCACCGCCCGGCGCGAACGGAAATCGAAAGTGCCGATCTGGCCCATCGGCAATATCGATGCCCGCGGCGCACTTCGGCATCGGGCGGGAGCCACACAATGGCCGCACTCCCCCACTGCACACGCGCACGCCATGGATCCGAATCGCCTCAAGGGCAAGGTCGCCGTCGTCACCGGCATCGGCAACGGCATCGGCCAGGGCATCGCCCTGATGTTTGCGCGCCAGGGCGCGCAGGTGGTGGGCTGCGACATCGACGCCGCGGCCGCGCAGGCCACGCTGCAGGGCGCGCACGCCGAGGGTCTGGCGATCGACAGCGTGCATCCGTTGGACCTGGCCGACCCGGCGAGCGCGCCGCGGCTGGTGGCCCATGCGGTGCAACGGCACGGCGGCCTGGACATCCTCGTCAACGCCGCGGCCTTCGCCGTGTTCGCGTGGATCGAACAGATGCGCTACGAGGATTGGCGCCGCACCCTCACCGGCGAGCTCGACCTCGTGTTCCTGGCCTGCCAGGCGGCATGGCCGCACCTGGTGCAGCGCGGCGGCGGTGCCATCGTCAACTTCGCCTCCGTCAACGCCTACGTCGCGCTGCAGGGCTCGGCCGCGCTGGCCCACTGCGCCGGCAAGGGCGGCGTGCTGGCCATGACCCGCCAGCTCGCCATGGAAGGCGGCCCGCACCGCATTCGCTGCAACACCATATCGCCCGGTTTCATCGTGACCGGCGCCACCCGCCATCACCTCGACACCGTGCCCGAGCTGCTGGGCCAGGTGCTGGCCAAGAAGATGCTCAAGCGCGTGGGCCAACCCGAAGACGTGGCCTGGCTCGCCAGCTTCCTCGTCAGCGACGAGGCCAGCTGGATCACGGGTTCGGACTACGCGATCGACGGCGGGGCACGGGCGTGGTGAGATCGGCGGCGTAACGCGCCTGGCCGGCGCGACGCGCCGAGACGACCAGCCATGCAGATCGGCTGGGTCTGGTGCCGCCGTCCGAACGTTCGCGGCCTGGAGCGCCGTGGACCTCCCCCGGGCGCGCGGGCTTACCCCAACCGCACTGTGTCAGCAGGCAGGGCGCGGCGCCGCAGTTGTGGCAGCCCGCAGCGACGTGCGCTGTGCAGGCCTGCGACGCCCGGCTGGGCTTTCCCTGCGCCAGCTCCACGCAGCTGGCGTGTCACCGCAGTGCGCCTGTGCGGCGCGGTGGCACAGGGTTTGCAGTGACACACCGCGGGCCGCCCAAGCGGCCCGCGCGACCAGAAGCCGGCGCTTGGACACCGCCTTCGTGCACTACCCAACCAGGAGACAACTCGTGAACCCTCACAACCCCCGTTCCCGCTTCGCCCGCACCACCGGCACCACGCTCTTGCTGCTGCCCATCGGTCTGACTCTGGCCTCAGACGGAAGAGCCGCGAATGACTGGGAGGTGTCGGTCGGCGGAATCGTCAATGCCTACTAAACGAACATCAGCTGCAGCGGCAGCCAGAACATCACGGGCCTCGCATTGGGAGGAATGGGTCTCGGATGTGCCGGCAAGGACGGTCGCACCATCATCGGCAACGGCTTGCTGCCTAATGCGCTGATCACCATCGTGAAGGGCAAGCAGGAGGGCGTCGACATCGGGGCCACGTTGATGATTGGCGCCGCCGTGTCGAGCGATGACGCCATCACCAACAACCACAATGTGGACGTACGCCAGGGTTTCTTCACCCTCGCCACGCAGGCGGCCGGCACGCTGAAGCTGGGGCGCGACTACGGCATGTTCGGTGCAAGCCCGACCCTCTCGGACATGACGTTGATCGGAGCCGGCGCTCCGGTGGCCGGCACGCAGCGCAACCGCGTGACGCTCGGCCACGTCGGCGCGGGTTACAGCTACCTCGGCACCTACGGCCAGATGGCATGGACCTCGCCGGCCATGGGCGGCTTCAGCGTCGCCGTCGCTGTCATGAGTCCGGTAGACGCCTACGCGAACGCCGAGCACACGGCGGCGCGGTCGCCGCAGCTGCAGGCCAAGGCGACGCTGGACTTCAGCGCCGGCAAGGCCTGGGCGGCGGCGAAGAGCCAGCCCTTCAAAGGCAGTACTGCAGCCACCGACTTCACAATGAAGGGCATTGAAGTCGGTGGTCAGGTTGGTGTTGGAGGGTTCAACCTGCTGGCCAACTTTCAGAGCGGTACAGGTCTGGGTGTACTGGCCGACGGCGACAACGGCAACACCAAGAGCAACTCCTGGCTGGTGCAGGGCACCTATGCGATCGGCAGGACCAAGCTCGGGCTGAGCAGTGGCGCGACCAAGCTCAAGAGTGCCACCGGCAGCGGCCTGAAGCAGAACGCCAGCACGACGGCCGGTGTCTACTTCAGCCTGACCAAGGGCGTGACGCTGGTTGGCGAACTGAGCACCACACGCTCGAAGAGCGCCGCTGGCGACACGGCGCGCATGCGCGGCCTTGCATTCGGCGGCATCCTCTTCTTCTGACTGGGCGTCGCCCAGCGCCGCGGCCCGCTCGGGTCCTTCGCGCGAACCGGCGGCCTGGTGGCCTATCGTCCGGGACCGCGGGCGCCTCCGGCCCTCACCCGCCCGGCAGCGCCGGCAACGCCTGCGCATGCCCGACGATGAACTCGCGCATCCACTGAATGCCCGGGTCGTGGTCGCGGTACTTGTGCCAGGTGAGCATTTCGGTGAACGGCGGGAACTCGAAGTCCAGGCGCACCATGCGCACCGGCAGCAACGCGCACGCCTGCACGGCCTGGCGCGTGTGCAGCGTGGCCACGCGCCGGGTGCCCAGCACGAGGCGCGGCAGCATGGTGAAGTTGGGCACGCTGAGCTCGACGCGCCGCTGCGCGCCATGGGTCTTGGCGAACCAGGTCTCGAACATCGGCGGACCGAAGGTCACGCACGACACGTGGCCCATCTGCAGATACTGCTGCAGCGCGAGCGAGGCGCCCACTTCCGGATGGTCGCAGTCGACCACCGCGCAATAGCTGTCGTCGAACAGGGCGCAGGTCGAGAAACCGGGCATCTCGTGCCACTCGGGTGCAACGACGAAGTCGACCTCGCCGTTCTCCAGCTCCTGGTAGCACACCCGGCTGGGCTGGCGGAACTCGATGGTGACGCCCGGTGCCCGCGTGGCGAGGTCGCGCAGCACATCGAGCAGCAGCACGCCGATGGCGAAATCCGACGCCACGATGTTGAAGTGTCGCCGGGTGGTGGCCGGATCGAACTCCGGCTTGGTGCCCAGCGTGGCATCGATCATCAGGAGCAGGTCGTTGACCTTGCTCACCAGGCTCTCGCCCAGCGGCGTGAGCTCCATGCGCCGGCCCACCGGCACGATGAGCGGGTCATCGAAGTACTCGCGCAGGCGCGCCAGGATGCCGCTCATCGCCGACTGGCTGACGAACAGGCTCTCGCCGGCACGGGTGACGTTCTTTTCCGTCAGCAGCGCGCGCAGTGCCGTGAGCAGGTTGAGATCGAGCCGCTGGTAGCGCATGGCGTCCAAATTCTAGGGGTGAACCCGCGCCGGTGGGGTGTCGCTGCAGGCATGACGGGCCTGAATGCCACGCATCGACAGAATCGATTTCACGGCGCAGCCGCCGCTGCCTAGCATCCGCAAGCAGCCACGGCGCGCACGCGCCGCACTGCACCGCGACGTCGGTGCAGCCAGAGAACGACAGGAGACATGCGATGACGACACTCACCTCGGCCCGGATGCTGACGCCGGCACACCGCGAGCCCGGCTTCATCCAGGCCGCGATCCTGCTGGTGACGGCCGGACTGACGGTGCTCGTCACCGCGGTGCTCGGCCCCAGCCTGCCAGCCATGCAGCGCCACTTTGCGCATGTGCCCGGCGCCGACTACCTGGTGCCGCTGACGATGACGACACCCATGCTGATGATGGCCGCGTTGTCGGTGGTGGCCGGCGGCCTGGCCGATCGTTTCGGACGCAAGCGCCTGCTGGTGGGAGCCACCGCGCTGTACGCCGTGTTCGGCACCGCACCGATGTGGCTGGACTCGCTCACCGCGATCATCGCCAGCCGCGTGGCGCTGGGCGTGACCGAGGCCGTGCTGATGACGGTGAGCACGACCATGATCGGCGATTACTACAGCGGCGCGCGGCGCGAGAAGTTCATGTCGCTGCAGACCACCGTGTCCGCAGCCTCGGCATTCCTGCTGAACAACCTTGGCGGGCTGATTGCCGAGCACGGTTGGCGCGCGCCGTACGGCGTCTATGCCATCAGCCTGGTGCTGGCGCCGGCCATGGTCGTCTTTCTGTGGGAGCCCAAGCCGCAGGCCGACGATGCGGCCTCGCTGGCCGCTGCGCAGCGCGACGATGCGCCGTGGCGCCCCGGCCTGCTGGCCTTCGTCTGCGTGCTGGCCGTACTGCTGGGCATCATGTTCCTGACGGTTCCGGTGCACTTCGGCTACCTGTTCGGCGCCATCGGGGTTCATTCACCGGCGCAGGTGGGCGCGGCCTATGGCCTGAACAGCCTGGGCGTGATCGCCGGCACGCTGGTCTTCGGCTGGGGGATCGCACCGCGCCTGCCCGTGGCCCGCCAACTCGCGCTGGGTTGCCTGATGGCTGGGATGGGCTTCTGGTTGATGCGCTCGGCCGATCACTACGGCGCGCTGGCCGTGGCCGGTGTGGTCAATGGCTTCGGTGCCGGACTGCTGCTGCCCACCATGGTGACCTGGTGCATGCGCGTGCTGCCTTTCGCTCGCCGCGGCCTGGGCACCGGCGCGTTCCAGTCGTGCCTGTTCCTGGGCATGTTCGTCAACCCGGTGCTGGTGGTCAGCCTCGAGCGGCTGCACGGCGGCTCGCGTGCCGCAGGCATCGGCGCCATCGGCATGGCGCTCATGGCATTGGCGGTGGTGGCGCTGCTGGCCAGCGCCCGCACGCGCAAGGCCTGAAGACTCCCAAGGCACGAGCTGGCGAACCCCACTGCGCGGGGATTGCCGGCGCCGATGTGACGCATCGGCAATTTCGATTTCCGGACGTCGGCACGGCCTCTTAATCTCACCGTGCCCATCACCAGAAGCACGATCCGGAGACACCATGCGCAAGCGCCCCACCGCGTTCCAACCCAGACCCGTGGCGCAGGCCGCAGCCCTGCTGCCTGTCCTGGCCAGCCTGGCCTGCGGCACCGCCAACACCCAGGCCCAGGCCCAGGCCGGCACCGAGCCGGCCACGCCGAAGGTCCAGGAGATTGTCATCACCTCGCAGAAGCGCACCGAGCGCATCAAGGACGCGCCGGTCGCCGCCAGCGTGGTCTCGGAGGACTTCCTGGCCAAGGGCAATGCCAACGAGATCGCCGACCTGAACAAGGTGGTGCCCTCGGTGCAGATCAAGGGCACGTTCAACGGCCGCGTGCCGATGGCCATGCGCGGCATCTCCACCAACGCCAACGAGGCCGCCATCGGCCTGACCTCGGGCGTGGCGGTACTGGTCGATGGCATCCCGGTGCCCTCGGACGCGATGTCGGCCAACGAGCTGCAGGACATCGCCCGCGTCGAGGTGCTCAAAGGCCCGCAATCGACGCTGGGCGGGCGCACCGCCTCGGCCGGCGTCATCAACTTCATCACCCGCGCGCCGAGCAAAGTGCTCACCGGCAGCATCGGCGCCACACTCACCAACGACCACGAATACCGCCTGAACGGCTATGTCTCGGGGCCGATCAACGACCTGCTGGGCTTCAGCGTGTCGGCCTATACCGGCCAGCGCGACTACCCGATCCACAACCGGTACAACGACGAGGACTCGTCATCGAAGACCACGGGCGGGCGCATCAAGCTCAAGCTCACGCCCAACCGCGACCTGGACATCACGCTGGCCGCCCGCTCGGCCAGCGCCGATTCCAGCGGCGAGACCTTCGTCTACCAGTACCTCACACCCGGCGCGGCGCTGTTCCCCTACTTCCCGTGGGCGCCCGATGGCATCGCCCAGTCGGCCACCCACCCGGGCCTGAAAATCGGCTACGGCAACACCGAGTACAACTCGCCCGTGGCGATGTCGTCCAAGGTACGGAGCGACGATGCGTCGCTGGTGATCGAGAAGCGCCTGGGTGGCTACACCCTGTCCTCGATCACCGGTTACCAGAGGGAGACCAACGACATCGTCCAGGATGTGACGGCGCAGGCCGTCAAGTTCCTGAACGAGCTGCGCACCGGCGTGATCCCCGATCCGCCGATCGGCCCGCCGCTGTGGGACAACAACCAGAGCATCCGCCTGAGGCCGAAGTCGCTGACGCAGGAGTTCAAGGTGGCCTCGCCCGCCGACAGCACGCTCAGCTACGTGGCGGGCCTGTTCTATTCCGACGTGAGGGTGACGCAGCTGCACCGCCGGTACATGTTCGTCAACGCGAAGAACGAGGACACCACCTCCGACACCAAGACCACCGCGCTGTACGGCCGCGCAACCTGGAACCTCACGCCGGCCATGAGCCTGCTGGCGGGCCTGCGCTGGAACCGCGACCAGGTGGCCTACTCCATCCAGTCCTACGACCTGGGCCTGCAGCCGACGTTCCGCTCGGCCGCCAGCGACACGTCCAACGTCACCGTGGGCGACCTGACGCTGCGCTACAAGCTCGGCAAGGACAACATGGTCTACGGCACCTACGCCCGCGGCTACAAGCCACGCGCGTTCAACACCGCCAAGACCCTGAGCAGCAACGACGCGCTGGCGCCGGTGGACAAGGAAGACATCGATCACCTCGAGCTCGGCGCCAAGACCACGCTGCTGGGCGGCGCGCTGTCGATGAACGCGGCACTGTTCAACACCACCTACAGCGACTACCAGGTGCAGCTGTTCCCACCCAGCAGCGGCGTGCCCGACCTGCAACTGCTCAACGCCGCCAAGGCGCGCACCCGCGGCCTGGAACTCGACGCCCAGCTCGCAGCCAGCGATCGCACCCGCCTGACGCTGAGTGCGGCCTACATCGACGCGAAGTTCCTGCAGTTCGCCAACGCGCCCGCCTACCCCGGACAGACGCCAGGCGAGGGTGCCATCTACGTCGGAAACGACGCATCGGGCGCCCCGGTGTTCGCGCAGGACCTCTCGGGCAAGCCCATGCCGGACTCGCCCAAGTTCAAGTTCACCCTGGGTGTGGACCATGCGCTGCCGGCGGGCGTGCTGCTGCCGTGGGAAACCAGCCTCAATGCGAACTACGCCTACCGCACCTCGGCGTACATGCAGGGCAACCAGAATCCGCAGACCCGACAACCCGGCTTCGGCATCCTGAACCTGAGCGCGACGACCACCTCGCCCAGCGGCCGCTACGCGATCACTGCCTTCGTCAACAACGCGCTGGACAAGTTCTACCTGGTCAATGCCGAGGACTTCTTCAGCGGCCTGTACGCGGTGCCGGCGTCGCAGACCGGAACCGGTCATCCGGGCGGCGCCAACGCGGTGATCGGCCAGCCCGCGCGCGATGCCAAGCGCTATTTCGGCCTTCGGTTCAACGTCTACTTCGACTGACCCCCCACGCGGGCGCCTCGCCAGGCGTCTGCGGCGTGAGGACGTGGAGGCACCATGTGCCGCCTGCTGTTGATCGATGACGACGTCGAGCTGGTCAACCTGCTGCGCGAGTACCTCGTGCAGGAGGGTTTCGACGTCGACGTGGTTCACGATGGCCACGAAGGCGCCGAGGCAGCCTACAGCGGCCGCTATGCGCTGGTGGTGCTGGACGCGATGCTGCCGCGCCTGGAGGGTGAGGAGGTGTTGCGCCGCATCCGCCGTCGGGGCAACCTGCCGGTGCTGATGCTCACCGCCCGCGGCGACGATGCCGACCGCATCACCGGCCTGGAAATGGGCGCCGACGACTACGTCGCCAAGCCGTGCACGCCCCGCGAGCTCGCTGCGCGGGTGCGCGCCATCCTGCGCCGCCTGCGCCCGCACGACGACACCTTGCGCCCGCAGGCGGTGCTGCGTGCCGGCGCCCTGGTGATGTGGCCCGAACGCAAGCGCGCCCAATGGGCCGGGCGCGCCCTGGAGCTCACGCCCGCGGAATTCGGACTGCTCGAAGTGCTGGCCGGGGCGCTGGGCCACATCGTCGCGCGCGATGAACTCTCGCGCCGCGCACTCGGACGCGCCAGCGGCCCCTACGATCGCAGCATCGATGTCCACATCTGCGCGATCCGCCACAAGCTGGGGCCGACCGCCGACGGCCAGCCGCGCATTCGTGCGGTGCGCGGCATGGGCTACCAGCTGCTGCGCGAGCCGGCCTGAGGGCGCGGCCGCCATGCACTCGAACCGCGCGCCCGGTCGCCTGTTCTGGAAGGTCTTCGCGGCCTGCTGGTTCACGGCGATGCTCACCGGCCTGGGCATCCACCTGATTGCGCGCACGTTTCCGGGCTGGATCGAGCTGCCCCCGGTGCCGCCCAGCCCGCAGCAATCGGTTCTGCTGCCGATGGCCACGGGTGCCACCATCGCGCTGGTGCTCAGCGCGATGGTGGCATGGTCGCTGTCGCGGCCGTTGCGACTGCTGCGCCTGGCCTTCGCCGATGCCGCAGCCGGGCAGCTGGAGCGCCGCGTTGCGCCGATGCTGGGCCGACAACGCGACGAGTTCGCCGCCCTGGCCCGGGACTTCGACCGCATGGCCGAACAGCTGCAGGCATTGCTGGGTTCGCAGCAACGCCTGCTGCACGACGTGTCGCACGAACTGCGCTCGCCGCTGGCTCGGCTGCAGGTGGCCGCCGCGCTGCTGCAGCGCTCGCCCGAGAGCCTGCCGCAGGCGCTGCTGCGAATCGAGCGAGAAGTACGTCGGCTCGACGACCTGGTGGCTCAGGTGCTGATGCTGGCACGGCTGGAGTCCAGCGCGCCGCTGGCCGACGTGCGCGAGGTCGACGTGATGGCGTTGCTGGCTTGCGTGGTCGACGACGCCCGCTTCGAGGCCCGCAGCCAACACCGCGACGTGCGGCTGACGACACCGTGCGAGTCGCTCGCGATGCGCGCCAACGGCGAGCTGCTGCTGCGCGCGTTCGACAACGCCGTGCGCAACGCCGTTCGGCATACCGCACCCGGCACCGTGGTCGAGGTCATGGTGCAGCTGTGCACGCCGGCGCGGCTGCGAGTCGAGGTGGCCGACCGCGGACCCGGATTGCCGCCCGAGGCGATGGAGCGCGTGTTCGAGCCCTTCGAGCGCCTACCCACTGCGCGCGCGAACACTGGCGTCGGCCTGGGCCTGGCGATCACGCGGCGCGCCGTGCTCGCGCATGGCGGCTGCACGCGGGCGCAGGCCCGCGCCGGCGGCGGACTGTGCATCGTGTTCGAGCTGCCGGTCGAAGTGGGCTGAGCGCGAAACGTCGCCTGGCGCGCTTGCTCGCGCGGCGCAGGCTGCGACGTTCAGTCCAGCTCGAAGTCCACTTCCTGCAGATTGGTGGCGATCAGCTTGCGCAGCAGGCGCAGCAACTCGTCGCGTTCGGCGTCGCTGAACTCGACGAGAAGGCTTGCGCTGTGCCGGCCGATGCGGTCGCGCGCCTGGTGCCAGGCCTTCTCGCCGGCGGGCGTCAGCTTGACCGCGTTGAAGCGGCGATCGGCGCCCTGCGCACTGCGCTCGACCAGTCCGCGCGCCACCAGATCCTGGATCAGGCCGGTGACCTGTGACTTGCGCATCAGCAGCGCGCGCCCGAGGTCGTTCTGTGCCGTGCCTTCGTTGGCAGCGATCAGTCCCAGCAGCGTGATCTGCCCGGTGACATAGCCGAGGTCGCCGACGAACTCGCCGCTGCTTTGCATCACCACGTTGCGCGCCACGCGCATCAGGTAGCCCAGGTTGTGCTGCAGTAGCCCCAACTTGAGCTGGCTCTTGGCGCTGCCTTTGCCGGGATCGGAGTCGTTCATTCGCTTCGCAGATGGTGGGTCACCGGATTGTCGGCCGACGGCGCCAGGGTAAGCACCAGTGCCTGATGCACGGTTCCGGTATTGCCGTCGGACATCAATTGGTTCAAACTTTGAACTGTTGAGACATTGAAATGAATTCGACCTTGACCGCGTCCTCTCCTTCCGCATGCCCAGCCCTGCGGCTCAAAGGCGTGTGCAAGCGCTTCGGCGACTTCGTCGCCCTCGACAACATCGACCTCGAGGTCGCCGAACGCGAAGTGCTGGCCCTCATCGGCCCCTCCGGATCTGGCAAGTCCACACTCGTGCGCTGCGTGCATCAGTTGCTGCCCATCGATGCCGGCGCGATGTACCTGGAAGGCGAGCTGCTGGGCTTCATGCGCGTTGACCGCCAACTGCGCCAACTGGGCGAAACCGCCCTTGCCCGGCAACGCCAGCGCATCGGCATGGTATTTCAACAATTCAATCTTTTCCCACACATGACGGTGTTGCGCAACATCACCGAGGGTCCGGTGCAGGTGCTGGGCGAAGACTTCGCGGCGGCCACCGCACGGGCCGAGGCGCTGCTCGACCGGGTGGGCCTGCTCGGCAAGAAGGACGCCTACCCGCGCCAGCTTTCGGGCGGCCAGCAGCAGCGCGTGGCGATCGCCCGCGCACTGGCGATGCGTCCGCGCGCCATGCTCTTCGACGAGCCCACCAGCGCACTCGACCCCGAGCTGGTGGGCGAGGTGCTCGCCGTGGTGAAGGACCTCGCGCAACAGGGCATGACGATGATCATCGTCACCCACGAGATCGGGTTTGCGCGCGAGGTTGCCGACCGTGTCGTGTTCATGGAGGACGGGCGCATCGTCGAGCAGGGTCCGGCCGCCCGGGTGTTTGCCGCGCCGGCCACCGAGCGCCTGCGGGTCTTCCTGGCTCGCGTGGGGGTCGCATGACGCTCGACGCATCGACCGAATCGTCCAGCTACGCCCCACTGCTGCAGGCGTACACCGACCGCCTGGGCGCCGCGCGCGCCGCCGCGATGCAGGGCCGAAAGGTCGTGGGCTACGTCGGCAACACGGTGCCCGTGGAATTGATCGCCGCGGCCGGCTGCATGCCTGTGCGCATTGCGCCCGCGCAGGGCGACCCGTCCGCCGCCGATGCACTGATCGAGAGTTTCGCCGACACCGACATGCGGCTGATCTTCTCGCAGTACTGCGCCGGCGCCTACGACATGCTGGACCTGCTGGTGATTCCGCGTTCCACCGAGTCGCAGCACAAGCTCTACCTGGCCTTGCGCGAGGCCTGGCGCATCGGCCGGGTCACCCGTGGCCCGGCACTGCGGCTCTACGACATCCTGCACACGCAGCGTGAGACCAGCCGCGTGTACGGCCTGGCGCGCACCGCCGAACTGTGGCAGCAGCTGTGCGCGATCGGCGGCACGCGAGCCGATGACCAGGCGGCCCTGCGCGATGCCATCGCCCTGACGAACCACACGCGCACGCTGCTGCACACCCTGCAGCAGCGCCGCCATGCCGGCATGGTGTGCGGCAGCCGGGCGCTGGTGGCCACGGGTGCCACGCGCTTCCTGCCGCCACAGCAAGCCCAGGCGGCGCTGCAGGCGTGGTTGGCGGCCGCGGAAGCTGCGCCGGCCCAGGGACCGCGCCTGTTGGCCCTGGGCTGTCCGCTCGATCACGCCAGCCTGCATCGACTCGTGGAACAGGCCGGCGCCGGCATCGTGGCAGAGGACGACGAGTGGGGGGCCCGCGCAGCGGGAACACCGATCGCCACCGACCGGGAGCCGCTGCAGGCCATCTTCGAGCACTACTGGCGCGACGTGCCCTGCGTGCGCCTGCACCCGGACATCGTGGGCCGTGCCTGGTTCGAACACGCGCTGGGCGACCCGACGCTGGACGGCGTGCTGTTCTACCTGCCGCCGCCCGACGACATCCACGGCTGGGCATTCCCCGCCCAGCGCGATCAGGTGGAGGCCGCGGGCCTGCCCTGGATCCTGGTGCGCGAGGACGCGCGCCAGCCCATCGCGCTGGCCGCACAGCTCCAGGCCTTCATCGCCACCCTGCCCGCACGGCGCGCCGCCACCTGAACCCGCCCCATGTCCCGCACCGCATCCGTCAACGACAAGCAGCTCGCCTGCACGCAAGCCGCCGCCGAGAAGCAGCGAACGTGGTTCGCCGAGCTCAGGCGCGATGTATTCGAGCAGCAGCGCCCCTACGCGATCATCAACGCCGATACCCCGCACGACCTGTTCCACCTGATGGATGTGCCGGTGGTCACCAACCAGTGGTGGGCCGCCGTCATCGCCGCCAAGCGCCTGTCGCCCGACTACCTGGACGGGATGAACGAGCGCGGCTACCACGCCGACCTGTGCCGCTACTGCAGCATGGGCCTGGCCAGCAGCCTGATCGACCTGCAGGAGCGGGCCCCCTGGGGCGGCCTGCCCAGGCCGGCGCTGCTGTGCGCGCGCCTGACCTGCGACTGCATGCAGCGCATATTCCAGCAGTGGGCCGACCACCTGGGTGCCCCGTTCTTCGCGCTGGAAGCGCCGGGCAGCAGCGTGTTGCCGGAACGCTGGTGGGAGCTGTCGCGCCACCGCTGGACCGAGCTGTGCGAGCCGCATCGGCTGGACCTGATGGTGGCCGAACTGCACGAGCTGATCGGCGTGCTCGAAGGCATCAGCGGCAAGCGCTACGACGAAGCGGCGCTGCGCGCCTTCCTGCAGCGCGTGAATCAGCAGGAAGAGTGCTTCGAGGACGTGCGCCAGATGATCGCGACGGCACCGCGGTGCCCCGTGCGCATCGGCGAGCAGATCACCAACGTGATGGCCACCCAGTGGCATCGCGGCAGCGACTGGGCACTGTCGCACGCGCGTGCCTTTCGGGACGAAGTGAAAGCTCGCGTCGACGCCGGCATCGGTGCATGCGACCAGGAGCGCAAGCGCCTGATGTGGGTGGGTGCCGGCCTGTGGCACAACACCGCGTTCTACAGCGACTACGAAGCCAGCCACGGCGCGGCCTTCGTCTGGTCGATGTACCTGCCGTTCGGGCCGGACTGGTACATCCGCTATGGCCTGGACGACCCGCTGCGCGCGCTCGCCAGCCGGGTGGTCACGATGAACGAGGTGCTCCACAACGCACCCTACGCGCCGGCGTGGATCGTGCGCGAGGCCCAGCGCAACCGCATCGACGGCGCCGTGGTGCTCATGCCCCGTGGCAGTCGTCCGTCGGCCAGCGGGACGCTGTTCATCACCCACGCGCTCGAGGCCGCCGGCGTGCCCACGCTGCTGATCGAAGCCGACATGGTCGACGCCCGCGCCTGGGACGGCGCCGCCGTCGACGCGGCGATGACCCGATTCCTCGAGGAACGATTGACATGACCCGTGCCACCCTGATGATGGTCGGCGACCTGATCCTGGACGAACCCCGGCCCGACTCGTACTTCGAACCTTCCCGGGCATTGCTGAAGACGGCGGACGTGCTGGTCGGTCATGTCGAAGTGCCGCACACGTTGCGTGGCAGCGAGCAAAGCACCGATGTGCCCGCACCGCCGGCGCATCCCGATCACCTGCAGGCGCTGGCCCGCGCGGGATTCCACATTGCCACGCTGGCGGGCAATCACATCGCCGATGTCGGGCCGCAGGGCATCGCGGACACGGTGGCCACGCTGCAAGGGCTGGGGCTGCAGACCACCGGCGCCGGCGCCACCCTGGCCGCGGCGCGCGAGCCCGCCCGGGTCACGGCGCGTGGTGTTCGCGTCGGCGTGCTCAGCTACAACTGCGTGGGGCCCCGCGAGTCCTGGGCCACCTCGCGCAAGGCCGGGTGCGCCTACGTGAAGGTGCTCACCCATTACGAACTGGACTACGCCTCGCCCGGCGGCCCGCCGACCATCTACACCTTCGCCGCACCGGAGAGCCTGGAGGCGATGGCGGCCGACATCCAGGCGCTGCGCGCGCAGGTCGACACGCTGGTGGTGGCCCTGCACAAGGGCGTGGGCCACACGCCGGCGCGCATCGAGCGCTACGAGCGGGCGGTGAGCCATGCCGCCATCGACGCGGGAGCGGACATCGTCGTCGGTCACCACGCCCACATCCTGCGGGGCATCGAGCTGTACCAAGGCAAGCCCATCTTCCACGGGCTGGGCAACTTCGTCACCGTCACGCGTGCGCTCTCGGTCAGCGACAACGACAGCCCCGAGCGTCTGGCCTGGGCCCGACGCCGTGAGCAGCTGTTCGGGTTCGCACCGGACCCGACGATGCCCACCTACCCGTTCCACCCCGAGAGCCGGCACACCGCGATCGCGCGCTGCGAGGTCGCTGCCGGCGGCGTGCTCGAAGCCGGTTTCGTGCCCTGCCACATCGATGGCAGCGCTCGGCCCGAACCGCTGACCCGCTCACGAGGCGGCGACCGGGTGGTGGACTACATCGGCCAGATCTCGGCCGCAGCAGGCCTGCGCATCACGCTCGAGTGGCAGGGCGACTGGGTCCGGGTGCTCCCCGCATGAAAACCAACATCGACCACCAACCCCGCCCGCTCGAGGGCGTGACCGTGCTCGACCTGACCGCAGCGCTGGCCGGGCCCTACGCCACGTTGCTGCTGGCCGGCCTGGGCGCGCGCGTGATCAAGATCGAGAACCCACGCTCGCCCGACACGGCGCGACACAACGCGCCCTTCGTCGGCCGCGATGGGGTTCACATGCAGCGTCGGCACGACGACGACATGTCGCTTGCGATCATGGAGCGAGCCCGCAACAAGCTGTCGATCACGCTGAACCTGAAGTCACCGCGCGGCCGCGAGCTGTTCATGCAGCTGGCCGCCCAGGCCGACGCGGTGGTGGAGAACTTCAGCGCCGGCACGGCCGATCGGCTCGGCGTGGGATACGGCGCGCTCTCGGCCATCAATCCGCGCCTGGTCTACACGTCCATCAGCGGCTTCGGCGCCAACATGGTGTCGGCACAGAACAAGGCGATGGACACCATCGTCCAGGCGCTCTCGGGCCTGATGATGACCAGTGGCGGGCCGAACGATCCGCCGGTGCGCGTGGGCGTGCCGTTCGGCGACCTGGCAGCGCCGCTGTACGCGGTGATCGGCACCCTGGCCGCACTGATGCAGGCGCGTGCCACCGGCCGCGGCCAGCACGTCGACGTGTCGCTGCTGGGCGCCATCACGGCCATGGTGGCGGCCGAGCCCTTCGAAGTGATGCGCCGCGCCGGGCAGGAAACCCGCACCGGCAACACCATGCCGCGGCTGGCACCCTTCGGCATCTTTCCCACACGCGACGGCTACGTCGCGATCTGCGCGCCCACCGACGCCTTCTCGGCGGCGTTGTTCGACGCCATGCAGCGCCCCGACCTGCGGGTCGACGAACGGTTCATCGACCGCGAGCAGCGGGTGAAGCACGGCGACGAGCTGCACCGCCTGATCGAGGACTGGACGCGCACGCTGGATACCGACCAGGCGGTGCAGACGCTCGCCACCTGCGGCGTCCCGTCCGGACGTGTGCGCGATCCGGGCGAGGCCACGCGCGACCCTCGCCTGCTCGCGCGAGGCGAGACCGAGCGCCTGGAGCACCCGATATACGGGGCCGTCGACGACGTGGTGGTGGGGGGACTGCCGATCCGCATGACCGGTTCGTTCGCCGGCTTCGACCGGGCGGCCCCACGGTTGGGCGAGCACAACACGCAGCTGTTCGGCGAGTTGCTCGGCCTGGATGCCGCAACCCTGCAGGCGCTCGCCAGCGCAGGCGTGATCTGAGGCTGGCCATGACAGGCGCCCAACCCCCACTGCCCGCAACCGTGCGACTGGCGCGGCTGATCGGGCTGGGCGTGCTGGTCATCGCGCCGGCACTCGCACCAGCACTCGCGGCGCCCGATGGGGCTCGCGCCGTCTCCGAGCATGCCTCCGGCCCCAACGCGGCACCCGCGCCGATGCGCACAGTCAATCCCGGTGCACCGCTGTACCGGCAGATCCCGCCGGAAGTGCGCGCGCTGGGCGTGCTGCGCTTCGTGGGCGACTCGCACCCGCCGTACCGCATCCTCAGCGACGAGCGCGAGATCCGCGACGGCATCGATGCCGACCTGGCCCGTCTGCTTGAACCGGTGCTGGGTGTACCCATCCGCCACCATGTGGTGAACGGCCTTTCGGCCACGCTGGCCGGACTCGAGGCCGGTCGCTACGACGTGGCCATGGGGCCGGCGCTGGCGACGCGAGAGCGCCAGTTGCGCCTGGACGGGGTGTCCTGGCTGATCACCCGACCGTCCTTCGTCTATCCCACCAGCCGACCCGCGCGCTACCGGCGCGTGGAAGACCTGTGCGGCCGCAAGATCTCGTACGTGGCCGGCAGCGTGACCGAGCGCGTCGTCAACCGCATCGTCGATCGCTGCGCCGCAGCCGGCCTGGCAGCCTCGCAGCATGTGCCGCTCGCGGACACCAACATGACGATGGTGGCCACCCAGGCTGGCCGGGCCGATCTGGCTGGCATGACCCTCACCGCCGCGCTGCATGCCGCGCACATCAGCGAGGGTCGCTTCGAGGTCTATACGGACGAGACGGGATCGCTCGGCACCGACCTGCTGAGCCTGTTCGTGACCAAGCGCTCGGGCCTGGCCCCTGTGATGCTGGCCGCGATGCAGCACATCGTGGCCAGCGGCGAGTACCAGCGCGTGATGGCCAAGTGGGGCGTCACGGCCGTCAGCGTGCAGGCACCGCGCATGAACGCCGCACAGTGAGCTTGCCATGAATCCGAAGCCCGATCTCAAGCGAGTCGATGCCCCATCCGCGCCCGGTTCCGCGCCCGACGATGTGTCCCATGCGTTGCCGCGCCGCCGCTGGGGCGTGCTGGCGGCCAACACGGTGATGCTGCTGTTCGCCCTGCAGGTCGTGGTCTTCCTGGTCACGCAGCCGCGCTTCGAGTGGAGCGTCGTGGCCGAGTACTTCACCGCCAGGGTGGTGCTCCAGGGCCTGGGCGTGAGCGTCTGGCTCACGGTGGTCGGCATGGTCCTGGGCACGCTGCTGGGCACGACCCTGGCGCTGCTCAAGCTCAGCGATTTCCGTGTCGGCCATGCCTTCGCTTCGCTCTACGTCTGGCTGTTCCGCGGCACGCCGCTGCTGATTCAGCTGCTGTTCTGGTACAACCTGGCGTACCTGCTGCCCACGTTGAGCATCGGCATCCCGTTCGGCCCCACGCTCGCGAGCTGGGACACCAACGAGGTGATCACGCCGTTCATCGCAGCGGTGCTCGGGCTGGCGCTGAACGAGGCCGCCTACATGGCCGAGATCATGCGTGCAGGCATCCTCTCGGTGGATCCGGGCCAGCGCGACGCGGCCCGTGCGTTGGGCTTCACGCCGTTCAAGGCCTTCCGCCGCATCGTCTTCCCCCAGGCCATGCGCTTCGTGCTGCCGCCCGCCGGCAGCCAGGTGATCGGGATGCTCAAGGGCACCTCGCTGGTCAGCGTGATCGCCATGACGGACCTGCTGTTCTCGGTGCAGACCATCTACAACCGCAACTTCAAGGTCGTTCCCTTGTTGCTGGTGGCGCTGCTTTGGTACCTGGCCATCTTTTCACTGCTGAGCTGGTTCCAGTGGCGGCTGGAACAGCACTACTCGCGGGGCCATGCCCGCAGCCCGCTTCGTCCGCCCACCGACAGCCCGCGCGCACTGCCGACGGGCAAGACCAAGGAGACGACATCATGAGACACCGGAACGCTCACCCTCGGGCCTGGGCCCTGACACCCCTGGCCGGCGCGCTGCTGGCGCTGCCCGGCCTGGGCGCCGCACAATCGGCCAGCCCATCGGCCAGCCCGCCTGCAACGGCGGCCTCGGCAGCGGATGCCTCGCAGCAGGTGATCGTGGTCACCAGCCGCATCGGCCGCAGCGGCTTCACCGCGCCGACGCCGGTCACCCAGCTCGGCGCCGCCGACCTCGAGGTGCGCGGCGCCACCACGATCGCCAACCTGGTGTTCGAGTTGCCCGCGACCCGACCGGCACCTGTGGCGCCATTCACGCTGCAGTTCACCGGCGGCGCCTACATCGACCTGCGCGGCATGGGGCACAACCGCACGCTGGTGCTGGTCGATGGCCAACGCTTCGTGCCCACCACGTCCTCGGGCATCGTCGACACCAACGTCGTGCCCTCGGCGTTGATCGAACGGGTGGACATCGTGACCGGCGGCGCCTCCGCGGCCTGGGGCTCCGACGCCGTGGCCGGCGTGGCCAACTTCGTGTTCAAGAAGAAGCTCGACGGCTTCAGCGCCAATCTGCAGTACGGCCAGAGCGAGAAGGGCGACAACAAGGAGACCGCCGTCAGCCTGGGCTGGGGCCACAGCTTCGGAGGCGGCCGCGGAGAGATCATGGTGGCCGGCGAGTTCACGCAGCTGACCGACCCCGTGGCCCAGCGCGACCGCGAGTGGTCCAACGCACGCTGGGGCTTGGTGTCCGGTGCCGTCGACGGCGTGAACTACGCACGCATCGCCACGCCCGGTCTCACCTTGTCGGGGCTGACGACGGGCGGCGTGATCACCGCCGGCAACGGCGGGCCGCTGCCGGCCAGCAGCCCGTTGCGGGGCATCCAGTTCGGTGCCGGCGGCGCGGTGCAGCCCTACACCTACGGCACGAACCTGGGGACCACCTTGATGGTGGGTGGCAGCGGTGGCTGGCTGGCCGACAACACGCTGATGACTTCTCCGCTCGACCGCCAGAGCGTGTACGTGCGCACCACCTACGACTTCAGCCGGTCGCTGCGGGGTTGGCTGGATCTGTCCTACGCGCGATCGCACAGCGAACTGGACCGCAATCCGTTCACCAGCCCCGGAGCGCTGGAGACCACCGCGCTGACCATCGACCGCCGCAACCCCTACCTGCCGGCACCGGTCGCTGCGCTGATGGATGCGAACAAGCTCACCAGCTTCTCGATGGGGCGCATCAACGCCGAGCTCGGCCCGCCCCACAACGACGTGACCAACGAGGTGGCCCGCATCGCCGCCGGCCTGTCTGGAACGGTGGGGCAAGCGCGCTGGAAGGCCTACCTCACGCACGGGCGCACCGACTACCTGGGGCAACTGAGCAACCATTTGAACGTCGCCAATTGGCGAGCGGCCACCGACGTGATCACCGGCGCCGACGGCCAGGCCATCTGCAACCCGGCCACCGTCGCCCGCCTCGGTGCGGCGCCCGGCTGCGTGCCGGCCAATGTGTTCGGCCCCGGCGCTGTGTCGCCTGATGTGCGCGCCTATGTCACGGGCACCATGTGGCAGGGCATCACCATGCAGCAGGATGCCGGCGGCGCCTCGATCCAGGCCGACCCATTCTCGACCTGGGC
>JAKLLB010000190.1 GCA_023150345.1 Aquabacterium sp.
TTGGCTCCCCGACCTGGGCTCGAACCAGGGACCTACGGATTAACAGTCCGGCGCTCTACCGACTGAGCTATCGGGGATCAGCTGTTTGCTGAGACGGCGATTCTAGTGGAGTTTCTTCGCCGGTGGCAAGAGGTGGCGTGGCGTGCGGCTCACAGGTCGACCTCCAGGCCGAGGCGCCAGCTGCGTTCGGCCATCGGGAAGAGGTAGATGTGCTCGAACTGGTAGGGCGCTTCGCGCCAGGCGCGGCGGTTGGTGGCATTGTCCAGGCCGGCGGTCCAGGTGAGGCGCTGCGCGCCCGAGGTCTGGCGCCACTGGGCAGCGAGGTCCAGGCGGGTCCAGGCGGGGATGGAGGCGGCGCCGGCGTAGGGGCTGACGCGGCGTTCGCCCTCGTGCACCAGGCTGGCCGCGGCGCTCAGGCCGGGCAGGGCAGCGGCGGTGAAGTCGTAGGCGGCGCGGGCGCGCAGGCTGCGCGCCGGCACGTTGGCGGGGCGCTGGCCGTCCAGCGCGGGGTTGCGGCTGTCGATGCGGCGGGCCTGCAGCAGCATGGCGCTGCCGCCGAGCTTCCAGGCGCCCAGGGTCTGCTCGACCTGGCCTTCCAGGCCGCGGTGGCGCTGCAGGCCGTCGGGCACGACGGTGCAGGTGCCGCCAGGGGTGTCGCTGGCGCAGTTGCTGCCCACAGGGGCGGTCTGGGCACGGCGGATCTCGAAGGCGGCCAGGCTCCAGCTGCGGCCGCTGGCGCTGCCCTTCAGGCCGAGTTCGGCCTGGCGGCTGCGCGACAGCAGGGCTTCGCCGCGGTTGGTGTAGCGGGCCCGGTTGGGCACCACGTCGGTTTCCATGCCGCGGCCCCAGCTGGCGTAGGCGATGTGCTGCGGGGCCCATTCCCAGCTCAGGGCCAGCCAGGGGGAGGTGACGTGGGCGTCGTAGCCGGTGGGGCGGCTGCCGTCGGTGCGCACGCTGTCGCGCTGCAGGCGGCTGTGGCGCAGGCCCAGCCAGGCCTGCCAGTCGGGCGCCAGGCGCACGGCGTCGCGCAGGTAGAGCTCGGTGCTGCGCTCGTCGCGGTTGGTGTTCTGATCGGTCAGCTCGGGACTGGCGGGCAGCATCACGCTCCCGTCGATGCGGCCGCTGCCGACGTAGTTGTAGGCCTGCATCTGCAGGCGCTGCCGGTAGCGGGTGGCGAGCAGGCCGGCGGCGAGCTGGTGGGTCATGCCGGCCAGCTCGAGGCGGCCCTGCAGGCCCAGGTCCAGGGCGTCGCTGCGGCGGCGCTCGTTCTCGCTGCGGTAGTCGTAGAGGTCGAAGCTGCCGTCGGGGCAGTAGCGGTCGGCGTAGTAGAGGTCGGCGCCGGCGTCGTAGCAGCCGTAGGGGAAGGCGATGCGGTCGTCGCTGCGCAGCCGCTGGGTCATGCCGTGGGCGACGGCCTTCCAGCCGGCGCCCAGCGGCTGGGTCCAGCGCAGCGAGGCGGTGTCGCCCTCGAGCCGCACGGGCTGCGACCAGGGCTGGTGGTTGAGGTTGATGCGCGGGTCGGCGGGCGCGGGCACCCGATCGCCCAGCATCGAGAAGCCGGGCACGCTGGGCTGGCTCTGCACGCCGTGCTCGAGCTCGGCCTCGAGCAGGGCGCCGCCGCCCAGGCGCCAGTCGGCGGCCAGGGCGACCAGGTGGGCACGGCCGCGGGTGGCGTCGGTGCGGGTGTTCAGGCGCTCGGCGGCCAGGTTCAGGCGCAGGCCGAATTCGCGCGCCTCGCCCAGGCGGCGCGACAGGTCGAGCCCGGCGCCGTAGGCCTCGCCCTGGCGGGCGTCCAGGCGCAGGCGGCTGAGGTCGCGGTCGGGCCGCTTGACGACGAGGTCGACCAGCCCGCCCGGCGCGCTGGTGCCGGCCTGCATGCCGCTGGCGCCCTGCAGCACCTCGAGGGCGGCCTTGTTGGCCAGGGGCAGGCGGGTTTCGGCGTTGATCGGCAGGCCGTCGCGGCGGTAGTTGTAGCGGTTGTCGAGTACGAAGCCGCGCACGCTGAGGTAGTCCCAGTAGCCGGTGGTGTTGTAGGCGTCGCCGATGGCCGCGCGGGTGGCGGTGATGCCGGCCAGGCGCTCGATGCCCATCTCGCGCAGGTCGTCGGCGCCGAGCACGCTGGCGGCCACGGGGGTGAGGGCGAGGGGCTGATCGCCGAAGCCGGTGACGCCGGCACTGGGCAGGCGGCCGGTGATGGTGACGCGGCCCAGGTCGGCGCGGGCGGTGGAAGCCCCGCCGGCGGCCGGGACGGCGCCCGGGGCCGAGGCGGGGGCGGCGGCCGGAGCGGCCGGGGCGGCCTGGGCGGGCCGGGTGCGCGTCGGATGCCCGGCCCGCGGGTGCCCGTGTCGCGGGTGTCCGGGGGCGATCCCGGCGACCCGCCTA
>JAKLLB010000191.1 GCA_023150345.1 Aquabacterium sp.
AGCGAGCTGGTGCAGGAGATCTCCGCCGCCAGCGGCGAGCAGTCCAGCGGCATCGGCCAGGTCACCGCCGCCATGGGCCACCTGTCCAGCGCCACCCAGCAGAACGCCAGCGCCTCCGAGCAACTGTCGGCCACCGCCGAAGAACTCTCCGGCCAGGCCGCTCAACTGCAGGAAATGATGGCCTTCTTCAGGCTCGAGGCCGGTGGCAGCGGGCGGCGCACCGCGGCCGGGCGAGCGGCTGCGACGCAAGGTCGTCGGTCGCCAGTAACTGCAACCCCGACGCCCGAGTTCGACGACGGCGACGAGGACGATGGCCTCGATGACGGCGCCTTCATCACCCGACCCCATGGCGCCGCGAGTCGCTCGATCAGCTCGACCCGCCAGCCGGCACACCCACGACCGTCTTTCAGCGAGGTCGACGAGGCAAGCTTCGGCCGCTTCTGACCCACCCGCTTCCGATACCCGCCCGCCCACAAGGGGAGCACACCATGCGCAAGAACCTGCCCGTCACCGACACCGAATACGTGATGCCCGATGGCCAGACCATCGTCTCGCGCACCGACCTCAAGGGCAAGATCACCTACGTGAACCCGGACTTCATCGAAGCCTCGGGCTACACCGAGGCCGAGTTGATCGGCCAGCCACACAACCTCGTGCGGCACCCGGACATGCCCGAGGAGGGCTTCAAGGATCTGTGGGACACGCTCAAGGCCGGTCGCCCCTGGACGGGCCTGGTCAAGAACCGGCGCAAGAACGGCGACTTCTACTGGGTGGTCGCCAATGTCACGCCGCTGCTCGATGGCAACGAAGTGGTGGGCTATCTCTCCGTGCGCACCCGTCCCACGCGGGAGCAGGTGGAGGCCGCTGGCAATGCATACCGCATGTTCCGCGAAGGCCGGGCCCAGGGCCTGGCGATCCGCGATGGCCAGGTCGTGCCGGCGTCGGGCCCGTCGCGCTGGCAACGCCTGGTGCAGGCCCCGCTCTCGGTGCGTGGCTCGATGCTGGCCGTTGGTGCGTTCGCGGCGCTGGCAGCCACCGGCCTGGGCGCTGCGCTGGGTTGGTGGTGGTTGCTCGCGCTCGGCGTGGCACTGATGGCCGGCACCGCCTGGGCAGGCGCCCGGGTCATCGCGTCGTTCTCCCGCGGCTTGGGAGAGGCATCGCGCTGGCTGGACCAGTTCGGCCAGGGCCGCTTCGATGGCTTGGTGCAGGCCCACGGCGAGGATGAGCTGGCCCAGGTGATGCGTTCGCTGCGCCGGGTGCAGGTGCGCCTGGGCTTCGAGGTCTCTGACGCATTGCGGCGCGCCACCGAGGGTGAGCGCATCCGCCAGGCGCTGGACGTGGCCGCCACCAACATGATGGTGGCCGATGCCGACCTCAACATCGTTTACGTGAACCAGTCGCTGTCGAAGATGTTCGTCGAAGCCGAGGCCGATCTGCGCAAGGACCTGCCGCACTTCGACGCCCAGCACATCGTCGGCATCAACATCGACCGGTTCCACAAGAACCCAGCACACCAGCGCACCATGCTCGCCCGGCTCACCGGCGAGCACACCACCCGGCTGACCATCGGCGGGCGCAAGTTCGACCTCATCATCAACCCGGTCGACGTGCAGGGCAAGCGCATCGGCACCGTGGTCGAGTGGAAGGAAATGACCGCCGTGCTGGCCGCGCAGGAGCGCGAGCGGGCGCTGGTCGAGCAAGAGCGTCGCGTCAAGGACGAGGCCCTGCGTGTGAAGCAGGCGCTCGACACCGCTTCGATCCCTGTGCGCATCGCCGACAGCGACGGCAAGATCCTCTACATCAACGAAGCGCTGCGCGAAGTGCTGCAACGCGACGCCGCAGCATTCCGCGTCGATAACCCGAGCTTCGACGTCGATCGCGTGGTGGGCAGCTCGATCGGCGTGTTCTACCGCGACTCGGAAGGCGCCGTGGCCCGCCTGAAGGCCCTGCGGGAGCGCACCGCGAGCCAGATGGTGCTGGGCGGCCGCACCTACGATGTGACCACCACCCCGGTCTTCGATGCCAATGGCAACCAGCAGGGCACTGTGGGCCAGTGGGTCGACCGCACCGAACAGCTCGCCGCCGAAGCCGAGTTGACCGAGGTGGCCAATGCAGCGGTCAACGGCGACCTGAGCACCCGCATCCCGGTCGACGGCAAGCAGGGCTTCTTCCGCGCGATCGGCGAGAGCCTGAACGGCCTGCTCGACACGATCTCCCGAACTCTGCGCGAAGTCAGTGCCGCCGCCGAACATCTCACCTCGGCGTCGGGCCAGGTGTCGAGCACGTCGCAGTCACTGTCGCAG
>JAKLLB010000192.1 GCA_023150345.1 Aquabacterium sp.
AGCCGAGGCGCGGCACGCGCACGCCCAAGCCCAGGCGCGCCGCTACGAGCAGTTGTTTGCCCAGCAGGTCGTCACGCAGGAGTTGCTGGCTGCGCGCCTGCAGGATCTTCAGGTCGCCCAGGCCGCACACACCGCTGCGCGCAACGATCTGACGCGCGCGCAGTCCGATGCGCAGGCGCTGCGCACACAGCGGCAGAATTTGAAGCTGATCTCGCCAGTCGACGGCATCGTCACGCTGCGAGAAGTCGAACCCGGCACCACGGTTGTGGCCGGGCAGGCGGTGATCGAGATCGTCGACCCGCGGTCCTTGTGGGTGCACGCGCGCTTCGATCAGGTCAGCGCCACAGGCTTGAAGGAGAAGCTGCCTGCTCAGGTGTTGCTCCGATCGCGTCGAGAACATCCCCTTGCGGGGCAGGTGTTGCGCACCGAACTGCGGGCAGACGCGATCACCGAAGAACTGCTGGCCAAGGTCGCGTTCCAGGCCGTTCCACGGCCACTGCCACCCATCGGCGAACGCGCCGAGGTCACAGTCAACCTGCCACCGCTGCCCGAAGGTCCGGTCATTCCCAATGCTGCGGTTCAGCGGCAAGGCAGCCAGATCGGGGTCTGGACGGTCGCCGATGAGCGATTGTCCTTCGTTCCGGTCAGGCTCGGGCGAACCGACCTCGATGGCCGTGTCCAAGTGATTGCCGGTCTGCGCACCGGTGACACGATCGTTCTGCACGCCGCGCGCCCGTTGACCAGCCGCACCCGTGTGCAGGTGGTCGAGCGTATCCCTGGGGTGAGCACATGATCAGCCTGGCCGGCCGCGACATTGCCCACTCCTGGGGCAAGTTCGTCTTCACCGGCCTGGGGCTGGGGCTGCTGCTCGGCGTCACGCTGGTGATGGCCGGCGTCTACCGCGGCATGGTCGACGACGGCAAGGCGCTGCTGGACAACAGCGGTGCCGATCTGTGGGTGGTGCAGCGCGACACGCTGGGCCCCTACGCCGAGCCGTCGAGCATCCCCGACGACACCGACCGCGCCTTGCTCGCCATGCCGGGCGTGGCCGAGGCGACGAATGTCACTTATCTCACGATGCAGGTGCGTCACGGCAAGCGTGACGTGCGCGCGATGATCGTGGGCATTGCACCCGGCGATGCCTGGGGTGCCCCGGGGTGGCCGCCCTCGCTGGTGGCCGGGCGCCGCCTGACACGCGGTCACTACGAGGCGATCGCCGACATCGCCTCGGGCCTGCAGCTCGGTGAGGTCGTGCGCATCCGTCGCAACGACTACACCGTCGTCGGTCTCACGCGCCGGATGGTGTCGTCCGCCGGCGACCCCATGATCTTCATCGCCCTGAAAGATGCGCAGGAGGCGCAGTTCCTCAAGGACAACGACGCCATCGTGCAGGGTCGCCAACGCACCGCCGCCAACCCGTCGCTCAACCGGCCCGGAGTGCCCGGTTTACTGGAGGCGGTGAACGCCGCGTTGGGGAGCAGCCACACCGTGAATGCCGTTCTGGTGCGCCTGCATCCGGGTGCCGACCCGAACGCAGTGGCCGAGTCGGTGCGCCGTTGGCGGCACCTGACCGCCTACACCCGCACCGAAATGGAGGGCATCCTGATCGGCAAGCTGATCGCAACGTCGGCCCGCCAGATTGCGCTGTTCCTGGTCATCCTGGCCACCGTCAGCGCTGCCATCGTGGCCTTCATCATCTACACACTGACGATGGACAAGATTCGCGAGATCGCCGTGCTCAAGCTCATCGGCACGCGCAACCGGACCATCGCCTCGATGATCATGCAGCAGGCGCTGACCTTGGGCATCATCGGCTTCGCAGTGGGCCGCATCAGCGCCGCGTTCTCCGCGCCCCTCTTCCCGAAGTACGTCCTGCTTCTGGCGCAGGACTCGATCGCGGGCCTGCTGATCGTGCTGGTCATTTGTGCACTGGCCAGCCTGGTTGCCATCCGGATGGCGCTGCGCGTCGACCCGGCTGAAGCCATCGGGGGCTGAAATGCCGGCCAAGGGCATCCGCATCGAGGGCCTGCGCAAGCGCTACGGCCACGGCGACACCGCCGTCGACGCGCTCAAGGGCGTGGACATGCAGGTGGCGCCGGGCGAGGTGGTGGGGCTGATCGGCCCATCGGGCTCGGGCAAGAGCACGCTGCTCAAGTGCCTGGG
>JAKLLB010000193.1 GCA_023150345.1 Aquabacterium sp.
CGGTGCAGGGCTACGACGCCGCGCAGTTGCTGGGCGCGGGCATCACGCTGGTCAGGGGCGACATCAGCAGGCGCGACGACATCGTTCTCGCCATGCGCAAGACCATCATCAACAGCCCGCGCGGCAAGCTGGCCATGTCCACGGCCCACAACCCGGTTCAGGACTTCTACATCCGCGAGGCCAAGGGCAAGAACAACGAGTCCGTGGGCATCGCAGTCAAGGCGCTGGCCGACCCCGCGCGTGGTTGCAAGAACTAGGGCGGCGCGCAGCAGATGCAGTAGATGTGCCATGCGCTGATGACCCATCCCAAGTTGGCGCGCTACTTGGTGGTTTGACGGATCAGAATTCAACCGACGCGCCAGGCGTGAGGTGTCACGGTTCACAACCGAGACAGGATCATCTCGGGTGAGACCCAGCATGGAGCGTGTCGATTGCGCCGTCGTCGGCGCCGGCGTGGTGGGCCTGGCGGTGGCCCGCGCATTGGCCGAACGCGGGCTGGAGACACTGGTGCTCGAAGCCGAGACCTTGATCGGCAGCGGCATCAGCTCGCGCAACAGCGAGGTCATCCACGCGGGCATCTACTACGAAGCCGGGTCACTCAAGGCCGCACTGGGCGTGCGCGGCCGGCACCTCCTGTACGAGTACTGCGCCAGCCGGGGCGTGCCGCACCGCCGATGCGGCAAGTTCATCGTCGCGACGCATGTCGGTCAGCTTGGCGAACTCGAGCGCCTGCTCGCTGCCGGCCTGCGCAACGGGGTGGACGACCTGGTGATGGTGGACGGCGCCAGCGCCCGCGCCCAGGAGCCGGCATTGCACGGCGTGGCGGCCTTGTACAGCCCGTCCACGGGGATCGTCGACAGCCACGGCCTGATGTTGGCGCTGCAGGGCGACTTCGAGCGCGCCGGTGGCATGCTGGCGTTCGGCGCACGTGTTGCCGGCGGTATCGCCAAGCCCGATGGCATCGTGCTCGAGGTCGGTGGCGACGAACCCATGCAGCTGATGGCCGGAATCGTCGTCAATAGCGCGGGCCTGCACGCACCCGCCCTGGCCGCTCAACTGGTGGGGATGCGCCCTGGAACCGTGCCGCAGGGCTACCTGGCCAAGGGCAACTACTTTTCGCTGCCAGGACGCTCACCGTTCTCGCGGCTGATCTACCCGGTGCCCGAACCCGGTGGCCTGGGCGTGCACCTCACCCTCGACCTGGCCGGCCAGGCCCGCTTCGGCCCGGACGTCGAGTGGGTCGAAACGCTCGACTACCGCGTCGATCCGCGTCGTGCCGATGGCTTCTATGCGGCCATACGCCGCTACTGGCCGGCGCTGCCCGACAACGCCCTGCAGCCCGCCTACGCTGGCATCCGACCGAAGCTGCGCGGCCGCGGCCAGGGCAATGCCGACTTCGTCATCCAAGGCCCTGCCGAGCATGGCGTGCCGGGTCTGGTCAACCTGTTCGGCATCGAGTCGCCGGGGCTGACGGCATCGCTGGCCATTGCGGAGTTGGTCGCAACAATGGTCTGAACGCGTCACACGGCGACCACCGGACCGTCGCCCTCAAGTCCCCACGCCGACTGCCGATACCCCACTGGGCCGCCAGCCCGATGCAACGCTTTGGGCGCAAGATGGCGGTCGTCACGCTGTACCACGCGCGTCCGCCATGGACGCGACGGCGGTTGCGGTCGCAAGAGGAAGTCTTGAGCGCACTCCCGGTTGCCCACGATGCCGCCGCGCAGGCCCTGGCCCGGGCCGAATCGGCCTGGAGCGCGCATGCGCTGATGCCCTGCCGGGCGCATGCGCGCGAGGCCTGGGACCTGCTGCGTTCCACGGTCGACCTCTCCGCAGCTGCGAGGCCTGAGCTCGCGCGCACGGCGTTGCTGCTGGGCGGTACGCTGTACCGACTGGGACGTTTCGACGCGCTGATGGCCGAGGGCGACGAATTCGTCGCGGTGCTGCGGCAGTCCGGCCGCGATGAGGATGCCTGCCAGGTGCTGCGCTGGATGGCTCTGGGTGGCGCCGAGATCGCCGCCTTCGATGGCGCCATCGACGCCGCACGCAGCGGCCTGGCCTTGGCCACGCATCGCGGCCATGCACCGCTGCAGGTGTTGCTGACCAACGCATTGGCAGCCTGTTTCGAGC
>JAKLLB010000194.1 GCA_023150345.1 Aquabacterium sp.
ACGGGAAACAACACCACCGCCGCGGCCAGCGGAGCAGCCACGCGCCGTCCCATCGCGCGCACCGCCGCCACCAGCCACACCCAGTGCAACGGTACGGCCACGGCGATGACCAACCCGCTCGCGATGATGCGCGGCAGAGACTCGACCGTGGTGTGCACCATCGGCGGCATGAACATGGCGATGCCGGCGCAGGCGAAAGCCAGCGCGATCGCCGAGTCGGCCAGCGAGTGGCGCACCGCGGTGATGGCGTCCGGGGGTGCTGTGGCGGTGGATTCGGGGGTGGCGATATGGACCATGGCAGGGGCTCCGATCAGGTGGAGGTGATTGTTGCGCCGACATGCCGGCCGGGGCCAGCCCCGTGCGACGGACTGCGCATCACAATGGACCAATGGTCACCGCCGCGCGCCGCCGCTGGATCGCCCACCTCGACATGGATGCGTTCTACGCGTCGTGCGAGTTGCAGCGCTATCCGCAGTTGCACGGCCTGCCGGTGGTCATCGGGGGTGGCCGGCGGCACCAGCCGCGCGCGGGTGACGACGGGCAGTTGCAGTTCTCGCGCCTGCAGGGCTACACCGGCCGGGGCGTGATCACCACGGCCACCTACCCGGCGCGGGCGCTGGGCGTGCACTCGGGCATGGGGTTGATGAAGGCGGCGCTGCGCGCGCCGCAGGCCGTGCTGCTGCCGGTGGACTTCGACCTGTACCGGACGTATTCGCGGCGGTTCAAGGCCGCGGTGGCCGAGATTGCGCCGGTGATCGAGGACCGCGGCATCGACGAGATCTACATCGACTTGACCGACCTGCCCGGAGCGCAGGACACCCTGGGCCACGATCCCCACGGGGGTGTGCGGGCGCTGGCACAGGAGATCAAGAACAACGTGCGCCAGGCCACGGGCCTGAGTTGCTCGATCGGCGTGACGCCCAACAAGCTGCTGTCGAAGATCGCCTCGGAGCTCGACAAGCCCGACGGCCTGACCCTGCTCGCACCCGGCGATCTGGCCGACCGCATCTGGCCATTGCCGGTGGGCCGCATCAACGGCATCGGTCCGAAGTCGGCCGCGCGGCTGCAGGCACTGGGCATCCACACCATTGCGGAGCTGGCGGGCGTGACGCGCGAGACGCTCGTGCAGCGGTTCGGTCGCAGCTACGGCGCATGGCTGCACGATGCAGCCCACGGCATCGACGAGCGGCCGCTCGTCACCCACAGCGAGCCGGTGTCGGTCAGCCGCGAGACCACGTTCGAGCGCGACCTGCATGCGCGCCGCGATCGCGCCGAGCTGTCGTCGGTGTTCACCCAACTGGCCCGGCAAGTGGCGCTCGACCTGCAGCGCAAAGGCTACGAGGGCCGGACGGTGGGCATCAAGCTGCGTTTCGACGACTTCAAGACCGTGACCCGCGACCTCACCCTGGAACACCCCACCGCCGACGCGGACGCTGTGCGGCATGCCGCGGGCTTGTGCCTCAAGCGCGTCGACCTGACCCGCCGCATCCGACTGCTCGGCGTGCGGGTGGGCAACCTGCGGCGCGCTGCCTGATTGCCTGATTGCCTGATTGCCTGATTGCCTGATTGCCTGATTGCCTGATTGCCTGATTGCCTGATTGCCTGTCGCCGTTCGCTTATTGGCCCTTGCCGGCTTCGCTGTCCAGCGCCTGCTGCACCGCACGATAGAAAGCCTGGCGCTCCTCGCTGGTGGGTTTGTGGCTGGCGCCGCCGGCCCAGTTTGCGTTGGAGGCGATCACGAGCTTGCGCTTGGGGTCGATGAAGATCCCCTGCCCGAAGATGCCGCGCGCCGAGAACGAACCATCGGCGAACGTCCACCATTGGTAGCCGTAGCCGCGCCCGGGCTGGCCGATACCCACGCGCTCGGTCGTGGCCTCGGCCAGCCAGCCCTCGGGCACGATGCTCGCGCCGTTGACGCGCGCCCCGTCCAGGATGAACAGCCCGAACCGCGCGTAGTCTCGGGTCGCGGCCTGGATGCAGCAGCCGCTGATCTCGCGGCCCGTGCGCGAGAGGATCCAGGTCGCCGACTGCTCCATGCCGGCGGGCCGCCAGATCTTCTCCGACAGGTAGTCGGACAGCGGCCTGCCCACGGCCTGCGCCACGAGGATACCCACGAGATTCGTCT
>JAKLLB010000195.1 GCA_023150345.1 Aquabacterium sp.
GACACCGCCAGCGCGTTGCGGGCGCGTTCGGCCTCGATCAGGGCGACGTTGGCATCCAGGCGCGTGTCCTCGCCCGCGCTGCGCCGCTTGGCGACCGCCTGCGCGGTGCCGTCGAACAGCTCGACCGAGCGTTGTTCGAGCCGCACCCGCCGCTGCGCGGCAAGCACCGCGTGGAACCGCAGGGACGCTTCGGCGCGGGCCTGGCGCCGTGCATCTTCAATCTCGGCGCGCAAGGCCTCCAGCGATGCGGAGGCGGCTTCGCGGCGGCGCGCCTGCTGGCCCCCGATCTCGATCGGCTGCGCGATGCCCAGGCCCCACTCGCGGGCGTTGCCATCGGGGGTTGCGGCGCTGCGTCGCGTGCGCTCGACGCTGAGTTCGGGGTTGTTGAAGAGCAGTGACGCGGCTTCGCGGCGGCTGCCTTCGGCGGCCGCCAGCTGTGCCTCGCGTGCACGTACGGCGGGACTGGCGGTTTCGGCCAGCCGCAGCGCCTCGGCAAGCGTCAGCGGGCCCGAGCCCGCGGTCTGCGCACTCGCGGGAACGGTCGAGGCAGCCAGCACGAAGGCCAGCGCCAGGAGTGGGAATCGCATCGAATCATCCTTCTGGTCTCACGACAGAAGCGATTCGCCGGCGATGTGGAGGTGTCGTCAGTCAGTCCGCGAGCGAGACCATCACCACGTCGCCGCCGGATCGCGCGGCAGCGGTGGAATGGGCTCGATCCGGGCGCAGGGGGCTGGCCGGGATGTGGGAGTCGTAACGAGGTTCTGGCTGCCTCAGGGCGTCGCCGTGAGGTAGGGCCCCGACAGACGTGACTGCCACGGGCATGCATGCGGAGCAGCCGAGATGGCAGCTCTCGCAGTCAGCGTGGAAGGCACCGGCGGTGTCCGCACCAGCATCCGTGGCCGAGACGACCTGGTCACCGGCCTGATGCTTGTGTTCGTGGTGGCCGAAGTGCTTCTTGGCCGAGGCAGCAGCCTCGTGCGCGCAGTACGGCGCAGCCGCGCCCCAGACCAACTGGAACGGCACGACGAACAACAGGAATGCGAACACCCAACGACGCATGATTCAGATTCTAGACTGACCGAGTCGTGCCCGGCCCACGGCACTGGCAGGGCAAACCGCGACATTTTTCGATTCAGCATGAGCTGCTGCTTCGAGCTTGGTTGATTCGAGCGCTCCGAAGCCGGTCCGTCGCAGGAGCGGCCGTGGTTCAAAGCCGCTTGGCGTACGCCATCGGGATGCCGGACAACGCTCGATCGGACGCTGCTGTCCAGTCGGACCGGGTCGAAACACTGGGACGTGATGCCGTCGCCATCGGTACCCCCGACAGCGTCGTCGGCTGCGTCAGGGTGTTGGAAGGCGTGCGGGCGTCGAGCCGTATGGCGACGTTCATCGAGATGCCGGTGAACGGCGCGTCCGACGCCGCAGGCGCTGCGTGCGCGTAGGTACCCAGCGCCAGCGTCAGGGGCAGGGCAAGGGTCAGAATGAGGGCAGTGGATTGCATGGTGATCGGTCCGGCAGGACGGGGCGCCGACACGCGACGGTGCCGAACCCGCGTCGGGTTTGGAAACCGGCCGCAATCTACGGAGCCGCAATCAACAGAAGTCTGTCGGGAACATGACAGGCCTGTCATAATCCGTCGGAACACCGCCGAGGCGTCGTGACTGGCTGTCGTGCGCGTTCTGCAGCGCCGCGTTTCGGTCGTCCGGCCGCTCATGCTTCCGGCCTGTGCAGCGGTCTTGTCCGTCGACCTTGGGGATCCCGCCACGCGCGATGCTGGCGAACCCTTCGGCGCTTGCTTGCAAGTCGGAACGATGGTCCCAACCGTTGGGGGCAAATCGCGTCGTGCGCTGGCCTAAGTGCGAGTCAAGTCCGATGCCGAAGGCATCCCGTGTGCCGCTCCGCAGCACGAGCCTGCCGGCCTTCCGTGAGCGGTCGGGCCCGCCTGCGCGGGAACCGGCGTGTAGCCCGCGTCCTTGATGGCTTCGGCCAGTTCCTCGGCGTCGGCCGAGGCCGGCTCCACCTGCACACG
>JAKLLB010000196.1 GCA_023150345.1 Aquabacterium sp.
ACAGCCCCTGCTCGGCGATGTCGGTGCCGGAAACCGCCTCCAGCGCGATCGAGGTTTTCTGGATGCTCTTGGCCTTGCGCTCGGCGGTGACGGTGACCGTCTGCAGCTCGCCCTTGGGTGACTCGCCGCGGCTGTCCGCGGTTACCGCAGCGGACTGGGCGTGCGAGACCGTGTGTAGCCACAGGCTGCCGCAGGCCGCGATGGCGGCTGCGGCGATGTGACGGTGGTGCGATGGATGAAGGGTGTTCATGCCGGACTCCTCGGGCGGGACATGCGTTGCGTGTACCGGCTCGATGATTGACGTCCATGGCTTGTCCGTCAGCGGGGATAGACCTGTGAACTGTGTTAAGACCTGTTAAGGGCACGTCAATGGAACGGCAAATCGCCGATCCCGCCCCTGTGGGCTGCGGATCGGCGATGGACAGACACCGCCCGGGGCGGTGTGGCGGAACCCTGGGGCCGGCCTGGTCCGGAGTCGCGAGCGCGTCAGTAGGTGAAGCGCAGGCCGGCTGCCCAAGCGCGTCCGACCAGATCCCAGAACACGAAGTTGGTCGAGCGCGGCGCGTTCAGGCTCTCGGCGATGATGGGCGGCGTCACGTCGAACAGGTTGTTCACCTTGCCGAACAATGTGAGCGAGCCGCGGTCTCCGCCTTCCCAAAGCGTGTAGGCCAACGAGGCGTCGACATAGGTCTTGGCCGGTACCTTGTTGTCATACAAGGTGCGCTGGGTCGTCGGGTTGGCATCGATCACACCGCCCCCCACATGGCGCACCTGAGCGAATCCAACCCATGGCCCGCGACGGTAGGTGCCCGAGAGCGTGGCCCGGTTCTTCGGCCCGCCCTTGGCCGCGCCCTGGGTGGTGCCCACCGACATTTCACCCGCCCGATCGATGGCCGCAACGCCATCGTGGATGACGAACTCGCGCACATGGGATCCGAGCAGGCGCAGCATCATGTCGCCGCCGGCCAGCTTGAAGCGGTAGGCCAGCTCCAGGTCGGCACCCGAGGTCTTGATGCGCTGCAGGTTCACGTAGGGCACGCGGATCAGGCTGAGCGTGCCGTTTGCATCCCGAGATATGAAATCGCACAGCTGTTCGTTCTTGGTTGCACCCACCCCATAGCAGCCGTTGAGCACGGCCTGCGGCGTGACCTGTGCGATCGCGTCGCCCAGATCGATGCGGTAAAGGTCCAGCGACGCCCTCAGTCCTTGTACTCCCACGTTCTGCAGCGTCACGCCCAGCGTGTCCGACTTGGCGATCTCCGGGCGCAGGTTCGGATTGCCGGTTTGCGCCTGCACGACGGGCACGGTGGGCGCCGCGCCGTTGACGGTCAAACCGTGGTCGATGACCGAGGCGCTGTTGTTCTGGCCTTGCAGGAACATCTCGTTGAAGCTGGCCGCGCGGATGTCGCGCGAGCGCGTACCGCGCAGCAGCACGCCGTCGGTGGGCGTGTAGCTCAGCCCGAGCTTCCAGGTGTTCACACGGCCGCTGGTGGAGTAGTCGGTGCCACGCAGCGCGGCGTTCAGATCCAGCGACTTGGCTGCACGCTGGTTGGCCAGCAGCGGCACCACCGTCTCGGCGAAGACTTCGGTGACCGTGTAGTTGCCATTGATGGGCTTGTTGTTGCCCTCCTGCCAGCCACCTTGGCGATAGCTGCTCGTGCTGCGCTTGGAGGTGGCATCGACATCGCCGTGGATGCTCTCGTGCCGTGCCTCGATGCCGCCCACCAGCGACACCTTGCCAGCCCAGGTCGAGAATGGGTCGGCCTGGATCGAGGCGCCGCCGGCATCCTGCTGCATGGTGATGCCCTGCCACATGGT
>JAKLLB010000197.1 GCA_023150345.1 Aquabacterium sp.
GCCATCGCACTGACCTTGTTCAGTCTCGGAGTTCCGGCGATGGCCGCGACCGCGGGCACGGCCACGCTCGTGGCGGCGTTGCTGTTGTCTGGGTTGCTCGGGCTGTATGCGCTGTGGCGCCGCACCGAGCTTTCGCGCGCCACGGCCGCCACCCTGGGTTTGGTAGCGACAGCGGCAGGGATGCTGGGTGTCTTCTTCGGCGCGGAAGCTTCCTTCGCCATCGGCTTCGCCGCGGCGGGACTGGCGTTGGTGATTCGTCGTGTCCGACAACGCCGGCGCGCAGAGCCCGTACGTCTGCCACGGCCGCAAGCCCCCCTGGGTTCGCCCCCTGGCTCTGCCTCCCTGGAGATTCCAGGACTGTCCGAGTTGATCACCCCTGTCGACCGATTCTTCGTCACCGACGTGACGTTTCCTGCTCCGAGCGTCGTGTTGCGACAGTGGCGCCTCGTGGTGCGAGGCATGGTCGAGCACCCGCTCAGTCTCACCCTCGACGAGCTGCTGTCGCTTCCATCGCGAGAGATCGACGCGGTTCTGATGTGTGTGCACAACCCCGTTGGCGGCCCTTTCGTAGGGAATGCGCGCTGGCAAGGCGTACTGCTGCGCGACCTGCTCGTGCGCGCCGGAGCGGCCACGGAAGCGGACCATGTCCGGCTTCACTCGGTGGACGGGTTCTCTGCCGGCATCAGCTTGTCGTTGCTCGAGGACGGCTTCGAGCCCATGCTGGTCTACGCCATGAACGGCACACCACTCACACGCGCGCACGGTGCTCCAGTTCGAGTCCTTGTGCCTGGCATCCACGGCTATGACGCGAACATCAAGTGGCTGGCGTCCGTGGAGGTCATGCGGTTCAGCGAAGCCATCGACTACGCGGAGCGCAAGGGCTGGCCAAGACGGCCATCCCGCATGGCGCCGAACTCGAGGATCGACGTTCCAAACCACTCAGCGCTGCTGGCACCCGGCCGCCAGATCGTCGCCGGTGTGGCGTGGAGTCCTCCGCACGGCGTCGCGAAGGTCGAACTGCGCATCGACGGCGGCCCGTGGCAAGTCTGCGCGCTGGCCACGGCCCTCGGCCCGAGTGCTTGGGTTCAGTGGCAAGCGCCCTGGGATGCAACGCCCGGCCGCCACACCTTGGAGACCCGCACCTGGGGACGAGAAGGCGTTCAGGCCGAACTCGCTGCCGCACCCTACCCCGACGGGGCCCGCGGCTACCACCGCATT
>JAKLLB010000198.1:0-468 GCA_023150345.1 Aquabacterium sp.
TGGAGTCGCACACGCTGCTGCCGATGATCGAGCGGCTGGTGCAGCGCTGGCCGCTCAAGCGCGTGGTGCTGGTGGCCGACCGCGGGCTGCTCAGCCTGGACAACCTGCACAGCATCGAGGCGCTGCAGCAGCGGCTGCGCGAGGGCGGGCGGGACATCGCGCTGGACTATGTGCTGGCGGTGCCGGCGGCGCGCTACGGCGAGTTCAGGGACGAGCTGCACCAGGCCTGCGAGCACAAGGACGTGGCCCAGCCGTGGGTGGCCGAGCTGTCCTGGCCGCATGCGGTCAAGGACGGTGCGACGACGGCTCACCGGCTGGTGCTGTGCCATGACCCCGAGGTAGCCCAGCGGCGCACCGATGCGCGTCGGCGTCAGATCGCCGAGTTGGTGGCGCTCGGCGAGCAGTGGGGCGGGCGACTCGACGAGCAGGACGTCGGCCAGAAGCGCCGCGGCCGGCCGCTGTCGGATT
>JAKLLB010000198.1:516-1138 GCA_023150345.1 Aquabacterium sp.
AGGCGCGGCTGTACCACGCGGTCAAGGAGGCGAACCTGGCGCACCTGATCAAGGTGGACTTGAAGAGCGAGCTGTTCCAGTTTACCCTCGACGAGGAGCGGCAGCGCTACCTCGAGTTGCTGGACGGCAAGCTGCTGCTGGTGACCAGCACGCATGCGCAGCCGCAGGAGGTGGTGCAGCGCTACAAGAGCCTGGCCGACATCGAGCGAGGGTTCCGCACGCTGAAGTCCGACATCGAGATCGGGCCGCTGTACCACCGGCTGCCGCGGCGCATCCGGGCGCACGCGCTGATCTGCTTCCTGGCGTTGGTGGTGCACCGGGTGATGCGGATGCGGCTGAAGGCAGCCAGGCGCACGGAGTCGCCCAACCGGATGATGGAGCAGCTCGAGCGAATTCACCTGCAGACAGTCGAGCTCGCCAACGGCGGGCGCATCCGCGGGCTCACCGAGTTGGGGCCGCAGCAGAAGGAGCTGTTCGGGGCCATCGGTGCGGCCATCCCCACGCCGGCGGACTTCGCCGTCGAACTGGTACCGAAGGAACAAGCACGCCCACAGCCGTAGTCCACGACTTGACTCGTGATTTCAAGCAAATCAACGGGTTACGGACGTGAACTGGCGAACTT
>JAKLLB010000199.1:0-625 GCA_023150345.1 Aquabacterium sp.
GCGATGAGCGCGCATTACCTGTTCGACCCGGACTTCTGCAACGTGGCCAGCGGCTGGGAGACGGGCCGGGTGGAGAAGAACGTGCAGGACAGCCGCAGGCGCGTGTGGATCGAGGCCGCCCGCCAGCGCTTCGGCTCGTTCGACGAGCTCAACGCCTGGCTCGCAACCCGGTGCCGGGCGCTGTGGCAGGAGATCCGGCATCCGGAGCACAGCCAGTTCAGCGTGGCCGAGATGCTCGAGCACGAGTTACCGAACCTGATGCCCATGCCCGAGCCCTTCGATGGCTACGTGGAGAACCCGGCGCGCGTGTCCAGCACCTGCCTGGTGACGGTGCTGCGCAACCGCTATTCGGTGCCGTGCGAGCTGGCCGGTCACATGGTCTCGACCCGGCTGTACCCGAACCGGGTGATCGTGGTCGCCGACGACAAGATCGTCGCCAGCCACGCCCGTCTCAGCGACAGGGGCCAGACCAGCTACGACTGGCAGCACTACATCCCGCTGGTGCAGCGCAAGCCCGGCGTGCTGCGCAACGGCGCACCGTTCGCCGACATGCCTGCGCCGCTGCGGGCGTTGCAGCAGGCCCTGCTGCGGCGCCCCGGCGGCGACCGCGTGATGGCGCAGGTGC
>JAKLLB010000199.1:633-1113 GCA_023150345.1 Aquabacterium sp.
GGCGGCTCAACGCGAGCCCGCCGCCGGAGCAGGTGGAGACCGCGCTGCGTCTGAACGAGGCTCCGCGCGCGGACACCGACCGCTACGACCGCCTGCGCGACCAAGCCGGCCAGGAGGTGGACCATGCGTGACGTGACCGCCGAACTCAAGGCGCTGCGGCTGCACGGCATGGCCGGCGCCTGGACCGACCTCGTGGCCCAGGGCGGTGGCGTGGGCGTGGACAGCTCGCGCTGGCTGATCGAGCACCTATTGCAGGCCGAGGGCACCGACCGGGCGATGCGCTCGGTGAGCTACCAGATGAGCGCCGCGCGCTTCCCGGCACACCGCGACCTGGCCGGCTTCGACTTCGAAGCCTCCAAGGTCGACCGCGCGCTGATCGACCAGCTGGCCGACCTGTCGTTCACCGAGGCCGCGCACAACGCGGTCTTCATCGGCGGGCCGGGTACGGGCAAGACGCATCTGTGCACGGCGTTCGGCGTG
>JAKLLB010000019.1 GCA_023150345.1 Aquabacterium sp.
CCTGTCACCCCTGCCAGATCCATCCACCGAACGGCAGAGAAAGGAGGCCACCCATGCACCACCAACACCACAGCCACGTGCTGCAACTCGACATCCAGGGCACGCCGCAGGCGTGGATCTCGCTGGAGCATGCGGCCGTTCACGTGGCCACGGGCTCGGTGGCGTGGGTCGACGGCGACGGCCCGCTGGCCACGCTGCGTGGCGGCTTCAACGTCGAGCGCGGCCGGCAGTCCGTCATCGATGTGTTCCCGATCATCGCGCTGCGCGGTGCGTCCAGGGTCAACCTGTTCGATGTGGTGCCGGCCTTCAGCAAGCTCAAGCTGTTCCGCCGCGACCGGATGACGTGCGCCTACTGCGGCCAGCGCTTTCACGAGCGCGATCTGCAGTGCGAGCACATCCTGCCGGAATCGCGCGGCGGCCGCTGGACCTGGATGAACCTGGTCACCGCCTGCGGCCCGTGCAACGGCCGCAAGGCCGACCGCACGCCGGAGGAAGCGGGCATGCCGCTGGTGTACCTGCCGTACGTGCCGAGCCGCTTCGAGGCCTTTCTGCTCGACGGCCGGCACATCCGTGCCGACGTGCACGAATGGCTGGCCGCGCGCCTGCCGAAGGGATCGCGCCTGAGCTGAAAGGCTCGGGCGCTTCAGAGTCTGCTGTGAAAGGCGAACGCTCACAGGTCAGGGGTTCGTGAACCCCGCCGGTGTGTGGCATCCGGATCCGTCCGTGGGTGCCGCACATGCCGCGCCGCCGGAAGCAGCGGAATGGGTCATCCAAGGTGGCAGCGCAGGCTGCCGGGTTCGAGTCCCGGATGACCCCCACTGTTGTGTAGCTCAGTCGGGTAGAGCAACTCCGCAAGGAGCTTGTCGAAGGTTCGAATCCTTCCCAACGAATGGCCTGATAAGCCATCTCCAGCAACAAACGGTCGAAAGACCACCGCCGAACGTGCACCCAGGGCCCAGGCCCAAACGTGCATCAGCGGTGGCCGCTTGTGCGCCGGGCACGCGGGGCTTCGCATCCATGGCCAGCCGAGGGGGTTCTCAGGGAGGGAACCGCCGACGCGCACCGTGCGATCCGGACCCAGGCACTCGTTGTCCGCGGACGTCGCTGTAACGGCACCCTTTTCATTCACACGCTTCAACCAAGAAGGAGAACTCCCATGAAGATCAAGCGTGTCACCGTGAAGAAGAACGAGCGCGGCCTGCTGCTGCGCAATGGCGATTTCGAGCGCGTGCTGCAACCCGGCACGCATTGGCTGTTCGCCGGCCTGGATACCCTGCGCGTGGAGCTCTTCGCACTCGAAGCTCCGGCGTTCACGCACGGCCTGGCCGACTACCTGATGGCCAAGGAGCCCGAGTTGGTGGCGGCCGAGTTCGTGCGCGTCGAGCTCACCGAAAACCAGGTCGGCCTGCGCACCGAGAACGGCGCGTTGGTCGAGGTGCTCGCGCCTGCCACCCGGCGCCTGTACTGGAAGGGCCTGGTCGACGTGCAGGTCGAGGTGATCGACATCGGCGCGTCGGCCGAGGTGCCGGCTGCGTTGGTGGCGCGGCTCGTCCAGACGCAGCTGCGCCAGCGTGCGGTGCAAGGCCTGGCCGGTGTGCTGCAGGTGCAGGTGCCCGAACACGGCGCCGGCATCCTGTGGATCGACGGCAAGGTCGAGCGGTTGCTCGCGGCCGGCTCGTACGCGTTCTGGAAGTTCAACCGCAATGTGTCGGTGGAGCTCGTGGACCTGCGGCTGCAGGCGCTGGAGGTGACGGGCCAGGAGATCCTGACCCGCGACAAGGTCGCCCTGCGGCTGAACCTCTCGGCCACGTGGCGCTTCACCGATGTGCTGAAGGCCTACAAGGACCTGGCCAAGCCCGCGGAACACCTGTACCGCGAGCTGCAGTTCGGCCTGCGCGCCGCGGTGGGCACCCGCTCGCTCGACGAACTGCTCGAGAACAAGACGGTGATCGACGAGGTCGTCACCGCTCAGGTCAAGTCGAAGCTCGCGGACTACGGTCTGCAGCTCGACGGCGTGGGCGTGAAGGACATCGTGCTGCCGGGCGAGATGAAGACCATCCTCGCCCAGGTGGTCGAGGCCGGGAAGTCGGCCGAGGCCAACGTGATCCGTCGGCGTGAAGAGACGGCGGCGACGCGTTCGCTGCTGAACACGGCCAAGGTGATGGAGGACAACCCCGTCGCTCTGCGGCTGAAGGAGCTTGAGACGCTGGAACGCGTGGCCGAGCGCATCGACAAGATCTCCGTGTTCGGAGGTCTGGACCAGGTTCTCAACGGGCTGGTGAAGCTCCAGAAATAGGACCACCCCGAAGCGGCTGCGCCGCTCCCCTCAAGGGGCAACACCAGCGGCCCGGCAGAGCCGGTTCCGCGGTGTTCGCATGACAATGAAGGACTCTAAGATGGAAACGAACTACATCCACGAAGACGTCGGCGGCGGCGTGCCGCTGAAGATGTGGACGCGCGGCGTGCCTGTCGAAGACGAGGCCAAGCGCCAGCTGCAGAATGCCGCGCGCCTGCCCATCGTCTTCAAGCACATCGCGGCCATGCCCGACGTGCACTTCGGCATCGGCGCCACCGTGGGCTCGGTGATCCCGACCATCAAGGCCATCATCCCGGCCGCGGTGGGCGTGGACATCGGCTGCGGCATGATCGCCTGCAAGACCACGCTGACGGCGGAAGACCTGCCTGACAACCTGGGCCCGCTGCGCTCGGCCATCGAGCGCGCGGTGCCGCACGGCCGCCAGCCAGGTTCCCGAGACCCCGGTGCGTGGCAGAAGGCACCCGGCTCGGTGAACACCGCGTGGGCACAGCTGGAGCCGGAGTTCACCGAGCTGTGCCGCGACTACCCGAAGCTGGCGAAGACCAACCACATCCAGCACCTGGGCACTCTGGGCACGGGCAACCACTTCATCGAGGTCTGCCTGGACGAAGCGGGCTTCGTGTGGTTCATGCTGCACTCGGGCTCGCGCGGCGTGGGAAACTTCATCGGCACGATGTTCATCGAGCTGGCGAAGCAGGACGCGGTGCGCCATCAGGCGAATCTGCCGGACCGTGACCTGGCCTACTTCGAGGAAGGCAGCCGCTACTTCGGCGACTACGTGCGCGCCGTGGGCTGGGCGCAGAAGTTCGCCGCCATCAACCGCGAGGTGATGATGAAGCGCGTGATCGAAGCCGCGAAGACGGTGATCCGCAAGAACTTCCAGAGCCACATCGAGGCGGTGAACTGCCACCACAACTATGTGAGCACGGAACACCACTTCGGCGAAGACGTTTACGTCACCCGCAAGGGCGCGGTGAGCGCGAAGGCCGGGCAGCTGGGCATCATCCCCGGCAGCATGGGCGCGCGCAGCTACATCGTGCGCGGCAAGGGCCATGCGGACAGCTTCGAGAGCTGCTCGCACGGCGCGGGCCGCGTGATGAGCCGCGGCGAAGCCAAGCGCCGCTTCACGCTGGCCGACCACCGCGCCGCGACCGAAGGCGTCGAGTGCCGCAAGGACAAGGACGTGATCGACGAGACGCCCGCGGCCTACAAGGACATCGACGCCGTGATGGAAGCGCAGCGCGACCTGGTCGACGTGGTGCACACGCTGAAGCAGGTGGTGTGTGTGAAGGGGTGAGCTTCAGCTCGCGCCAGTGCGGGGGCGTTCGATGTCAGTCGAGCGCCCCCGTCTTCCTGTTCTTGGGTCCATGATCTCTGGTGCCGCTGGATGCGCAACCAGCTGTGACTGACTGGCTAGAAACTCGGCAACCCGGGAATCGAACCATTTGCGAATTTCGCCAGTTTCTGGACAGGAGCAAACCGCGGAGTACATGTTCGCCAGGACAAGCGAGATCGAGCACTGGCGCGGCCTGCCGCGCATCTTTGGAAGTTGCCCGAGGCCACCAAGATAAAAGCTAAGTGCGACAAGGACTTAGTCAAGCATTCAGCCCGCCATTGAGCGGGCTTTTTTGCGCCCGCCGCCGATGCAGTCCGTGTGTTGCAACGTTTCGCCCAGCGACTGCACTCCGCCTTGGAGTCCAGCCCGCCTGCTCGCCGCAGACTCACAGCAGTGGAGCGCTTCTTCCGTGACATCACGACCGAACGCCTGCGCCGGGGCGTGTTCACCAGCGTGCCCGAGCTGGAAGCTGCGATCAACGACCACGTCGCTCACCCCGACAACGACCCCAAGCCGTTCGTCTGGACCAAGACCGCTCGCGACATTGGGCAGAAGGTCATTCGAGCCGACGCGCGTTCAAGTTCTGGGCAGAACGAAACGCTGCACCAGCGGCCTGCGGGCAATCACACCGCGTTACGATACGCGCAACATGTTTGTCGACGTACTCGCTGCCCTGGGCCTGCTGGCCTGCCTGTTGTTGCTGGCCCGCATGGCCCTGTCGCAGCGGCGGCGGCAGCGGTTGGATGCCGCGATGCGTGAGGCGGCTGCGGGGCTGCGCCGCCTGCCCTGGCGGCTGCGCCATCGGCGCCATGTCCAGCAAGACGCGGCCGAGGCCGCGCAGGAAGCCATCCGGCGCGCGCGCGGCCCGAGCCGCACCCGGGCGCGGACACAGTGGGATGGCAACGTGGCCCGACCCGATGCCTTCGACCGGCCGCCGCCGCGTTCGCCCAAGGATTTGCACTGAGGCGACTCGGTTCAAGCCGCCAGTAGCATCCTCGCGTTCGCAGACGTGACTGGCCGCCCGCATCCCCGGTTCGCAGGGGATGCCTCGACCGGGCCGACACACATGCGTCATCGAGCGGCAGCACACTCCCGCCGCTCGAGTCGCCCCCGTCAGGGGGCACCGGGCCCGGCGGCCGTTGTGCCGGCTTACTTCACGCGCGCTTCTGAGGCGACATGGCCTATACCGACCTGATCATTTCCGAGTACATCGAGGGCAGCAGCAACAACAAGGCGCTCGAGTTCTACAACGGCACCGGCACGCCGATCGACCTGGCCGCCGGCGGCTATGTGGTGCAGATGTACTTCAACGGCAGCACCTCCGCGGGGCTGACCATCAACCTGAGCGGCACCGTCGCGCCGGGCGATGTGTTCGTGCTGGCGCATGCATCGGCGGCCAGTGCCATCCTGGCGCAGGCCGACCAGACCAACAGCTCGGGTTGGTACAACGGTGATGACGCTGTGGTGCTGCGCAAGGGCGGCACCGGTGGTGCCGTGGTCGACTCCATCGGACAGGTCGGCTTCGACCCGGGCACCGAGTGGGGCACCGGCCTCGTCAGCACCGCCGACAACACGCTCACCCGCAAGACCAGCGTCAGCGCCGGCGACACGTCCGCGGGCGACGCGTTCGATCCGGCCGCCCAGTGGGATGGCGCCGAGCGCGACACGTTCTCTGACCTGGGTCGCTACGGCGGGGGCGGGGGCGGCGGCGACCCGGCGGTGCCCGCGCTCATTTCCGCGGTGCAGGGCAGTGGCGCCCAGTCGCCGATGCTGGGTCGCGCCGTCACCGTCGAGGCCATCGTCGTCGGCGACTTCCAGGGCACCGGTGGCCTGGGGGGGTTCTTCCTGCAGGAGGAGGACGCTGATGCCGACGGCATCGCCGCGACCTCCGAGGGTCTCTTCGTCTATCAGGGCGGCGGCAGCTTCGCCGAGGTGACGGTGGGCGATCGGGTTCGGGTCACGGGCATCGTCACCGAGTATGCGAGCGGCACCAGTTCGCTCACCGAATTGGCTCGACTGACCGAGGTGACGGTGTTGGCTTCGGCGCAGCCGTTGCCGGCCACCACCGCGCTGGCGTTTCCGCTGGCCGATGCCGCGGCGCTGGAGTCCCTCGAGGGCATGCAGGTGGCGGTGGCCACGACGATGGCCGTGACGGCCACCGACACGCTGGGTCGCTATGGCGAGGTGCTGCTGGCCAGCGACGGCCCTGGAAACCAGCCGGGAACCGATGCTCGACTGGACACCTACACGCAATTCAACACCCCGGACGCCAGCGGCTACGCCGACTACCTCGATCAGGTGGCGCTGCGCCGACTGGTGCTCGATGACGGCCAGTCCGGCAGCTATCCCACCACCATCGTCCATGGCCGTGGCGGTGCACCGTTGAGTGCCTCGAACACGCTGCGCGGCGGTGACACGGTGCAGGGTCTGGTGGGCATACTCGATGACCGCTTCGGTTCGGCCGATACCGGTGCCTATCGGCTGCAGCCCACCCAGGCGGCCGACTTCCAGCCGACCAGCGAGCGCATGCCGGCACCCGATGTGGGCGGGCGGATCGTCGTCGCCTCGATGAATGTGCTGAACTACTTCACCACGCTGGGTTCGCGCGGTGCGGACACGGCCCTCGAGTTCGAGCGTCAGCAGGCCAAGATCGTCGCCGCCATCGACGGCCTGGACGCCGACGTGGTGGGCCTGATCGAACTGCAGAACAACGGCTGGGGTGCCGGCAGTGCGATCGGCGCACTGGTCGAGGCGCTGAATCTGGCGGCCGGTGCCGGCACCTGGGCGGCGGTGGACCCCGGCCAGCCGACGCTGGGCACCGACGAGATCACCGTGGGTCTGATCTACCGCACCGCCACGGTGTCGCCGGTCGGCGCGGCTGCGGTGCTCGACAGCAGCGTCGATCCGCGCTTCGACAGCAGCGCGCAGCGACCCAGCCTGGCCCAGACCTTCCGCGACGAGGCCACCGGCGCGCTGTTCACGCCGGTGGTGAACCACCTGAAGTCCAAGGGCTCGTCGGCCGGCCTGCCCGGTGACGCCGATCAGGGCGACGGCCAGGGCCTGAGCAACGCCACCCGCACCCAGGCGGCACTCGCGCTGGCCGACTGGCTGGCCACGGATCCGACGGGGCAGGGCGATGCCGACTACCTGGTGCTGGGCGACCTCAACGCCTACGCAATGGAAGATCCGCTCATGGCCCTGCGAGCCGGGGCCGACGACGTCGCCGGCACGACCGATGACCTGGTGGACCTGCTGTCCGGCAGCAGCGCATCGTTCGAGTTCGGCGGACAGTGGGGCGCGCTTGATCACGCATTGGCCACGGCGTCCCTGGCCACTCAAGTGAGCGGCGCGGCCAAATGGCACATCAATGCCGATGAGCCCGCTGTGCTGGACTACAACACCGAGAACAAGACACCGGCCCAGCAAACCGACCTGTATGCCGCCGATGCCTACCGGTCGTCCGACCACGATCCGGTGCGGGTGGGCCTCGACCCGGGCCTGACCGTCGGCGGTACCGCGCGCACCGACGTGCTGGTGGGCAGCATCGGTGCCGACTCATTGCAGGGCGGGCAGGGGCGAGACCTGCTCGTGGGTGGCTCCGGTCGCGACCGCTACATCTACACCTCGGTGCTCGACTCCGGCGACGCCATCGTCGGCTTCGAGCTCGGAGCCGACCGGCTGATGCTGGACACGCTGCTGGCGCAGGTCGGCTATGTCGGTTCCGACCCGGCCGCCGATGGCCGCGTGCTGGCCTGGCCGGTCGACCTGTCGGCTGGCGCGGGGCTGTTCGGGCACACGCTGGTCATGCTCGATGTCGATGGCCCAGGCGGCGCCGATCCGACGCTGCTGGTCGACCTGATCGGCGTGCTCACCGCCGACGCGGGCGCACTGCTGGGCTGATGGCCCGCCTGCCGTTGGCCCAATCGCCCTGTTCGTACCTGAACCACCCCTTCGACTCGCGATCCACACCATGCCTGACCAGAACCCACGCCATCGTCCCGCCCGCCCCGGGCGCACCGCAGCCACCGGACTCGCCCTGGTGCTGTGCGCCGCGGCAGCGCAGGCCACTACCGTCACGGTCGACTTCGATGCGATCGATCGCACCACCGGTCTCGTGCGCGGGCACGGGCGCCTGAGCTACGACGACGCCGGTGCACTGCCCGCGGGACCCTTCGCCGACGAGACACACCATGCCCTCACGGCCTTCGAGTTCGTCTTCGATGGCGCGGATGTCGCACTGCCCGACCTGCTGTGGGGCGAGGCGGTGATGGCCGGCGGCGTCTTCACCGGCCTGGATGCCGGCGTGGCCGGCCGCTACAGCTGGCTGCCGGCGCAACCGGGTGTGGCGGCGGCGATGGCCTACGTGGGTGCCGGTGGGGCCGCGGGATATGCGGCGCTGCGATTCGGGCCTGCTGCCGGGGAGTTGCCGGAGCCTCAGGTGGGCGCGCTGGTGGCACTTGCGCTCGCGGCGGCGGCGCTCGCTGGCCGTGCCAGCGCCAGGGCCTCGTCCAGCACCGCCCGATCGCCGATGTGATTGGCCAGGATCAACACCAGTTTGGCGTTCATCAGCGCGGCGTCGTCGTCCGACAGGTCGCGCTGGCTGTCGATCAGCGCTTCGTAGAAGCCGTCGGGGTCGGCCAGGCGGGGTTCACGGTGCAACGGCATGTTCAGTTCTCCGCGGGCAAAGCCAGTGCGCGACGCAGCGCCGCGTTCACGGCAGGGGCATCGAAGCTGCGCCAGCGTGCGGCCAGGTGTTGGTCGGGACGGATGAGATAGCAGGTGCCGGGCTGCGCGTCATAGCGTTGGGCCAGCACGCCCAGGTGGTCGTGCAGATCCTGGCCGATCACCAAGCGCCGGATCGGCACGGCTGCACCTTGCAGCGCAGCGACAGCCTGTGCCGGCAACTCGCCGAAGCACAGCAGGGTGAACCCGTGCCCCAGGTGGTCGAGCAGCCAGCCCGGACGCGCGCCCGCGAGCAGCGGCGCATCGGCACATGCGGTGCCCGGGCGCATCGCGCCAGCGAAGGCTTCGCGGTCGGGTGTGTTCAACGGGCTCGCGGCGTAGGGCGTGGGCGTGGACAGGCGGCCGCTGTTGACCAGCGGACGCGCAAACGGTTCGGTCTTGGCCAGCTCGAGCACGGCGTCGCGATACAGGCGGCTGCCACGGCTCTTGGGCGTAATGAAGTCGGTCGATCGGGTCGAGTGGCGCAGGTTGTCGTCGGCGGCCATGGTGCGCTCGGCGTCATAGCTGTCGACCAGCGCCACCGGTGCATTTCCCTGGTGCACCAGCGCGAGCTTCCAGGCCAGATTGTCGACATCCTGGATGCCGGTGTTCGCGCCGCGCGCACCGAAGGGCGACACCTGGTGCGCCGAGTCGCCGGCGAAGATCACGCGCCCCACCCGGAACCGCTCCATGCGGCGGCAGGCGAACTGGTAGACCGAGACCCACTCCAGGTCGAACCGGGCATCGGAGCCCAACATGGCCTGGATGCGCGGAATGACCCGCTCGGGCTTCTTCTCCTCCACCGGGTCGGCGTCCCACCCCAGTTGGAAGTCGATGCGCCAGCAGTTGTCGGCCTGCTTGTGCAACAGCACCGACTGCCCGCCATGGAACGGCGGATCGAACCAGAACCACCGCTCGGTCGGGAACTCGGCCTTCATCGCCACGTCGGCGATCAGGAAGCGATCCTGGAAGAACTGGCCGGTGAAGTCGGCACCCACCAGGCGCCGGGTGTCGCTGCTGGCGCCGTCGCAGGCCAGCACCCAGGCGGCCTGCATGGTGAACCGGCCATCCGGCGTTTCCACATCCAGCCGCACGCCCTCGTCGTCCTGTTCGAGACCGACCAGCCGGTGCTTCCATCGCAGGTCGATGCCCGGCGTGCGCTGGCAGGCTTCGACCAGGTACTGCTCCAGGTAGTACTGCTGCAGGTTGATCATCGCCGGCAGCTTGTGGTGCTGCTCGGGCAGCAGGTCGAACTGGTAGGTCAGCTCGTCGCGGAAGAACACCTTGCCCACCTGCCAGCGCACGCCCTTGGCCAGCATGGGTTCGACGACGCCGAGGCGATCGAAGATCTCCAGCGGTCGCTTGGCGTAGCACAGCCCGCGCGATCCCAGGCTGACGGTGTTGTTGTCGTCGATCACCACGCAACTCAGGCCCCGGCTCGCCAGGTCGAGCGCCGCGGTCAGGCCGATGGGACCGGCGCCCACGATCACCACCGCATGGGGTTGTGGCCGGCCGCTGCGTTGTTCGGCGCTGGCCTGGTAGGCGTATTCGGGGTAGGTGTAGGTGCTGAGCATGGCGTTCGGGTGGCAGGTGCGCGCGGCCGGGGCGGGTGCGGGGCCGGCCTCAGCCCTGGCTGAACTCCTGCGTGTGCATCCACGCGGCATGCTTGGGCGCGCGGCGGGTACGGGCCCACTCTTCGAGCATGTCCCACTTCACCGCATCGAGCTTCTGGCTCATCTCGGAGGTGGCCGTGTCGGCGGCCAGCTCCAGCCGGTGGCCGTTGGGGTCGAAGAAGTAGATCGACTTGAAGATGGTGTGCTCGGTCGGCCCCACCACCTCGATGCCCGCGGCTTGCAGTCGCTCCTTCGTGGTCATCAGTTCGTCAACGCTGCCGACCTTGAATGCGATGTGCTGCACCCACTCGGGCGTGTTCGCGTCGCGCCCCATGCGCGGTGAGTTCGGCAGCTCGAAGAAGGCGAGGATGTTGCCGCCGCCGGCATCGAGGAACACGTGCATGTACGGGTCGGGCGCGTGGGTCGAGGGCACCTGGTCCTCGGCGATGGCGAGCACGAAGTCCATGCCCAGATGCTTCTGGTACCACAGGACGGTTTCCCGGGCGTCGTGGCAGCGGTAGGCCACATGGTGTATGCGCTGGATCATGGACAGCTCCTGGTGACGAGAACCGTAACGTACGTTACCGATGACCGATCGTCAAGACAATGGCCGAGCGAGCCAGTATCGTTTGTTCGGTTACCATTTGACGGAACACGGATTTGATGCCAGCGATGCGATTGCACGAGTTCCTGCCGTACCGTCTGGCCGTCGTGGCCGAGGCCGTCAGCCACGCGCTGGCGGCGGTGTACGGCAAGCGCTACGCGCTGAGCCGTGACGAGTGGCGCGTGCTGGCGCAACTGGCCGAGGTCGACGAGATCAAGACCACCGAGCTCGGCGCGCTGACCACGCTGGACAAGATGCAGGTCAGCCGCGCGCTCAAGCGGCTCGAGGCCGATGGCATGGTCGAGCGCCGCATCGACGACTCCGACCGGCGCAACCTGCGGGTGCGGCTGGCGCCGCCCGGGCGCAGCCTGTATCGCAAGGTCGTGCCCATGGCCCAGGCCCGCGAGTCGTTCCTGCTCGAAGCGCTGACCGAGCAGGAACGGCAGACCCTGGTCGATCTGCTGGACAAGCTCCTGGCGCAGGCCCGCAAGCTGCGAGATGCTGGCTGAGACTGCGGCTGAGATGGCGCTGGGGCACACTCGAGCCCATCCGATCCACCCACCCAGACCCCGGAGCCGCATCGCATGGGACCGCTCGCCGGACTGCGCGTCATCGAACTGGCCAGCATCGGCCCAGGCCCGTTCTGCGCCATGCTGCTGGCCGACCAGGGCGCGCAGGTCGTGCGCATCGACCGCGTCGAACCCGGCGGCCTGGGCGTGCCCATGCCGCCGGCCTACGACGTGGCCGGCCGCAGCCGACGCTCGGTGGCGCTGGACTTCAAGCAACCCGCCGGCCGTGAAGCCGCATTGCGCCTGATCGATCGCGCTGACGTGCTCATCGAAGGCTGGCGCCCCGGCGTGGCCGAGCGCCTGGGCCTGGGGCCCGAGGACTGCCTGGCACGCAACCCGACCCTGGTGTTCGGGCGCATGACCGGCTTCGGCCAGACCGGCCCGCTGGCGCAGGCCGCCGGGCATGACCTGAACTACATCGCGCTGACCGGCGCGCTGCACGCCATAGGTGCCGGCGACGGCAAGCCGGCTGTTCCATTGAATCTGGTGGGTGACTACGGTGGCGGCGCGCTGTACCTGGCGTTCGGCCTGATGGCCGCGCTTTTCGAGCGCCAGCGGTCGGGGCGCGGCCAGGTGGTCGATGCGGCCATGGTCGATGGCGCCTCGTCGCTGCTGGCGCTGTTCCACGGCCTGGCCGCGTGCGGGCAATGGGATCCGCAGCACCGCGCGGCCAACCTGCTCGATGGCGGCGCGCCCTTCTACGACACGTACGAGGCGGCCGACGGCCGCCATGTGAGCCTGGGGCCGCTGGAGCCGAAGTTCTTTGCCGAGCTGGCCCGGCGCATCGGCCTGGATGCCCGTTATGTGGCGCGCCAGTACGACCGCCGGCTGTGGCCGGAAATGCGCGCGGCCATCGCCGCCCTGATGCGCAGCAAGACGCGCGACGAGTGGACGGCGCTGCTCGAGGGCTCCGATGCCTGTTTTGCACCGGTGCTCACGCTGGCCGAGGCGCCGGCGCACGCTCACGCCCGCGCGCGCGAGGCCTTCGTCGACGTGGCCGGCGTGCGCCAACCGGCACCGGCACCCCGCTTTTCACGCAGTGCGCCTACAGCGCCCACGGCGGCGCCGGTGCCGGGCGCGCACACCCGCGAGGTGCTGGCCGAGGCGGGCTACACCGCACTCGAGATCGGCACGCTGCTGGCCGATGGTGCGGCCCGGGCCGCGCAGTCATGAATCGAACGCGTCGCTCCCGAGCGCGAGTTCCGCAGCCCGCAGGGCGGAGGGCCGTCCAGTGAGCCGAACGAGCCGCGCCCCGGTGGTGCCCCGCCAGGCGGCCTCGCTCATCGTGCTGCGCGACTGCGCCGCCGGTGGTTTCGAGGTGCTGATGTTGCGGCGGGTGGACCGCCCGGGTGACCAGAACAGCGCCGCCGTGGTGTTCCCGGGCGGCCTAGTCGACCCGGGTGACCGCGACTCCTACCCGCTGTGCGACGGCCTGGACGATGCCGCGGCCTGCGCCCGCCTGGGCGTGCCGGACCACGGCCTGATCTACTGGGTGGCCGCGGTGCGCGAGTGCTTCGAGGAGGCCGGCCTGCTGTTCGCCGCCGATGCGCAGGGGCGCGACATTGCGCTCGATGCACTGGACGCCGCCCGGGTGCGTGAGTTGCGCCGCGCGCTGCATGCCAACGAGATCGGCATGGCGCAGGTGTGCCGGCAGCTCGGCGTGCGCATGCGCCTGGACGCCCTGGCCTACAGCGCGCACTGGATGACGCCACAGGGCATGCCCAAGGTGTTCGATACCCGCTTCTTCGTCGCCCGCGCGCCGGAAGCACAAACCGCGGCGCACGATGCCACCGAAACCAGCGCGTTGATGTGGTTGACGCCGGCGCAGGCGCTCGAACCGGCGCGTGGGCTGAAGCTGCTCAACGTGACCGAACGCACGCTGCGCGCGCTGGCGGGCATGGCCAGCGCGCAGCAGGTGATCGATGGCGCCCGTGCGCAGCGCGAGGTGCCACTGATCCGCCCGCGCCTGGGCCTGACGCCGCGCGGCGTGCAGCCGGTCAACCCCGGGGACTGGTCCTACGCCGAGATCGGTCGCCTCGACCCCGAAGGGCGCGGCCACGTGAGCACCGAGCTCACGCCGGGGCGGCCGGTGTGGTTGTCGCCGCGCGTGCTGCGCGTCACCGCGCCCAACGGCAACATGATGACCGGTCCGGGCACGAACGCCTACTTCATCGGTGCGGCCGGTGGCCAGGAATGGGCGCTGCTCGACCCCGGTCCGGACGATGCCGAGCACATCGCCGCGCTGAAGGCGGCCGCGCCGGGTCGCGTGAGCCGCCTCCTCGTGACGCACACGCACAAGGATCACTCGCCGGCCGCGGCGGCGCTGACCGCGCACTTCGGCGCGGTCACCTTTGGCCGCGTGGCCGCTCACCCCGAGTGGCAAGACACGGCCTTCCGGCCCGACCACGAGCTGGGCGACGGCGATCGGCTGGTTCTGGCCGAGGGCGTGGCCCTGCGCGTGCTGCACACGCCCGGTCACGCGGGCAACCACCTGTGCTACCTGCTGGAGACCGAGAAGCTGCTGTTCACCGGCGACCACATCATGCAGGGCTCCACCGTCGTGATCAACCCGCCCGACGGTGACATGACGGTCTACCTCGCCTCGTTGCGCCGGTTGCTCGACGAGGACATCGAGTGGCTCGCGCCCGGCCATGGCTTCCTGATGGATCGCCCGCACGACGTGGTGCGGCAGCTGCTGGCGCACCGGCTCAAGCGCGAGGCCAAGGTGCTGGCCGCCGTTCAGGCGCTGGCCCCGGCGAGCGAGGCCGCGCTGCTCGAGCGCGTGTACGACGATGCGCCGCGCCACCTGCACGGCGTGGCGTTGCGCTCTCTGCGCGCGCACCTGCTCAAGCTGCAGGCCGACGCCGCCATCGTGACCGACGCCGAGGGCCGCTGGTGCGCAGCCTGATCCACGCCGATCAGTGCAGACCTGCCAGCAACGCGGCGTTGCCACCGGCTGCGGCGGTGTTGATGGTCAGCGTCTGCTCGGCGCAGAAGCGATAGAGGTAGTGCGGTCCACCGGCCTTGGGGCCGGTGCCCGACAAACCCTCGCCGCCGAAGGGCTGCACGCCCACCACGGCGCCGATCATGTTGCGGTTGACGTAGACGTTGCCCACGCGCGCCTGCGCGGCGATGCGCAGTGCGCGGCTGTCGATGCGGGTCTGGATGCCCAGCGTCAGGCCGTAGCCCAGGGCATTGATGCGCGACACCAGCGTGTCGACGTCGCCGCTCCAGCGCACCACGTGCAGCACGGGGCCGAACACCTCCTCGCGCAGATCGTCCACGGTGGCCAGTTCGAAGGCGACCGGGGCGATGTGGGTGGCCGCCAGCGCCGGGTCCAAGGCCGTGCGTTCGATCATCTTGGCCTCGCGCTGCAGCCGCTCGACGTGGCGCGACAGGTGGGCATGGGCTTCGGCGTCGATCACCGGGCCGACATCGGTGGCGATGTCGTCGGCCGGGCCCACGCGCAGTGCCGCCATGGCGCCCCGCAGCATCTCGATCACGCCATCGGCGATGCTCTCGTGCACGCACAGCAATCGCAACGCCGAGCAGCGCTGGCCGGCGGAGCGGAAGGCGCTGTGCACCACCGCGTCGATCACCTGCTCGGGCAGGGCGCTGGAGTCGACGACCATCGCATTCAGGCCGCCGGTCTCGGCGATCAGCGGCACGATGGGGCCGTCGCTGGCCGCCAGTGTGCGCTGGATGATCTTGGCCACCTGCGTGGAGCCGGTGAAGCATACGCCGGCGGTGGCGGCGTGGGCCACCAGCGCGGCACCCACGGTCTCGCCGGTGCCGTGCAGCAGCGCGATCGCGTCAGCGGGCAGTCCGGCTTCGTGCAGCAGCCCGACGAATGCCGAGGCCACGCCGGGTGTCTGCTCTGCCGGCTTGGCCGCGACGGTGTTGCCCGCCACCAGGGCCGCCACCACTTGGCCGGCGAATATCGCCAACGGGAAGTTCCACGGCGAGATGCAGACGAACACGCCGCGCCCATGCAGTCGCAACTCGTTGCTTTCTCCGGTGGGGCCGGGCAGGGCGATCGGGGCCAGTCGCTCCTCTGCCTGTGCCGCGTAGTAGCGGCAGAAGTCAACGGCCTCGCGCACCTCGGCCACGCAGTCACCCAGAGTCTTGCCGGCTTCGGCCACCAGCAGGCCGCAGAACGCTGGCAGCCGGGCGTCGAGCAGGTCGCCTGCGCGGCGGACGATCGCGGCGCGCTCGGTCACCGGCCGTGCGCTCCAGCCTGCAGCCGCCCCCGACAGGCGCGCCATGGCCTCGTGCACCGTTTGCGTGTCGGCCACGGCCATCGCGGGCACGCGCGCGGTGCGCACCGCCTCGTCCAGCGCCTGGCGCTGCTCCGGGCAGGCGAGGTCCACGCCACTGGAGTTCAATCGCGTGGCGCCATACAGCTGCGCGGGCAGCGGCTGGCCGGGCTCGGCTGCGGGATGCAGCGGCGAGCGCAGCAACTCCTGCACCGGCACGCCGGCGTCGGCCAGCTGGTGCACGAACGAAGAGTTGGCACCGTTTTCCAGCAGCCGGCGCACCAGATAGGCCAGCAGGTCGCGGTGCTCGCCCACCGGTGCGTAGACGCGCAGCGCCAGGCCCGGCTGCGCTGCCATCACCTCGCGGTACACGCCCTCACCCATGCCGTGCAGGCGCTGCATCTCGAACGGCGCGGAACGCTGGCGGGCCAGGTTGACGATGGCGGCGATGGTGCCGGCGTTGTGGGTGGCGAACTGCGGCAGGATCACCGCGTGGTGGTCGAGCAGGCGCTGGGCACACGCCAGGTAGGCGATGTCGGTGTGGTGCTTGTGGGTGAACACCGGGTAGCCGGCCAGCCCGAGCTCCTGCGCGCGCTTGACCTCGCCGTCCCAATACGCGCCCTTGACCAGGCGCACCATGAAGCGCAACCCGCGCTGGCGGGCGATGTCGGCAACGGCGTCGATCATCTCCAGCGCGCGCGTCTGGTAGGCCTGGATCGCCAGACCGAAGCCTCGCCACTGCGGTGCCGTCGACTGCACGTGCGCTGCGAGGCGATCGAACACCTCCAACGACAGCTCGAGGCGGTCGCTCTCCTCGGCGTCGATGGTGAGGTTGATGTCGGCGCGAGCGGCGATGTCGATCAGCGCTTGCACGCGCGGCACCAGCTCCGCGAGCACGCGCTCGAGTTGCGCATCCTCGTAGCGCGGGTGCAGCGCGGACAGCTTGATCGAGATGCCGTCGCGGTCGGCCGGGCCATGGCCGGCGGTGGCCTGGCTGATGGCCTGGATGGCGGCTTCGTAGGCGGCGTGGTAGCGGCGCGCGTCGTGATCGGTGCGCGCACCCTCGCCCAGCATGTCGAACGAGAAGCGCAGCGACGCATGGGCCTTGCGCTGCGAACGGGCCTCGCCCAGCGCCTCGGCGATCGAGCGGCCCAGCACGAACTGCCGACCCAGCAGCTGGATGGCCCGCACCGTGGCGCCGACCACGGTCTGGGCACCCAGGCGGTCCATCAGCCCGGGCCGTGCGTCGCCGCTGTCGGGCAGCCAGCGCTTGGCCAGCGCAATGGCCGTGGCCGACAGGTTGGCCAGCATGCGGTGCTGGGAACCGTCGGCGGCGCCACCGAAATCGGCACGCCCGAGCTGGTCGGCGGTGAGCGCGATGGCGGTCTCGGCATCGGGCACGCGCAGCAGCGCCTCGGCCAGCCGCATCAGCGCCAGGCCCTCGGCGCTGGAGATGGGGTATTCGCGCAGCAGCGATTCCATCGCCCAGAACGGCGCGGGTTTGTCGCGCACGGCCTGCACCCACGGGCGTGCCGTCTCGATCACGGCCGACCAGTCCAGGCGCCCATGCAGGCCGCCCAGCAGGTGCTGGACGACCTCGGGCTCCGGTCGGCAGGGTGCGGGCAGGCGGGACTGGGTGATCGGCATGACGGGCTCCATGCAGTGGCGCTTGAACAGGCGCACAGCGTAGTCGCGCAGCAACCGAGTTTTTGACCAAAGGCGGGACGCCGCACCAAATGATTCGCTACGCGAACCGTGAGCTGAACGCGACCCTGGCGTGGTGGACACCGCCCTGACCGCACGGGCTCAGGATCGCCAACCCGTTCGTGGCGCAGGCCGTGGTGCCAGCAGCCAAGCCATCGCCGCATACGGCCACAGCCACGACAGCCAGCGGATCAGGCCGTGAAAGCGGATGAATCGACCCTGCTCCCAGGCCAGCAGGGTCTGGGCGTAGTACGGGTCGGGTGGCGCCATGTGGACCAGCACGACGAGTCCCGTCAATGCCATGAGCGCCAGCGCTGCAGCGGCGCGCGGGCTGATCCACGCCAGCGCCAGCGCCACCGCCGTGCCCCCGATCCAGGCTTTGGGCAGGCCACCCACCCGCCAGGCCAGCGCATGCTCCGGGCCGAAGTTCAGCGCCGTGGACAGCGTGGTGGCCAGCGTGGCAACGACCGGCGCGCCGAGCGCCAGCAGCGCACGCCGCCACGATGGCCCAGACGCGGCATAGGCAACCAAGACCGGCGCCAGCAACCCCAGCATGATGAGCAGGTGCTCGGCCGCCGACGACAACGGCAGGGCCAGCGGCGCGGGGCGCAGCCAGTCGACAGCGGGAGCGGCCCAGGGCACATCGGCCACGGCTGCCAGTGCCCACTCACGCAGTCGGCCACCCACTTGGCCCAACCCCAGCGGCACGGGCGCCGGTACCAGCAGGGCCACCGGCCACAGCAGCAGCAGCACCGCGATGCCAGCACCCCCTTGCGCCAGCCAGCGGGAATGCAAGCGGTGCCATCGGGACGGCAGCCCCATGCGGTGAACCAGGCCAGACAGCACCGCGCCCGAGGCGACGCCGCCGCTGTTGAGCACCCAGTCGGCCAGCGACGGCACGCGTTGCGGCAGCAGCTGTTGAGTCCACTCGAGTGCGAGCGACACGGCTGCGCCGCCAGCGGCGGCTCCCAGTCCGGCCGGCCAGGCGCCCCAGCCGGCGCGCCTCAATGTCAGACCCCAGAGCAGGCCCAGCGGCAAGTAGCCCACCAAATTGGCGCCGACGTCGAACGGGTCCCACCAGCGGGGCCAGGGCAGGACAAGCAGATCGGCCAGCCGCGCTCCCGGCGGCCAGCGCCAGCCCTCGAACGGGAATAGGCTGGCGTAGATGATCAGCGCCAGCCATGCCGCTGCCATCACGGCGGCGGTGCCGCCCGGCTGACGACCCGGCCGAGCCTTCACACCGGGCCTAGAACGGCCGGACCACCGCGAGCACGACGATGGCCATGAACAACAGGACCGTGATCTCGTTGAAGACCCGGTACCACCGGTGGCTGCGGCGATTGGCCAATGCTTCGAAGCGGCGCAGCAGTCGTGCGCAGCCGAACTGGTAGCCCACCACCACCACCACGAGCAGCAGCTTGGCATGCAACCAGTACTGCCCGGCAAAACGCCCGGAGCCGAATCCCAGCCACAGCCAGAACCCCAGCGTCAGCCCCACAGCCATCAACAGGTTGGAGAACCGCAACAGCTTGCGCGCCATCAGCAGCAGCCGCTCGCGCTCGGCATGGCTGTCAGCCGGCACCATGGCCAGGTTCACGAAGATGCGCGGCAGGTAAAACAGGCCCGCAAACCAGCTCGCGATGAACACGACATGGAAGGCCTTCACCCACAGGACGGCAGAGCTCATCGGCCCATTATGGGTGCGGGCGTGGCCCCAAAAAAAACCCCGGCCGAAGGCCGGGGTCGCAAGCCTTAACGCTGTCATCACGGTAAGGCACCTGCTCAGGGAGGAAAAGCAGGGAACAACAGCCTCGCGGCTATCATTCGCGTGCAATATTAGCAGATCAGGCGTGTCCACATGCAACCGGCGGACCTCGGGTTAACGAGCATCTGTTCACGTCTGTGCGCCTGCCGCGGTGGCGCTTAGTGCTTGTCGCTGCCGCCCGCGTTGCCCAGATTGAAGGAATCCAAAGCCGTGCATCAGCCCCCAGCATTTCCCGCAAGTCGTCCGCGCCGCCTGCGACGCGATGCCTACACCCGCGAACTCGTGCGCGAGCACCGCTTGCATCCAAGCGACCTCATCTTGCCCGTATTCGTGCTCGATGGCCGTGATCAGGTGCAGGATGTGGCGAGCATGCCCGGCGTGCAACGGCTGTCCGTCGACCGGCTGATGCCGCTGGCCGAGCAGTGCGTGGCGCTGGGAATACCGGTGATGGCACTGTTCCCGGTGATCGACGTGGCACTGAAGACGCCGGACGGCCGCGAGGCCACCAACCCCGACGGCCTGGTGCCACGGGCGGTGCGGGTGCTCAAGGAACGGTTCCCCCAGCTCGGCGTGCTGACCGACGTGGCGCTCGACCCGTACACATCCCACGGGCAGGATGGCCTGCTCGACGAAACCGGCTACATCTTGAACGACGCCACCGTGGCGGTGTTGCGGCGCCAGGCGCTGGTGCAGGCCGAGGCGGGGGTGGACATCGTGGCACCCAGCGACATGATGGACGGCCGCATCGGTGCGATCCGCGACACGCTCGAGCAGGGCGGGCGCGTGCACACGCGCATCATGGCCTACAGCGCCAAGTACGCATCGGCTTTCTACGGCCCGTTCCGTGACGCCGTGGGCAGCAAAGGCAACCTGGGCAAGGCCGACAAGAAGGTCTACCAGATGGACCCGGGCAACAGCGACGAGGCCCTGCGCGAAGTGGCGCTGGACATCGCCGAGGGTGCCGACATGGTGATGGTCAAGCCCGGCATGCCCTACCTGGACATCGTTCGCCGCGTGAAGGACGAGTTCCGCATGCCCACCTTCGCCTACCAGGTCAGCGGCGAGTACGCCATGCTCAAGGCCGCCGCCGCCAACGGCTGGCTCGACCACGACGCGGTGATGATGGAGTCGCTGCTGGCTTTCAAACGCGCGGGCGCCGATGGGGTGCTGAGCTACTTTGCCCTCGATGCGGCCCGCTTGCTGCGTGGCACGGCCTGAGCGCGGCGCCGGGCCAAACGCGGCGCGGCCGCATAGGGGTCGTGCAGCCCGAGGCCGACCATCACCGCCGACTCGCGCGCTTCCATCGCCTGGGCCTGGGCCTCGTCGTGCTCGTGGTCCCAGCCCTGCGCATGCAATGCACCGTGCACCAGCAGGTGCGCGTAGTGGGAGGCGACGTCCAGGCCCAATGCCTGCGCTTCGGCTTCAACCACCGGCGCGGCCAGCACCAGATCAGCCGCCACCACCGGTTCGACGGAGTAGTCGAAGGTGAGCACGTTGGTCGCGTAGTCCTTGCCGCGGTAGTCGCGATTCAAGGCGCGTGCCTCGTCGGTGCCGACGATGCGCACGGTGAGCTCGGCATCTGCCTGAAGCGCCGCGCGCAGCCAGCGGGCCACGCGATGGCGCGGCAGCAGTTGCCGGTGGCGCGCATCGGCGAATTGCAGCGACAAGTTCAGCACCGGCTTCATCGGGGCGCGCCACCCGCGGCGTCGTAGGCCTCGACGATGCGCGCCACCAGCGGGTGGCGCACCACGTCGGCAGCGGTGAACTGCGAAAACGCGATGCCCCGCACGCCCCGCAGCACGCGCTGTGCGTCCAGCAGGCCGCTGGTGGTGCCGCGCGGCAGGTCGACCTGGCTGACGTCGCCCGTGACGACGGCGCGCGAACCGAAACCGATGCGGGTCAGGAACATCTTCATCTGCTCGGGCGTGGTGTTCTGTGCCTCGTCGAGGATCACGAAGGCATGGTTGAGCGTACGTCCACGCATGAAGGCCAGCGGCGCGATCTCCAGCGTGCCGCGCTCGAAAGCGGTGCCCACGCGCTCGAAGCCCATCAAGTCATAGAGCGCGTCATACAGCGGGCGCAGGTAGGGATCGACCTTCTGCGCGAGATCACCCGGCAGGAAGCCCAGGCGCTCGCCGGCTTCGACCGCTGGGCGGGTGAGCACGATGCGCTGCACGGTGCTGCGTTCCAGGGCATCGACTGCGCAGGCCACGGCCAGGTAGGTCTTTCCGGTTCCGGCCGGCCCGATGCCGAAGCTGATGTCGTGCCCGAGGATGTGGCGCAGGTACTGCACCTGGTTGGGCGTGCGGCCGCGCAGGTCGGCCCGTCGCGTGTGCAAGACGATGTCGGCCGCAGCGGGTTCGGTCGGTACCGATTCCGGCTCCGCGCCGCGATGCACGGCTTCCACCAGTGCGAGTTGCAGCGCTTCGGCGGCGATCGGACGTGCCGCGCGCCCATACAAGGACTGCAGCAGTTCGATGGCGCGCCGCGCCGGCGCTGTCGCACCTTCCACGGCGAACGACGCGCCGCGCCGGGCGATCCTCACTTCGAGCGCCACTTCGATGGTGCGCAGGTGCTCGTCGAGCGTGCCGCACAGGTGCGCCAGGCGTGCGTTGTCGATCGGTTCAAAGCTGTGGCGAAGAATCATGGGGCGATCGCGGGAGCCGGCGGGGTCGCATTGTCGCGCGGTGCCGGTGTCGAGGCGATCCGGCAGAATGCGTCGCGATGTCACGGTGCACCCTTCCCACGCTGCGGCTCGTCGGTGAGCGACCGGTTGCCGCGCAGATCCGGGCGCCCGGTCGGTCGACGCTGCTGGTGCTGTTCCTGGCGCTGCTGCTGTGGAGTGCCGCCTGGCCAGCGGGGGCCCAGGTGCTGCTGTTCAATCAGGCGTTGACGGCCTCGGCGACCGCTGACGGCGAGCCGGACTGGTCGCAGGCCAAGTCGGTGCGCTTGCCGGATGATTGGGCCGACGCGACGCCGCGACCCAGCGGCACGGTGGTCTACCGGCTGCTTGTTCGCCTCGATGGAGCCCACCCGCCCTCGGAGTTGCAGGCGCTGTATATCGAGCGCGCATGCAGCGCACTGGAGGTCAGCGTCAACGCAGCGCGCTGGTGGCTTGTCGGAAGTGGAGCTCGGGCCGCACGATCACCTGCAGCAGCGCTACCAGAGGCGCATGCTCTTCGCCGTGCGCCTGCCCGAGATGGTGGCTGGCACGCTGCTGCTGTTGGGTGGCGCGATGGTGGCCATGGGCTTGCTGGCCCGGCGCCATGGCGACCTGGCCTACTTCGGCGCGATGATGGTCGGCTGGGCGCTGGTGCTTTCGCGGCTGTGGCTGACCGAACTGCCTTGGTCGCATGCACAGACCGAACTGGGCCTTGCGGTGCTGATGAGCTTGATCACCTGGGCCGCCGTGCAGTTCCTCGTGCGGTATGCCGGCCGTCGATTGCGCTGGCTCGATGTGGCGTTGCCGGCGCAAGCGTTGCTGATGCTCGTCACGCTGTGGCTGGCGGGGCCGGCGCGGCTCTATCCTGTTTCGGGCTTGTGGTTCCTCGTGCTTTCGCTCGAAATCGCCGCGGCCGCGATCTTTTATCTGCTCGAGACCCGTCGTCGCAGCCAGGGGCAACTCTGGCTGATGGGGCCGCTGCTGGCCGTGGTAGGCGTGGCCCTGGCCACCGAGTTTCTGGCCCAGCAGACCCGGCTCGACGCGCGCGTGGGCTACGTCGCGCAATTGATCCCCTCGCTGGTGTTCATCACGCTGGCGCTGCGGCTGCTCCAGCGCTATGGACGCGCGCTGGAGTCGGCCGAGCAGGGCAGGGCCGAGCTGGAGGTGCGCATCCGCGAGGCCACGGCGCAGATCGAGCGCAACTTCGCCCAGCTGTCGGAGCTCAAGGTCGAGCAGGTCACCGATCGCGAACGCAAGCGCATTGCCGCCGACTTGCACGATGACCTGGGCGCCAAGCTCTTGACCATCGTCCACACCAGCGACAACGAGCGCATCTCCACGCTGGCACGGGAGGCACTGGAAGAGATGCGTCTGTCGGTGCGCGGCCTCACCGGCAAGCCGGTGCGCCTGAGCGACGCACTGGGTGACTGGCGCGCCGAGGTGGTGTCGCGGCTGACGCAATCGGGTGTCGAAGGCGAGTGGCACGCGCCGCCCGACGAGGAGGTGGCGGGCACACTGTCGGCGCGGGCCTACGTGCAGACCACCCGCATCCTGCGTGAGGCGATCAGCAACATCATCAAGCACAGCCGTGCCTCGCGCTGCACCGTGACCTGCGCCCTGGCCGACGGTGACTTCCAGCTGGTGGTGCAGGACAACGGCCGCGGCATACCGCTGGAACTGGATGGACGGTTGGACAAGGGCCACGGCATGGCCAGCATGAAGGGCCGGGCCAAGCAGTTGCAGGGGCAATGCCTCGTCGAGTCGGGCCCCGGCTACGGAACCGTGATACGTCTCACGCTGCCGCTCGACCGACACGTCACATCCGGCTGACGCGCTGCTACGATCCGCGGGCCCATTCCACGACCCGCGCCATGAACCACATCCTGCTGCTCGAGGACCTGCCCGAGATCCGAGCCTGGCTCAAGAGCCTGGTGCTGCAGGTCTTCCCGCGGGCCCAGATCACCGAGTGCTCGCGCGTGCACGACGCGCTGGCCCACCTGCCGGTGACGCGATTCGAACTGGCCCTGATCGACCTGGGCCTGCCAGACGGCTCGGGCACCGATGTGGTGGCCGCCCTGCGTGACCAGCAGCCCGACGCCCAGTCGGTGGTGGTGACCATCCACGACGATGACGAGCATCTCTTTCCGGCGCTGCAGGCGGGCGCGTATGGCTACATCCTCAAGGAGCAGCCGCGCGAGCTCATCACCGAGCAGTTGCAGCGCATCAGCCAGGGCGAGCCGCCGCTGTCTCCGTCGATTGCCCGCAAGGTCATCCGCCACTTCGCCGAACAGGCCAAGCCCGCGGTGAACGCAATGCCCGACGTCGCCCTCACCGAGCGCGAGAGCGAAGTGCTGTTGCGGGTGGCCAAGGGCTTCACGCTGCCCGAGATCGGCGTGCAGCTCGGGCTGTCGCGTCACACCATTGCCGACTACGTCAAGCAGATCTACCGCAAGCTCAATGTGAGCTCGCGCGCCGAAGCAGCACTCGAGGCACAACGGCTCGGGTTGTTCCGCCGCTGAGCCGCTGCCGCGCGGGCCTGGGCAACTGGCCGTGCGGCCCGGCGCCCGACCATAATCGGCCATGATCGGTCGTCTCACTGGACTCCTCGCGGAGAAGTCACCGCCGCTGGTGCTGCTCGATGTGGGCGGCGTGGGCTATGAGCTCGATGTGCCGATGTCCACCTTCTACAACCTGCCCGGATTGGGCGACAAGGTGGCGCTGCTGACGCATCTCGTGGTTCGCGAAGACGCACACCAGCTGTTCGGCTTCCTCACCGCGCCGGAGCGGGCCACGTTCCGCCAGCTCATCCGCATCTCCGGCATCGGGCCGCGCACGGCGCTGTCCATCCTGTCGGGGCTTTCGGTGGCCGAGTTGTCGCAGGCCGTGGCCCAGCAGCAGGCGGCCCGACTGGTCAAGGTGCCGGGCATCGGCAAGAAGACAGCTGAGCGCCTGTTGCTCGAACTCAAGGGCAAGCTCGGCCCCGAACTGCCCGCCGGCGCGGCAGCCATCGTCGATGATGCCCAGGCCGACATCGTCCAGGCGCTGGTGGCCCTGGGCTACAACGAGCGCGAGGCGGCGGCGGCGCTCAAAGGCCTGCCCCCTGGCGTGGGCGTTTCCGAAGGCATCAAGCTGGCGCTCAAGGCGCTGTCCCACTGACCGTGGGCTGCACCGGCAACGACCGGTAGACTACGGGCTGTATGGGCATACAGACCGATGACTTTGCCGGCGCGCCGGCCGCCCCGCGGCTCGTGGCGGCGGCGCGCCAATCGCCCCAGGAAGAGGCGCTCGAGCGGGCGCTGCGCCCGAAGCTGCTGCAGGAGTACATCGGCCAGGCCAAGGCGCGGGAGCAGCTCGAGATCTTCATCGGCGCGGCCCGCAAGCGCGGCGAGGCGCTCGACCATGTCCTGCTGTTCGGTCCACCGGGGCTGGGCAAGACGACGCTGTCGCACATCATCGCCGCCGAACTGGGCGTGAATCTGCGCCAGACCAGCGGACCGGTGCTCGAGAAGCCCAAGGATCTGGCTGCGCTGCTGACCAACCTCGAGAAGAACGATGTCCTCTTCATCGACGAGATCCATCGTCTCTCGCCGGTGGTCGAGGAGATCCTCTACCCGGCACTCGAGGATTACCAGATCGACATCATGATCGGGGAGGGCCCGGCCGCCCGCTCGATCAAGCTCGATCTGCAGCCCTTCACGCTGGTCGGCGCCACCACACGTGCGGGCATGCTCACCAACCCCCTGCGTGACCGCTTCGGCATCGTGGCGCGGCTGGAGTTCTACACACCCGCCGAGCTGGGCACCATCGTCAAGCGTTCGGCGGGGCTGCTCAACGTTCCCATCCATGCCGAGGGGGCATTCGAGGTGGCGCGTCGCTCCCGCGGCACACCGCGCATCGCCAACCGGCTGCTGCGCCGGGTGCGCGACTACGCAGAGGTGAAGGGACAAGGCGTGATCACGCTTGATATCGCCGATCGCGCGCTGGCCATGCTCGATGTCGACCCCCAGGGCTTCGACCTGATGGACCGCAAGTTGCTCGAGGCAGTGGTCCATCGCTTCGACGGCGGTCCGGTCGGCCTGGACAACGTGGCCGCCGCCATCGGCGAGGAGTCCGGCACCATCGAAGACGTGATCGAGCCCTACCTCATCCAGCAGGGCTACCTGCAGCGCACGCCGCGCGGGCGCATCGCCACCCTGGCCGCCTACCGGCACCTGGGCGTGGCGCCGCCGGCTGCCGCGGTCGGCCTGTTCGACGGCGAGCCGGGCTGATCGACCAGCAGGCCGCCGCGAGCACAAGCACCGCCGGCCGGTGTCCCGTTCGGCGCCGCCGGCCGACCGTTCGTCGGCAACGGTGGCATCGACCGCCCGTTTCCGCCGAACGGCCGTGACAGCCCGCCCCTGCCAGCGATAGAAACCCACCCATGGCGCCAATCAGCGCCCGTCGTTCCCAATGGCGCCATGGGCAGATGGCGCTCTCGACCAGGATATCTGCGATGTCTTCGATTCGCCAGCGCGGCTTTACGATCGTCGAGGTGATGATTGCGGTGGCCATCGTCTCGATCCTTGCCGCCATCGCGTTGCCTTCGTACAACGCGTATGTCCAGCGGTCACGCGTGCCGGCGGGCCTGGATGCCCTGAACGCCTACGCCGCGCGCATGGAGCAGGCGTACCAGGACAGCGGCAGCTACGGCGCTGCAGGCTGCACGCCCACCTTGCCGACGGCGGCCAACTTCACCATCACTTGTGCCTCGGGCGGGCAGACCTACACAGCCACGGCCACAGGGTCCGGTCCGATGAGTGGCTATTCCTACACCATCAACAACCAGGGTGTTCGTGCAACCACGGCGCACCCCAAGGGCGTGCCGCCTGGCAATTGCTGGAGCATTCGGGGTAGCGTATGCGACGACAAGTGATGCACCGACGCGGGTTCACGCTCATCGAGTTGGTGATCACCATCGCGATCGCGGCGTTGCTCGCGGTCGTGGCGGCACCGCACATGGCTGAGTTCCTCACCAACTCGCGCTTGCGCGAAGGGGCCAACAGCCTGCTCGGGGAAGCGCTGTTTGCGCAGAGCGAGGCCATCAAGCGCAACGGCACGGTCACCATCACGCTGGCCGCTGGCACGGTGCAGGTGGTCGACAACACCGGTGTTGCCCCCGTGGTGCTGCGCACCGCTGCGCTGAATCCCAATCTCGTGGCCGATGACTTCGCCGTCAACTTCGGCAGTGCCGGAATGCCCACGCCGTTCGGCACGTCGGCTGCATCCGACATCACCTATTCCGGCAGCACCTGCTCGACCGAAGTCCGCTGCCCAGGCTTGCGCATCGACGCCGGCGGTGGCGTGCGCATCTGCCCCAACAAGCTGAGTTGCCCATGAACGGCCTGACACCAGCCCCAATTGCCCGGGGGTTCACGTTGCTCGACGCGTTGATCGCACTGGCCATCCTGGCCTTCGGAATGCTGGCACTCACTGGGTTCCAGACCAAGCTGGTGGCGCAGGGAACCGAAGCCCAGCACCGCGTGGATGCCACGGCGTTTGCCGACGAACTGCTCAACACCATGCTGGTCGACAACCTCAACTCCGGTTGCTACACGCTGCCGGCCGCGGGTGCGTGCGCGTCGCCGGTGGCGCGCGCCAGCACCGATGCGTGGGGCGCCCGCGTGCTGGCTGCACTTCCCGGTTCGCCCACGGCCACCAGCGTGATCGCAGCCAACCAGATGACCGTCACCATCACCTGGGAAGGCAAAGACAGCGCCGAGACGCGCACCCATACGGTCATCAGCGACATCAGGTGAACGCCATGCCTGTGCACACGGTCCTCCATCTTGGTCGCTCCGGCCGCCCGGCGCGCGGTTTGTCCATCGTCGAGTTGATGGTCGCGTTGGTCATCGGACTGATGGTCAGCCTGGCCGCCGGCATCACGGCTCAGGTCTTCATGGCGTCGCAGCGGCAGGGCGTCGGCGTTTCCGGTGGCAGCCTCAGCGCCGCATCGTCGCTGGCCGCGCTCAAGAACGATGTGGCGGCGGCGGGTTTGGGCTTCTTCGGCAATGGAAACTACGTCTGCAACACGCTCAACTTCGGCGTGGCCGGGACTCCAGTCAGCGACGGAGCGGCGTTTGCGCCGGTTCGCGCCGCTCGAGTGGGAGCCAATGACCGACTCGAGGTGGTCTACGCCAACGCCGTGACGGGCGGTGCAGCCGTCAAGCTGGCGGCGCCGTCGACGGGCACGACAGCGACGATGGACACCTTGCTGCCCGTGACCGCAGGGCAGGCCGTGTTGATGTCGCCGGATGCCGCCGGAACCCCTTGCCTGGTCCGACGCGTCACGGCCACGGTCGCGCCCACGCCCACGGCCAAGCAGGTCGTCACGTTCGGCGGCGCCGCGGACTACAACTCGACCACCTTTGCCACGCCACCGGCGTTCAACGAGGACGCGGTCGTCACGCTGATCGGCGATCTCACCTGGAACACCTACAGCCTCGTCGGCACCGACTTGACGCTCACACGACGCATCACAGGGGCCTCGGCCGTGCTGATGCGCAACGTGATCGGCTTTCGGGTCGAGTACGGTGCATCGTCGGTGGCGGCTGGCAGCACCACGCTCGAAACCTGGGAGGAACCCACTGGCGCCTGGGCCACCATCGATGACAGCAATGTGCGCCGTGTTCGGGCGGTGCGCGTGGGCATCGTCGTGCGCAGCCCGCAGCCGGAAAAGGTCAACGACGTGACCGGCGTCTGCGAGGCCAGCACCGCCAAGCCGCAACTCTTCGGCAACGTCATCGAACCCGACGTGGTCGACTGGCAGTGCTATCGCTACCGCACCCAGATCGTGGTCGTTCCCATGCGCAACGTCATTTACGGAATCCAGTCATGAAGCGCGTGTCACTCTCCCGCCAGCGCGGCGTCACGATGGTCGTGGTGCTGCTGTTGATGACCGTCATGCTGTTGGGCGGCCTCGCGCTGGCGCGCATCACGGAATCCAGCATCCTCGTCAGCGGCAACGTTGCGGTAAAGGAGGCGTCGGTGCAGGCCTCGGAAGTGGGCCTGAACACCGCCCAGGCGGCGCTGATCGCACTGGCCAACGAGAACGCCAATTCCGGAACTTGGTACTCCGCGACGATGCTGCCGGTCGATGCCAACGGCATCCCGGCCATCGACTGGTCGACCACGCCGACGGTCGATGTCGGGCGCTTCACCGTCACGTATGCGGTAGACCGCATGTGCACGGTGGCTGCGTTGGTCAATTCCGACCGCGAGTGCCTCGTCAAGATCAACAAGGACGACAAGAACACGCCGGCCAACTACGGCCACGACGCCGGTGACAACTACCTCGTGCGCTCGCGCCAGTTCCGCGTCACCGTGCGCGTGACCGAAACCGGCGGCGGCAAGGGCACCCAGACCTGGATGCAGACCCTCGCCAGCCGTTCCTGAGCCGCGTACACCACACGTTTCCACGGGAGACCCTCATGCATCCCCTGCTCAAGCTGGCTGCCTCTATCCTCGCGCTGGGTGGCCTCCTCTATCACGCTACTGCGCATGCCGTTGCGACCAACATGGCCGAGCAACCGCTGAAGGCATCCGTGCTGGCCAAGCCCAACGTGCTGTTCGGAATGGACAACTCCGGCTCGATGGACGCCGAGGTCATGATCGACGGCACCCGTCAGGCCTGGGTGTACGGCAACACGTCGGGCAGTGCCGGAACTGACAACCTGTATCCCGGGGGCGTGCCGCGCAGCGGTTCCAACTCCGGCGACTGGCAGATGTTCTACCTGTTCCCGGGCCTGCCCACCGGCGTGAACTCAGGCGGGCGGGCGTACGGCGAGCCGGATACCAAGCGTGGTTATGCCGTGCCACCCACGCCGCAACTCGCCTGGACCCGAGCGTTCGAGTACAACCCGCTCTACTACAACCCCGATCGAAAGTACGAGCCGTGGGCCCCTGCCTACGTGGACGGCGCATTGCGAACCTACGGCAATTCGCCGAAGAATGCCGCCCGCCTGCACCCGGTGGCCGGCACGACGACGATGGATCTGACGAGCAACCGGGTCGACTCGAACAGCGAAGCCAAGTTCACCTTCACCTCCGGGATGAAGATGCCGGTAGGCGCCGCGAACATCACCTGCTATAGCGGGGGTCCCGGTGCCGGTCCGTTGGCCGCAGAGTACACGGTCCCGCTCAGTGTCCGCTATTGCAAGGCCACGGTGTCGTACTTCCCTGCGACGTACTGGAAGAAGGAGGCCTGCGTCGTCGATGGCACGACCTGCGTGAGTGCGTGGGACGCTGCCACCCTCAAGCGCTATGAAATCAAGCCGGCCAACTACGCCACCGCCGCCCTGTACGACGACGCGATCCAGAACTTCGCCAACTGGTTCACCTACTACCGCAAGCGCCGCTTGATGCTGGCGGCGGCCATGGGCAACGTGCTCGAGACGATGACCGGGCTGCGCTATGGCGTGATCGCCTTCAATTCGCCGGTGTCGCTGACCTCGTCCACGATCTTCGATGCCGACAGTTCCGTGGCTTCGAAGAACGGATTGGCGGTGTCGTCCTACTTCTACAAGAACGACGGCAACGGCGGCACGCCCACGCATGGCAACTTCAAGTACATCCGCGACCAGTTCGACACCAACACCAACGTCATCCAGTACGCCTGTCAGCGCAATGCCGCGTTCATCATCACGGACGGCTTTTCCAATGACGGGACGATTTCGCCGCCCGCCTACAGCCAGGCCACATTCGGTGGCACCACGCCTTACCAGAGCATCACCACCGGTTCATTGGCAGACCAGGCCTTGGGCTACTTCACTACGCGGCTGCGTGCGGTGACGTCGCCCCTGGTCGCGGGCAAGGTGCCGCCCGGGCCGACGGCGGTCGACAACCCGGATACCAACACCGATCTGCACGTCAACACCTACGCGCTGACGCTGGGCATGAAGGGCACGGTGTGGCCGGCGCGTACGGATGCGTTCACGCTGCCGCACCCCACGTGGCCCACGCCGGTGAGTGACACGGGCACCATGATCGACGATCTCTGGCATGCCACCGTCAATGGCCGCGGGCAGATGTACCTGGCCACCGACATTGACAGCACGGTCATCGGCATCCAGAAGGGCCTGCTGGACATCAAGGCGCAGGTAGGCGCGCAAAGCGCGGTGGCGGTGAGCACGGTCAACCTCAATGCGGGTGACGGCCAGGCCTACCTGGCCAGTTACAACCCGGCGGGCTGGATCGGCGACCTGACCGCCAACAATGTGGACAAGGACACTGGCGACATCTCGACCACCGCCAACTGGAAAGCGGCCGACATACTGGGCGCACGCGCCTGGACGTCGCGGGTGATCATCACCTCCAACGGCACCAGCGGCATCGGCTTCACATCCGGCTCGGTCGGTTCGATCGTCAATCCCGATGCGGGAAGCTTCAGCAACGACGAGGTGATCGACTACTTGCGCGGCAAGCGCGACGGCGAAGGCACCAAGTTCCGGCTGCGCACCAGCCTGATCGGATCGGTGATCAACGCCGAGCCGGCCGTCGACATCGCCTCGGGCACCGTGTTCCTGGCGTCGGGCGAGGGCATGTTGCACGCGTTCGACACCATGACCGGCAACGAAGAGTGGGCCTTCGTGCCGTATGCAGGCTTGAGCGCCATCGGCAAGACCGTGCAGCGCGAGTACGGCTTCAAGACCAAGCTCGACGCCACCCCCGTGATCGGCAACTACACCGACACCACGCGCATGCTCGTCGGCGGCATGGGTGCTGCGGGACGCAGTTTCTACTCGATCGACGTGACCGCGCCGAAGGGCTTGACCGAAGGTGGCGCTGCCGCCAAGGTGATGTGGACCTTCCCAGGCCCGGCGCATGCTGCGCAGGCGCCCTATGTCGGCTATTCGGTGGGTCGACCGGTGGTCATCAACTCGTCGTCGGACGGCTATGTGGTGCTGTTGACCTCGGGGTACGACAACGGTGAAGTGATCGGCGATGGCAAGGGCCGCATGTGGATGCTCAACGCCGCGACCGGTTCGCTGATCAAGACCTTCACGACGACATCCGGCGCGCTGGGTGCCGAGTCCGGTCTGGCGCAGCTCACGGGCTTCCGTGAGAACGACGGCACGATCCGCTATGTGTATGGCGGCGATCTGCTGGGCAATGTCTGGAAGTTCGACTTGACCGATGGCACGACGTCGCTCTTGACGGTGCTGAAGGATCCCGGTGGCAACCGCCAGCCGGTGACGACGCCGCCGCAACTGACCAAGATCGCCGGGGCGCCGGTGGTCATGATCGGCACCGGTCGCCTGCTCGACATCACCGACTTCGGTACCACTCAGGTGCAGACGATCTACGCCATCAAGGACACCGGCTCCACCATCGGCGACATCCGTGCGTCCACTACGGCACTCACGATCGACGGGGGTACTGGCGAAATCACCGGCACGGTGGACTGGAACGCTTCCAACGGCTGGCGCGTCGACCTGCCGGTGGGCCAGATGGTCAACACCGATCCCAAGTATGTGCTCGGCCGCCTGTTCGTCAACGCGAACGTGGCGAGCGGCGCGAGCTGCGACCAGTCGTCTTACGGCTACATCATCAACGTGATGTCGGGCTACGGCGAGGTGGAGGTGCTGTCGACCTCGGCCAACGCCACCCACCCACTGATCGTGCAGTCGGGCGACAAGATGTTCCGTTGGACACGCTTCAACGACAGCTCGGTCGAGAACAAGGACGTCTCGGTGGTGAAGCCGCCCAACCCGCGCAAGAACTCCTGGCGCGACATCTCCCGCTGATCGTCCGCAGCCTGGCCCCGCGAGGGGCCAGGCTGCTTCGATGCTGCCGCCCGGGCCGTCGGCCGTTCAGGGCTGCGACTCGTCGCGAACGATGCCCTCGAGATGGGACCGATCGTTCCAACCCACCACGGCCAGGCCTTGCGGGCTGTGCAGCAGGCGGTTGATGGCTGCGTTGCCCAGCTGCCAGGTGCGGTGCGCTTGCAGGTCGATGCCCTGCGCCGCGCGGTACAAGCAGTCCAGCACCCCGCCATGGGTCACGAGCGCGATGGTGCCGCCGCCGTATGAGGTGGCCAGTGCCCGTGCAGCGGCCACCACGCGCTGCTGGAAGTCCCGCAGCGACTCACCGCCCGGCGGGGTGAACTCGATGTCGCGTTCGCGCCAGCGCCGCGCATGCTCCGGCCACAGCTGGTCGATCTCTTCGTAGGTCTTGCCTTCGAGCATCCCGAACCCGCGTTCGCGCAGGCCGGGCTCCAGGCGCAACGGCAGGCCGAGCGGCTCGCTGAATGCGGCCGCCGTGGCATGGGCGCGGCCCAGGTCGCTGCTGATCACGGCGACCAGCGCCTCATGCCTCAGCGCGTCGGCCAGGCGCGCGGCCTGGCGGCGTCCATGCGGGTTCAAGGGAATATCGAGCTGCCCTTGCAGGCGTGACTGTGCGTTCCAGTCGGTCTCGCCATGCCGAATGGCGATGATGCGCGTGACCTCGTTCAAGTGGTCTGGCGCAGGCGCCTGTTGAGCGTGTAGGTGCCGGAGTGCGTGGCCGAGCCCAGGACATGCGGCGCCATGGCCTGGCGCACCTGCGCACCGGTGAAGGAACCGTCCAGTTCGAGCCGCGGCACCGCCAGCGCATAGAGCGTGAACACGTAGTGGTGCACCAGCGAGTCGTTGAAGGGCGGGAACGGGCCGTCGTAGCCGAAGTACGCGCCGGCCATCTCGGCATCGCTGGCGAACCATCCGGTGTAGTCGTTGAGGCCCTGGCGTGCGCCGTGCAGTGACGCGGGCCCCGGCTTGCCGCGAGCGGTGAAGCCGCGCGAGAACTCGCCCTCGGCGATCTGCGCCAGCGTGGGCGGAAGGTCGACCAGCACCCAGTGGAAGAAGTCGACCCGCGGCAGGTCTGCCGGCACTTCCCGGTCGCTTTGGTTGACGTCGTCGCCGCGGCTGGGCACGTCGAAGTCGTGGCAGATCAGCGCCAGCGAGCGGGTGCCTGGCGGCAGGTCGCGCCAAGCCAGATGCGGGTTGACGTTGTCCGAAAAGCCCACGCCCTCGCCGGTCAGGCGGCCGGCGGCGTAGCGCTCGGGAATGGCTTCGCCATTGGGCCAGCTGTCGCTCCAAAGTCTCATCGCTTGCTCCTTGCGGGTGATGCCCGGAGTGGCTCACGCACCCCAGATGATGGGTTGGTTCTCGGCCAATGCGCGTCGCAGCATCTCCACCATGGGCCACAGGCGTTGGCGCGGCGTCACGCCTTCGCGGGGGGGCAAGGCTTCACCGGCATCCAGCGCTTCGCGCTCGGCCTCGGCACGCCGCGCTTCGTCGGCCGCGATGGCGTGCTCGATGGCGGCCAGAACGGCGGGCATGTCACGGGTCTCGATGATGCCGCGCGGTGCAGGCTCACGCCCGACCGCGCGCAGGAAGGCGTCGCCGTTGGGACCCAGCATGATCAGGTCGCCGGTGGCCTTGCACTTGAACTTGTAGAGCATGGGCAGTCGCGTCCGCGGGGCCGACGCGAGCGGGCAGCCCGACCGGGTTGCCGATGCGGTCGCGTGAAGGCGATTGTGGCTCAGCGGCCGACCAGGCTGAGTACGGTGCGGCGCATCCTCGGCTCGCCGCGGATGCGCTCCTCGAAGCTGATCGCATCGAGCGCAGGCGCGTACAGGTAACCCTGGAACTGATGGCACCCTGCATCGGCCAGGAACGCACGCTGCGGCTCCGATTCGACGCCCTCGGCCACCACCCGCATGCCCAGCGCGTGCGACAGCTGGACGATGGCGCGCACGATGCCCGCGTCGCTGGCGTCGTGGGGCAGGCCCTGGATGAAGCTGCGATCGATCTTCAGGCGCTCGATGGGGAAGCGCTTGAGGTAACTCATGCTCGAGTAGCCGATGCCGAAGTCGTCGATCGCCAGCCGCACACCCAGTTGCGACAGCTGCGACAGCCGCTGCAACGCCTCGTCGGCGTCGTGCACCAGGATGGACTCGGTGAGCTCGAGCTCCAGCGCCGAGCCCGGCAGGTTGTTTTCGCGCAGCACCCGGGCCACGCGGTCGATGAAGTCCGCCTGGCGGAACTGCAGTGCCGACACGTTCACCGACATCGGCAGCTCCAGGCCCTGCTGGTGCCAGCGTGCGGCCTGTCGAGCAGCCTGCGACATGACCCAGTCCCCGATCGGCACGATGAAACCCGAGTCTTCGGCCACCGGGATGAACTCGCCCGGCGATACATCCCCAAGCTCCGGATCGCGCCAGCGGATCAGGGCTTCGGCGCCGATCACCTGGCCAGTGACCATGTCGACCTGCGGCTGGTATTTCAGGCGGAAGCGGTTGCTCGCCAGTGCTTGGCGCATCGCGTGGTCCAGCCGCATGCGTTGGCGCAGGTCGGCGTCGTGGTGCGGCTGGTGGAATCGGAAGCCGCCGCGGCCACCCTGCTTGGCGCGCTGCATGGCCGTCTCGGCATTGCGCACCAGCGTGTCCTCGTCTTCGCCGTCCACCGGAAACAGCGCGACGCCCACGCTGCAGGTCAGCGTGAACTGCAAACCGTCTACGGCGCAGGGCCGGGCGATGGCATCGAGTACCCGCCGGGCAGCACTCTCGGCGCCGCGGCTGTCGACATGCTGCACCACCAGCGCGAACTGGTCACCGCCGATGCGCGCCACCTGGTCACCTTGACGCAGGCAGGACTTCAGCCGCTCGGCGGTGTCCTGCAGAACGCGGTCACCGATTTCGTGGCCCAGGCCATCGTTGATCTGCTTGAACCGGTCCAAGTCCAGCACCAGCAACGCCAGCGTGTGACCGTGCTGCCGGGCCAGCCGGATCGACTCGACGATCACACCACCGAGCTGTCGGCGGTTGTACAGGCCGGTCAGCACGTCGGTGGTGCTGAGTTCGCTGATGCGTTGGCTGGCGCCTTCCAGTGCAGTGAGATCCCGGTAGGACCAGACCCGGCCGCGCGGCCGGCCCTGATGGCACTGCGGCTGTGTGACGCACTCGAAGACCTGCCCCGACAAGAGCACGATGCGTTCGTTCGCCCGCATCAGGGTGGCCTCGCGCACCCGCGCCATCCGGCGCTCGTAGCCTTCGGCGTCGACAACGCTGCGCCGCATCCAGTCGGCCACGGCGGCGTCGTTGCGCTCCACCAGCAGCGATTCCGGCATGCCCCACATCTGCGCAAAGCACCGATTGAAGGCCGTGATGCGTCCGGCCAGGTCGGTCACCAGGATGCCGTCGGCGGTCGACTCGAGCGTGGCCTGCAGCTCGGACAGCAGTGCTTCACGCTCCTGCTGCTGCCTCTGTTCGCCGGAGCGATCGCGTACGGTCACCAGCAGGTGGGTGGGGGCGCCGCGCGGTCCCACGGGGCGGATGCTGCGTGTGACATGCAGCAGATGGCCCGCCGCATTGACGAGCACCGTGTCGGACGACAGGCTGGCATAGCGGCCAGCGCGCACATCGTCCCAGTAGGCCAGGTCTTCGGGCGTGGCCACGGTCAGGCAGGCACTGACGCCGTGCAGGCGCTCGGGCTCCACGCCGAGCAAGTCGAGCGTGCGCTCGTTCGCACGCACGATCTGCTGCGTGCGTGAGTCGACCAGCCAGGCCGCATCCGGCAAGGCCTGCAGCACGTCGCGCCAGTTCGGCTGGACGACCGATCCGGTGTCGCCGGTCACGCCGCTTCGTCCTCGTCGAGACAGTCCACGGGCGCGAGCGCAGGCTCGAAGAAATACACCACGCGCTGCCCGGAGCCGAGATAGTTCTGCGCAACCACGGGCAACTGGGCTGGCTTGAGGCTGCGGCGGATGCCCAGGTCGGGGGTGTCCTCCAGGTTCACCAGCAACGCTTCGTCGGCCGGTACGCCGGCGTCGCACACCAGCACGCGCGGCTTGAGCGGGCGCGAAGCGTTGGCGCTGATGACGCATGCGTAGCGGTCATCGGTCAGTTGCACCACCGAGCCGGGCGGGTACACCCCCATCATGCGGATGAAGGCATTGAGCATCGATGCATCGAACTTCGACCGGGCTTGCGCGAAGATCAGGCTCAGTGCCTCGTGCGGCGTGAGCGCATGCGAGGGCACCGCGGGGTTGCACAGGTTGTCGTACCGGTTGACCAGGGCGACGATGCGCGCCGGCACGGTGATGCGTTCGCCTGCCAGCCGCTGCGGGAAGCCGCTGCCATCGGCCAGCTCGTGGTGCTGGGCGATCACCGACAGCGCACCGTTCGGCAGACCCATGCGCTGGCCGTGTTTCAGGCCATGGGCGACATGTTCGCGATACAGGTTGTTCTCGGCCGGCGTGAACTGCCCGTCGGGCAACCGCAGCCGGTCGGGCAGTTCCAGCTTGCCCACGTCATGCAGCAGCGAGCCGACACCCAGATCCATCATCTCCTCGTCGGCGAAGCCGAAGCAGCGCCCCATCAACAGCGAGATCACGGTGACATTCAGGGCGTGTGCCGCCGCCCGGTCGCCCGGCGCGTCGGCGAGCACCCGTATGCACAGTTCGCCATCGACCAACATCTTGTCGAGCAGCGACCGCGTGAGTGCCTGCGTGGTCTGGAGCGATATCGCCGGCGCGTCGAACACCTTCTCGACGGCGGCCTTCCAGGCGTGCCCTGCTTCGGCATACTGCCGTGCGCATACGCGTTCGGCTCGCCGCTGCTCCGCCAGCGCAGCACGGCGGCGCGCTGCCGAATCGACGGATTCGTCCGTGGTGTTCGAGCTTTGGTCGGTCGATCCATCGGAGTCTGGCGTTGGGGGCGCGCTCGATAGCGTTTGGTCGGCCAGATGGCTGCGTTGCGGGCTCCAGCGCACCTGGCTCAATCCCAGCTGGCGGATCTGGGTGATTTGCTCGGCCGAGTGGATCTGGAAGCTGGACAAGGCAAACGGATGGGCCCACCAGCCCAAGTCCAGGTGGATGAACATCCCCACCTGCAACTTGTCGATGTCGATGGTGGTCGAGGACATGATCGGCGTGCAGTAGTCGGCTGAGGTGGCGCGCAGCCACCGACAACCCATCATCGGCATCTGCGCACTGAACTTGACCCCACAGTTGCGGCTCGCCGCCCCCGGGCACGGATGCGTCAACCGTCACGATGTGCGGTACATCTCGCCCCGCAAGGACTCCGCTCAAGGACAGCCCAGGTCACCCCACAACCTCTGCAGGCCCGCGGCCGGCTCCATCGGGCGGCGCGGCCCGCCATTGCGTCGGCGTCCGACCGGCCAGCCGCTGGAAGAAGCGGGTGAAATATGCCGCGTCGGCGAAACCCAGGCTCCAGGCGACCTGCTTGACCGAAAGGCTGGTGTAGGTCAGCTCCCGCTGGGCTTCGAGGAGCAACCGCTGATGCAGCACGCCCAGCGCCGAGTGTCCCAGCACCTCCTGTGCTGCGCGGTTGAGGTGCGTGGACGAGATGCCCAGTTCGCGGGCCAGCGCGGCCAGGGACGGCTGCTGCCGAAAGCGCTCTTCCACCAGGACACGCAGGCGTCGCACATGGTGCTCGGCGCGGCGTCGTCGAGGTACCGCAGCGATGGCGGCCTGCCGATGCGGGCGGGCCAGGTGCACCAGCACCGCCAGCAGTGCCGCGTCCAGAGCCGCTGCGCGCCACGTTTGAGCCGCGTGGTACTCGGCACAGAGCAGCCCGATGAGCACCCCGAGGGGCCGGTGAGCGGGGTCGTCGTCGGCCCATTGGTGCACACGGGCGGTGCGCAGATGGTCGCGCAGATCGGTCACGGCGCCCAGCAGTCGGTCCAGATGGGGTTCGAAGACGGTGATCACGGTCCCCTGGACCTGGTCATCGAATCGAAAGCCATGCGGCACCAGTGCCGGCACGCTCACCGCCGCGGGCCCGTCCAGCTCCAAGGTGGGTCGCCGGTGGTTGTCACCGGAGTCCAGTTGCACCTGCATACGTCCTCGGTCCAGGTACAGAATTTGAAACAGGTGTTCGTGTCGGTGGGCTTGGATCTCCCAGCCATGCAGCCGGCTGCGCTGGGCAATGGTTTCGCAGTGGAGTTGGTCTACCAGTGGCGGTAGTCCTGGCTCACCATACAAGGCGTAGACCGGCAGGGAGACGCTGCGAGCATGGACTTGGCGCATGAAACAGGTTCGAAAAGTGCTAACTGTGGCGGGCTTTATGCATTGAATCACCCCGCTCTCCCGCCTACGCTTTGACGCCTGTCAAAACCCTTTTGTGAGTCCAGGTATGGAACGTGCGCAGGTTGTGATCGTAGGTGGGGGGCCCTCCGGGCTGCTCCTCGGGCAGTTGCTCGCCCGCTCAGGCGTCGACGCTGTATTGCTCGAGCGGCACACCCCGGAGTACGTGCTCGGGCGCATTCGCGCCGGCGTGCTCGAGCAAACCACGGTCGACCTGGTTCGCCAAGCTGGTGTGGCCGACCACATGGACCGTGCCGGTCTCGCACACGACGGGTTCGACCTGTGCTTTGACGGGCAGCGGCACCGCGTCGACCTGCATGCACTGACCGGTCGGCGCGTCATGGTGTACGGCCAGACCGACCTGACCCGCGACCTGATGCAGGCGCGGCAGCAGGCGGGGCTGCGCACCGTCTATGAAGCCGAAGACGTGGCGCTGGAGGGCTGGGACGGCACGCAGCCCCGCGTGACCTATGTGCGAGCGGGCCGGCGCCACGAGATCAGCTGCGACTTCATTGCCGGCTGCGATGGCTTCCACGGCGTGTGCCGGGCCAGCGTGCCGGCCGAGCGCATCAATCTGCACGAGAAGGTCTACCCCTTCGGCTGGCTCGGCCTGCTTGCGGAGGTGCCGCCGGTCTCGCACGAGCTGATCTACGTGCGGCATCAACGCGGCTTTGCGCTGTGCAGTCAGCGCAGCCGCACGCGCAGCCGCTACTACCTTCAGTGCTCGCTGCAGGACCGGGCGGAAAACTGGAGCGACGATGCATTCTGGGCCGAACTGGCGGCGCGCCTGCCTGCGGCAACGGCGGCCTCGCTCGTGACGGGTCCGTCGCTCGAGAAGAGCATCGCACCGCTGCGCAGCTTCGTGGCCGAGCCGATGCGTTTCGGGCGGCTGTTCCTGGCCGGCGATGCGGCGCACATCGTGCCACCGACGGGCGCCAAGGGGCTCAATCTTGCGGCCAGTGATGTCGCCTACCTCTGGGAGGCGCTGGACGCGCACTACCGTGGCGACGGCAGCGGCATCGAGCACTACTCGGCACGGGCGTTGTCGCGCGTGTGGAAGGCCGAGCGCTTCTCGTGGTGGATGACGCAGCTGATGCACCACTTCCCTGACCAGGGCAGTTTCACCGAGCGAATGCAGCATGCCGAACTGGAGTACCTGATCGGATCGCCGGCCGCACTCACCGCACTGGCCGAGAACTATGTCGGGCTGCCGTTCTGACTCATGGCCATCGGGCAGGCTGCCTACAATGGCCGTGCGATGAGCTACTACAAGCACCACATCTTCTTCTGCCTGAACCAGCGCGAGAACGGCGAGGCCTGCTGTGCCGCGCATGGCGCGCAGCAGGTGTTCGAGCACTGCAAGGCGCAGGTCAAGGCCGCCGGTCTGGCCGGCCCCGGTGGCGTGCGCGTGAACAAGGCGGGCTGCCTGGATCGCTGCGCAGGGGCGCCGGTGGCCGTGGTCTACCCGCAGGGGACCTGGTACACGTACGTGGACCACGACGACATCGACGAGATCGTGCGCAGCCACCTGCGCGATGGCCAGGTGGTCCAGCGACTGGTGCTGCCGCCGGACGTGGGCCGCTGAAGCCGCGCGATGCTGCTGCATACCCGACGGCTCGAGGTGCAGGGCCCGGCGGGCGCGATCGAATGCGTCCTGTCCGAACCTGGCGATGGCACCCCCGTGCGCGGGGTTGTCGTGTTGTGCCATCCGCATCCGCTGCATGGCGGCACCATGGACAACAAGGTGGTGCAAACGTTGGCACGCGCTTTCGTCCAGCTGGGCTATCGGGCCGCGAGGTTCAACTTCCGCGGCGTCGGCGGCTCTGCGGGCCAATGGGACGATGGTCGCGGTGAAACCGAAGATGCGCTGGCGGTCATCGCCGCCACGCGCGAACCGGGTTGTCCGCTGGCCTTGGGCGGCTTCTCGTTCGGTGGCTACGTGGCCGCCAGCGCGGCGCAGCGTCTGGCCGCGTCTGATCCCGTCGAGCGCCTGGTGCTGGTCGGTCCGGCAACCAGCCGTTACGTCCTGCCACCGGTTCCAGCCGATACCATCGTCGTTCACGGCGAGGCGGACGATGTCGTGCCGCTGCAGGCCACGCTCGACTGGGCGCGGCCTCAGGCCTTGCCCGTCGTCGTCCTGCCCGGCGTCGGCCACTTCTTCCACGGCCAACTCACGCAGCTGAAGACACAGGTCGTGCAGGCCTGGCACCGCTGAGTCGCGGCGCCGCGGTCAGCGGCGTTGCCCGAGTCCCGCCCAACCCATACTGAATCTCGTCCCATCCATGAATCGCCTACTTGCCCTCGTGCTGATCGTGGCCGCGAACCTGATGTCCGGTCATGCAACTGCCCAGGTGCCACAGCCACCCGAGCTCGCCGCGCGCGCCTACTTGTTGCTCGATGTCACGACGGACCAGGTGCTGGCCGAGCGGCAGGCCGATACGCAAGCTGACCCGGCGTCGTTGACCAAGCTCATGACGGCATGGCTGGTGTTCGACGCGGTCCGAGCCGGCAAGCTCACGCTCGAGCAGACCCTGCCCGTGTCCCAGCGGGCGTGGGCAGAGCGCAAGGGCGGCGGCTCGCTCATGTTCATCGACACCACGATGATGCCCAAGGTCGACGAACTGCTGCGCGGCATGATCGCGGTATCCGGCAACGATGCCGCCGTTGCCTTGGCCGAGGGCGTGGCCGGTTCGCTGGACGCATTCGTGGGCCTGATGAACCGCCAGGCCCAGACATGGGGCCTGAAGAACACGCAGTTTCGCAACGTCACCGGCCTGACCGAACCCGGGCATTACAGCAGCGCGCGCGATCTGGCGATCATTGCCGCTCATGTCGTGCGCGACTTTCCCCAACCCTACGCCACGTATTACTCGCTGCGTCAGTACACGTACAACGGAATCCGGCAGGACAACCGCAACATGCTGCTCGGGCGCGATCCCACGGTCGACGGCATGAAGACCGGGTACACCGACGCAGCCGGCTACTGCCTGGTGGCCAGCGCCCAGCGAGACATGCCCAACGGCAAACGCCGCCTGCTCAGCGTGGTGATGGGAACGGCATCGCGCGAGGCGCGGGCCAACGAGAGCCAGAAGCTTCTGAACTGGGGGTACGTCGCGTGGGACGCCGTGCGCCTGTTCGAGCCCGGAAAGGCCGCGACCACTGTGCCGGTTTGGAAGGGGCGCCAGCCCACGGTCAGCCTGGGCGCGGCGCAGGGCCTGGTGGTCGCTGTGCCTCGGGGCGAGGGCGACAAGCTCAAGACCGCGCTGGAGCGCACCGACCCTCTGGTCGCGCCGCTCACGCAGGGCCAGCGCGTGGGGACGCTGAAGGTCACCACGCAGGGCGGGGTTCCGGTGGCGACGGTGCCGCTGGTGGTGCTGGCGCCGGTGGAGCAGGCGGGTCTGCTGGGCCGTGCCTGGGACGCACTGCGCCTGTGGATCAAGTGACCACTGGAGTACCCCGAAGGCGGTGCTTGGGCTAAGCTGACCACCGATGCCACGCATCGTGGTGCAGTCCGAAAGGCCAGCCATGCCGACCCTGCCCGACACCCTGTGCCACCTCAACGGTCGCACCCAGCCGCTGCGCGATGCGCAGGTGTCCGTGCTCGACCGCGGGTTTCTGTTCGGTGACGGTGTCTATGAGGCGGTGCCGGTGTATGGCCGGCGCCTGTTCCGATTCGACGACCACATGGCGCGGCTGGAGCGCAGTCTGTCCAAACTGCGCATCCCCAATCCCCACGATCGTCCGGGCTGGCTTTCCCTGCTGCGGGAACTGGTCGATGCCCATCCAGCCGCCGACCAGATGTTGTACTTGCAGGTTACCCGCGGGGTTGCGCCGCGCGAGCACGTGATGGTGCAGGGGCTCGAGCCGACGGTGTTTGCCATGACCCAGTCGATGCGCCCGCCCAGCGCCGAGCAGCGGCACCATGGGGTTGCCTGCGTCACCGCACGCGACTTCCGCTGGGAGCGCGGCGACATCAAGAGCACTTCGCTGCTCGGCAACGTGCTGGCCCGCCAGATCGCGGCCGATCACGGCGCCGTCGAGACCATCTTGTTGCGCGACGGCTGGCTCACCGAAGGCTCGAGCAGCAACGTCTGGGTCGTCCACGAGGGTGCGCTCCTGGGACCACCTCGGAGCGAGCATCTCCTCGAGGGCGTGCGCATGGCGCTGATGGCCGAACTCTGCGACGAGTGCGGCATTGCGCACAACCTGCGGCAGCTGTCCGAGGACGATCTGCGCACGGCCGACGAAGTCCTGCTCACATCGGCCGGCCGCGAAGTGCTGCCTGTGACACGCATCGACGGCGAGCTCGTCGGGCATGGCGCCCTGCGGGGTCGGCCGGGTCCGGTGTATGCACGGCTCTACGAGGCCTATCAGCGCGCCAAGCTCGATCAGTGCACCTGAATTGCCGCCGCCCACACAGCCCGCCACCAACCGCCATGCCCGACACTCCGCCCGAAGAGTCGCTGATCCAGTACCCATGCCAGTTCCCCATCAAGGTGATGGGACAGCAGGCGGATGGTTTCGTCGAGGCCATCGCGGTGGTCGCGCGTCAGTTCGACCCTTCGTTTGACGCCACGACGATCGAGCAGCGGCCCAGCAGCGGCGGGCGCTACCTCGGCTTGACCATCACCATCACGGCCACCAGCCGCGACCAGCTCGACGAGCTCTATCGCACTCTGAGCACGCACCCGATGGTGAAGGTTGTGCTGTGAGGACGCGGTGCACATGAGTCAGCCGGTCGGGACGCCCGTGGTGCGCATGCTGGGTCGCAGCCCCTACGCCCAAACCGAGCAAGCCATGCGCGCCCATGCCGACCGGCGTGGCCCGGATACGCCCGACGAGATCTGGATGGTCGAGCACGAGTCGGTCTACACCCAGGGGGTGGCCGGCAAGGCTGAGCACGTGCTGCGGCCCGGCGACATTCCGGTGGTGGCCACCAACCGGGGCGGGCAGGTCACCTACCATGGTCCGGGGCAGGTGGTGGCCTATCCGCTGATCGACCTGCAGCGCCTGGGCATCTACGTGAAAGAGTATGTCTTTCGCATCGAGCAGGCTGTGTTGCGGGTGCTTCAGACCCATGGCGTGACCGGTCACCGCGTGGCCGGCGCACCGGGAATCTATGTGAAGCTGGACGATCCCTGCGGCCATGCCGCCCTGGCCGGGCCCCGCCCCCCGGGCGACCCCTTTCGTGGCCTGGGCAAGATCGCCGCACTGGGCATCAAGGTCAGCAGGCACTGCACCTACCACGGTGTGGCACTCAACGTCGCGATGGATCTGAGCCCCTACGAACGCATCCACCCATGTGGCTACGCGGGGCTGCGGTCGATCGACTTGGCTACACTGGGCGTCCACGCCGACTGGCACACCGTCGCCGAGCAGCTCGGCCACAGCCTGGCCGCCCAGCTGAGCCCTCGCCACATGCCTTGAGCAAGCGACGGCCCGCCTGGGTTGCCGCACACCGCAGGTTCACGAACATGGCCACCGACAAGGTCGTCCACACCCCCCTGGCCGGCCCGGCCTACGACGCAACTGCCAAGCAAAAGGCCCAGGCCAAGACCGCGCGCATCCCGATCAAGGTAGTGGCCGCCGAGGCGCTGAAGAAGCCCGACTGGATCCGCGTCAAAGCGGGCTCACCCACCACCCGCTACTACGAGATCAAGCAGATCCTGCGCGAGCACCAGTTGCATACAGTGTGCGAGGAGGCCTCTTGCCCGAATATCGGCGAGTGCTTCGGGCATGGCACCGCCACATTCATGATCATGGGCGACAAGTGCACCCGCCGTTGCCCGTTCTGCGATGTCGGCCACGGACGGCCCGACCCGCTGGACGAACGTGAGCCCGAGAACCTGGCGCGCACCATTGCCGCGCTGCGCCTGAAGTACGTGGTCATCACCAGCGTCGACCGCGACGACTTGCGTGACGGCGGTGCCGGCCACTTCGTCGAGTGCATCCGCCAGGTGCGGCAGCATGCGCCCGCCACCCGTATCGAAATCCTCACGCCCGACTTCCGCGGCCGCGACGACCGGGCGCTCGAGATCCTGCGCGAAGCGCCACCCGACGTGATGAACCACAACCTCGAGACGGTGCCGCGCCTCTACAAGGAAGCGCGACCGGGCAGCGACTACGCGTTCAGCCTGCGCCTGTTGCAGAAGTTCAAGGCGCTGCACCCGGGTGTCCCGACCAAGAGCGGTCTGATGGTGGGCCTTGGCGAGACCGACGATGAGATCCTCGATGTCATGCGGGATATGCGCGGGCATGGCATCGACATGCTGACCATCGGGCAGTACCTTGCCCCTTCCGGCCACCACCTGCCGGTGCGCCGCTATGTGCACCCCGACACGTTCAGGATGTTCGAGGCCGCTGCGCGCGACATGGGATTCAGCCATGCGGCAGTCGGCGCACTCGTGCGTTCCAGCTATCACGCCGACCAGCAGGCCGCGCAGGCGGGCGTCAGCGGCGCTGTCTGAGCATCCTCTGCAGCCGGCGGGAGATCGAGGCCTCAACTCTCGGACAGGAGTTGCTCCAACAGAGCGTGCAGGGCCGGGAAATCCGGTTCGCCGACGTAGCGCTTGACGACTTCGCCGCGCTTGTTGATGAGCACCGTTGTGGGGGTGACGCGAACCTGACCGAACTGCCGGGCAATCTCGCCGGTGTTGTCGATTGCAACCCCAAACGGAAGTGACCGGGTCTGCACGAAGCTGGCGACGAAGGCTGGAGGATCGTACTCCATGGCCACAGCCAGTGTCTCGAAACCACGGCCGCGGTACTTCTGGTAAGTCTCGATGATTCGAGGCATCTCCTTCACGCAGGTCGTGCAGCTCGTGGCCCAGAAGTTCACCAGTACCACCTGGCCCTTCAGGCGCGCGATGTTGCCCCGGGTACCGTCGAGCAGCGTGTAGTCGACCGCCGGTGCACTGGTGCGGGAAGAGCCTGCGCCCAGCGCAAACCATGCCAGCACCGCGACAGCGGCGACGATGGTGCCAATGATGGCGAGTCGGATTGATGGCTTCATGGGGCGCGCAAGAGGTTGTCGACCAAATCCAGTGTGCAACGCCAACTCCCCCGCGCGGGGCACCCACGGTGCCTGGGGTGGTGCACGATGCAGCCGGCGCATCGTCGGCTCGTGATACGCCGCCAGTTTAGTTGTGCTGGCGTGGATCCGCTTGCGGCCTGGATCGAATGCCTGGTCACCGAAGTGTCATCGGCGGCGCGACAGCTCCAGCGCCAGTGCCGCCGGCAGACTCTGCGCCAATCCCTCCATGCCGACGCGGGCCGCAGCGCGGTCGTGGTCACCGAGCGGCTCGAAGCCATGGGCCTCGGGATCGATCTCGATGAACGGCGGCATGCCGCCGCGCTCGTTCAACGACTTCCTCCACCGTTCCAGCGTGGCCCCCCCCAGCGCCGATGCGTACACCACCGCCTGGGGCATCCCATCCTCACAGAACTGGCGGGCGGCGTCGACCGAGTTGACGTAGTCAACGATCAAATCCAGGCCCTGGATTGCCTGGCGCACCTGTTGCCTGACGTCCCGATCCGGCGCCAGCACCAGTACCTGGCTACCGGCCACGCGACTGACATCGGCAGCTGGCCGCCGATCGAGCGAAGTGGCGGGCACCAACCCGTCGAAGAGCAGGACGACGGTCGTATGCACCTCGGTCTCGACACTCAGTCGCGCGCCCAACGCTTGCGCTGCACTGCGCATCAGGTACCAACTCAGGGGCTCGGAATGCTCGGCAGGGCTCGTCCGGCGATTGAACCGACACACCAGCAGGGCCTGTGGTGCGCCTTCACGTGGGGCCAAACGCATGGCCACCGCCGAGGCTGCGGATTCGCTGCACCACGCCAGCAGCGACTGGACCAGCGTGCCAACAAGGCTCAGGTCGGCCATGACCGTGACCGGTTTCACCTGCTCGCGGAACTCCACCGCCATCGGTCCTGCCGCGACCCGATGGTCGGTCAGCAACTGGTTGAGAGCCAGCGCGAGGTCCACTGGCTCCTCCGTCACCCGGAATTCGCCGGACGCGAGGCGGGCAATCTGCTGGCCGACCATGCCGGCACGGCGCGCTGCGGCAAGGTCTTCGCACAGCGCCTGCAGTTCCATTTGGCCCGGTCGTACTCCCTGGCGCAGTTCCTGTACGCGATCGAGGGCGCGGGTCAACGGCGCCGCGGTTTCAGAGGCGACGAGGCCCAGCACACTGCGCAGCACTTCGGCGACGGGCGGGTCGGAAGAAGTCATCCGTGATCCTGCGGGCCCGGCGGGCCAGTTGAATTCGTGGAAACCTGACGATGGTCCGCGCGCGCCCGCCTGGGTGTCGATCCCGGGCGTATGGGGGGGTGTGTGCGAATCGAGCAGTATTTCACGCTTCGATACAGGCCGGCACCCCCCAGGATAATGACGCGATGAACCGAATCACGCTTGCCATCCTCGTTGCCTCGACACTCGCTGCGCAGGCCTGCGCGCCGGCGCTCGACTGGCGCGAGTTCCGAGCGGAAGGCACCCCGCTGAAGGCGCAGTTTCCGTGCCGTCCGGCAGGCCATCAGCGACAAGTCGAACTGGCGGGGCGGCAGGTGGCACTGCGCATCTACGCCTGCCAGGCCGAGGGGTTGGTCTTCGCGCTGGGTCATGCCGACGTGGGCGATCCGGCGAACGTGGAGCCTGCGCTGCGAGCCATGCTGCAGGCCGGGAAGGGCAACATCGACGGTCGCGTCGTCGACGACCAGCCGTCGACTGTTCCCGGTATGACTCCCCAGCCGCAAGCACGATCTTGGCGCCTTGCCGGCCAGCTGGGGGACGGACGCGCCCACGCGTCGCACCTGGTGGTCTTTTCGTACGGAACTCTGGTGGCTCAAGGCACGGTCGGTGGGCCGGCGCTCAACGACGAGCAGGTGCGGACGTTCCTGCACTCGATCGAGGTGCGGCCGTGATCGTTGTGCTCGGTGCGAGCGGCCGATGGTCGAAGCGTCCTGCCCTCGAGGTCTGGCGATGAGTGCTGCCGGCCGCGTTCGGCAACCGGATTCGAGAGGGGCCGATCCGGCAATGCTTCCACGCCGGGAAGCGGTCATCATGCTCTTGGCGTTTGCGAGCGCTTACTTTTTGTCGGCACTTATACGGGCGGTCACCGCGACGCTGGCGCCGGTGTTCAGCCAAGAGCTCGCGCTGGGCGCAGCGCAGCTGGGTCTCCTGGCGGGGGCCTATTTCGTGGGGTTTGCGGCCATGCAGCTGCCGCTGGGCATCACGCTGGACCGATACGGCCCACGGCGGGTGCTCATTTCGCTGCTCGCCGTCGCTGTCGCTGGCAGCGTGGCGTTCGCGGTCGCTCAGACACTGCCTCAACTGCTCCTGGCGCGGTTCTTCATCGGCGTCGGAGTGGCCGGTTGCCTGATGGCGCCTCTGACGGCCTATCGCCATCACTTCGCGCCCGAACTTCAGTTGCGTGCCAACGCCTGGATGCTGATGACCGGCTCCTTCGGCATGCTGGCCTCGACGCTGCCGGTGCAGTGGTTGCTGCCGCATACCGGGTGGCGTGGACTGTTCGTGGGTCTGGCCTTTGCAGTGTTGATCGCCATGGTCGTGGTGGCGCGAGCGGTCCCGCGGGACAGGCCGCACCGCGCCGAGGCCGGCGCACCACCAGGCGCCGCGAACGCTCGCACCGGCTACGCACAAGTGTTCGCGCACCCGTCGTTCATCGCATTGGCGCCGATGGGGTTCTTCGCCTATGGCGGGCTCGTGGCGATGCAGACGCTCTGGATCGGCCCATGGCTGACCCAGGTTGCCGGCTACAGCCCCTCGGCCGCTGCAGTCGGGCTGTTCGCGGTCAACACCAGCATGTTGTTGACCTTTCTCGCTTGGGGCGTCGCCATTCCTCGCCTGCTTCGCATGGGCTGGCCGGGTGAACGCGTGATCGCCGCTGCGTGGTGGCCGGGTTGCCTGGTGCTGGCGGTCATCGTTTGGTTGGGCGAGGGGGCAGCAACCACATGGTGGGCGCTGTGGTGCGTGTGCACCAGCGTGGTGTCGTTGAGCCAGCCCGCGCTGGGCCAGGCGTTTCCAGCAGCGCTCGCCGGGCGCGCGTTGTCGGCATACAACTTGATCCTCTTCGCAGGTGTCTTCGTCGTCCAATGGGGCCTGGGCCTGCTGATCGATCTGTTGCAGGGCAGTGGCTGGAGCACGAAGGCTGCGTATCGGGCGGCATTTGGAGTCTTCCTGGTCGCGTGCATCGCATCGTTCGCCTGGTTCGTCTTGCGCCGGCGCGGCTCGCCGCAGCCCGATCCGACGAGATAATGGTTCGAAGCTCTGTCCCTTGAACATGCCGCGCCTGCTTGTCATCGCCCACGTGCCCCTGGCCAGTGCCTTCAAGTCCGTGGCGTCACATGTCTACCCCGAGGCCGCGGGCGAAGTGATCGCCGTCGACGTTCAGCCCGCTCAAACCTGCGAGGCAGTGGACGATCAGCTACGAGAAGTTCTTGCGCCACTTGAGGGGCAAGAAGTCCTGGTGCTTGCAGACGTGTTCGGCGCGACGCCATGCAACGTGGCCCAGCGCCTCGCCGAGCGCCCCAATACCCGAGTGCTCACCGGAGCCAACGTCCCGATGCTGTGGCGGGCACTGAGTTACCGCCACCAGCCGCTGGAGCGGTTGTGTGCGCTGGCGATGGCTGGCGCGACCCAAGGCGTCATCCAGTTGGCCCCAAAGCAGCCCCCAGAATCAGGTGAACCTGTTCCCAAATGATCACGAGCAACATCACCATCAGCAACAAGCTCGGCCTGCACGCGCGCGCGTCGGCCAAGCTCACGAAGCTGGCGGGCGGCTTCAAGAGTGAGGTGTATCTGGCGCGCAACGGGCGCCGAATCAACGCCAAGAGCATCATGGGTGTGATGATGCTCGCCGCGGGGATGGGTGCCGAGATCACGATCGAAACCGATGGACCCGACGAGGACGCTGCGATGGCGGCCATTCGGGCAATCATCGAGGACAAGTTCGGCGAAGGGCAGTGACCAGGCAGCGCGCGTCCGCGGGCCTGTGCTGGTGCTGCGGGCGATCACAGGAGGTCCGGTGAGCATCCAGGTCTTCGGTTTGCCGGTTTCACGCGGCGTGGCGATCGGCCGTGCAGTTCTGGTCGCATCCAGCCGCGTCGACGTGGCGCACTATTTCGTCGACCCCGCGTCCGTGCCCGACGAGATCACGCGGCTGCGCCACGCCCGCGACGTCGTCGTCAACGAAATCGACGCCCTGAAGCAGGAACTGCCGACCGACGCACCACCCGAACTGGACGCGCTGCTCGACGTGCACCTGATGCTGTTGCGTGACGACGTTCTGGCCGAGGCCACCAAGCAGTGGGTGTCGGAGAGGCACTACAACGCCGAGTGGGCAGTGACCGCGCAGACCGAGGTGCTGGCGCGGCAGTTCGACGAAATGGAGGACGACTACCTGCGAGAGCGCAAGGCGGACATCGAACAGGTGGCCGAGCGTCTCCTGCGTGCCTTGTCACGCGAGGAGCCGGACCCATCGGCTCGTCCGGTGGGTGTTCACGACTTCGGCGGCGAGGATCCACTTGTCCTTGTCGCCAACGACATCGCGCCAGCGGACATGCTCCAGTTCAAGGGCAGCGTCTTCACTGGTTTCGTCACGGACGTCGGTGGGCGCACCTCGCACACGGCCATCGTGGCGCGCAGCATGGATATTCCGGCCGTGGTCGGGGCGCGGGAGGCGAGCCGGCTGATTCGCCAGGACGACTGGCTCATCATCGACGGCGATGCGGGCGTCGTCCTGATCAATCCGTCCCCCATCGTCCTGGAGGAATACCGCTTTCGGCAGCGCCAGAGCGAGCTCGAGCGCGCTCGGCTGGACCGTCTGCGCCACACGCCGTCGGTCACGCTCGACGGCGAAGCCATCGAGCTGCATGCCAACATCGAGTTGCCCGGAGACGCGGTTCATGCGTTGGAAGCGGGGGCTGTCGGGGTGGGTCTGTTCAGGACCGAGTTTCTGTTCATGAACAGGGGCGCCGATCTTCCCGACGAGGATGAGCAGTTCGAAGCCTACCGCGGTGCGGTGCAGGCCATGCAGGGTCTGCCCGTCACGATACGGACTGTGGACATAGGCGCGGACAAGCCGCTCGACCGCATGTCGATCAACGAGCTGCGCCACGAACACGTACTGAACCCGGCGCTGGGCCTGCGCGCGATACGTTGGAGCCTATCGGAGCCGGCCATGTTCCGGCAGCAACTGAGGGCCATACTGCGCGCGAGCGCCTACGGGAAGGTACGCATCCTCGTGCCCATGGTCGCCCACCGTACCGAGGTCCGCCTGATCACAGAAGCCGTGGCACGGGCCCGCGAGCAACTTCAGGACTCGGGTCAGCCGTTCACACCCGTGGAACTGGGCGCGATGATCGAAGTGCCTGCTGCGGCGATGATGACCTCGTGGCTGCTTCGACACTTCGACTTCGTTTCCATCGGCACCAACGACCTCATCCAGTACACCCTGGCCATCGATCGCGCCGACGAAACCGTGGCGCACCTGTACGACTCCTGGCACCCCGCGGTGTTGCGTCTCATACAGGAGGTGATCGACGCCAGCCGTCTTGCGGTCAAGCCGGTCAGCATCTGCGGCGAGATGGCCGGTGACGTTGCGTTCACGGAACTGCTCTTGGCCATGGGGCTGCGCAGCTTTTCCATGCATCCTGCCCAGATCTCTGCCGTCAAGCAGCGAATCCTGCGCTCCGACAGTCAGAAGCTGCGGCGCATGCTTGACGCGGCAACGCAGTCCGAGCAGCCCGCCCTGGCGTGGCGGCAGGAGCTGCTGGCCGCTGGGATCCGACCCGCCGGCCTGCCCTTGTAGTTCCACCACCGGACCCCACCTGGGCACGCGAGGGGTCCGCTGCGTGCCGGGCGAAGCGAGACGCGCACCGCAGGATCGCACGACTCATCGTGTCCCAACATGTCGCAGCGCGATCATCTGGACTCGGTGCGCGACAGGCGTGAGCGTCCCGACGCCTGTCTTCACCGACGACTGTTGACGAAAGCAAGATAAACCAGCCATAATCGCAGGCTCCGCTGATCACAGCGTCCTTTGCGGGACGATGGCGGAGGCAGCGGGCGCGATGCGTTGGCTGTGTGATGTCCGCGACGGTCCGCGACGCCGGGGCTCCAGACTGTGAGCTTCAACGTTTAGTGAGACGGGGTGTTGACAGCGCCGCAAAAAAGCTGCCATAATCTCATCTCTTCGCTGATCGCGAATCAGCAGCGAGCCGAGTGAGTCGCAACCGTTCTTTAACAATCAACAGCCGATAAGCGTGGGTGTCTGAAGGAAGAGGTGCTGGGCCCTGAGAAGGGTCTGGCCGAGAGGCCTACAGATGCTCGCGGTAGAGAAGTGAAGTTCACTTCAATTCCGTTTTGAGCGAATTTCAAGATCGAACTGAAGAGTTTGATCCTGGCTCAGATTGAACGCTGGCGGCATGCCTTACACAT